>JAYVNA010000353.1:0-15481 GCA_043758715.1 Archangium sp.
TCGATGATGCGCGGGTACGCCGAAGCGCCCACCACGATCACCCGCGGCTTGTGTTCCTTGGCCAGCATCTCGGCCTGCGCGTAGTCGAGCTGCTCGGTCTCCTTCACCAGGCCGTAGTGCACGACCTTGTAGAGCTTGCCGCTGAAGTTGAACGCCGCGCCGTGCGTGAGGTGACCGCCCGAGTTGAGGTCGAGCGACAACATGGTGTCGCCCACCTTCATCAGCGCCATGTAGGCCGCCATGTTCGCCTGGCTGCCGGAGTGCGGCTGCACGTTGGCCGCCTGCGCCCCGAACAACTGCATCGCGCGATCGATGGCGAGCTGCTCGACCTTGTCGACCTCTTCGCAACCGCCGTAGTACCGCTTGCCGGGATACCCCTCGGCGTACTTGTTCGTGAGCACCGTGCCTGCCGCTTCCAGCACGGCGGGGCTGACGAAGTTCTCCGAGGCGATGAGCTCGAGGCCCTCTTCCTGGCGGCGCGTCTCAGCCTGAATGAGGTTCGCGATTGCGGGGTCGACCTGCTTGAGGGTAGCGGTGTTCTCCATGCCCTGCGCGTAGCGCCAAAGGCGGGTGTCCTCAAGCGCTTCGGGGGCGCTCCCTTAAGGCAGGGACCAGACGTTGCCCTCGAGCTCGACCGGAGGATCGGCCACCGAGGCCCCCGACGCGCGGATCCAGTGCATCTGGCTGACGGCGTCGCCGCCCATCTCGCAGATCTTCTTGCGCAGGGCCTCGAAGGTGAGCTCGTCGGTGCCTTCCCGATCGACCTTCACCCAGCCCAGGCTCTTGGACCCCGAGGGCACGTCGGTCGCCGTCGGGTAGTCGCGGAACTGGCACTCGGCGGTGCGCTCGCGCAGCCGGGCGCGCGGGGCGTCGTCTTTCACGATCGGCTGAATCTCGGTGCGACAGCCCACGAAGAGCAATGCGGCGATGGCGAGCTGCTTCATCGTTTTGACTCCAGTGCGGTGATTTTCCCGACCCGGGCTGCGTGCCGGCCGCCTTCGAACGCGACGGAAACGAAGGTCTTCAGGATCTCGATCGCCAGCGCGCCGCCGATCACCCGGGAACCCAGGCACAACACGTTGGCGTCGTTGTGCTGACGGGTGGCGCGCGCCTCGAACTCGGTGTGACAGAGGGCGGCGCGAATGCCGTGCACCTTGTTGGCGGTGATCGACATTCCGATGCCCGTGCCGCAGATCAACACCGCCAACGGGGCGCGGCCGGAAGTGATCTCCGCGCACGCCTTCACCGCGTAGTCCGGGTAGTCGACCGAGGTGGTGTCGCCGGGCCCGAGATCGAGCGGCTCGTGACCGAGTTTCTTCAACTCAGCCACCAACTCCGCCTTGAGGGTCACGCCGGCATGGTCCGAAGCAATCGCGATCGTCGCCATGGCCACTCTCTATCTCAGCGAATGGGTTCGTTGTCGCCCGCGCGCTGCCAACGGCTCTCGACCAGCTTCCAGGTGGCGTTGCGGCCGCACCCGGTCACCTTCACCTTGGTCGAGCTGATCAGGCGATCGAGCTCTTTGTAGTCGAGCTTCTCTTCGGGGCAGCCGAGCACGTCGGAGGATCGGCGACCCAGCTCGACCTTCAGCTGGGCGAGCGGCGTGGAGCAGCCGCCCAACGCCAGCAGGCAGAGTGCGAGATGCGATTTCATGGAGCCACCATGTCAGAAGGCCTGGGGTCGGTCTGGGGCACGGTGTCGTTCAGGTACAGCAGGCCTGCGCCGGTATTGAGCCGCACGTAGACCGCCCGCCGATTGCAGCCGGAGACCCCGAGGTACACCGGGCCCGCCTCATCAGACGACAGCTCCTGCACCCCCAGCTTGTCCGGAGGGCAGGCGAACTCGAATGAAGCCCGAAGCAGCACCCGCTGTTTGGCCTGATCGAAGCTGATGGGCGTCACGCAGCCCATCGCCCCCATGGCCATCACCAGCCAGACGGCCTTCACTTGCAGCGCTGAAGCACCAGCACCGCGTTGGTTCCGCCGAAGCCGAACGAGTTCGACATCGCCGCGTTCACCCAGACCTCGCGCGCCTTGTTGGGCACGTAGTCGAGATCGCACTCGGGGTCGGGGTTCTTCAGGTTGATGGTCGGGGGAATCATGCCGCGCGAGAGGGCCAGCGCCGTGATGATCGCCTCCGCCCCGCCCGAGGCGCCCAGCATGTGGCCCATCATCGACTTGGTCGACGAGACCATCAGCTTCTTGGCGTGATCACCGAACACGCGCTTGATCGCCTTGCTCTCGTGCAGGTCGTTGAAGGGCGACGAGGTGCCGTGCGCGTTGATGTAGCCGATGTCTTCCGGCTTCAGGTTCGCCGACTTGAGCGCCAGCCGCATGCAGCGCTGAGCGCCTTCGTGTTCCGGCGCAGGCGCCGTCTCGTGGTGCGCGTCGCTGTTGGCCGCGTAACCGACGATCTCCGCCAGGATGGTGGCGCCGCGGCGCTTGGCCGATTCGTACTCTTCCAGGCACACGATGCCCGCGCCTTCGCCCATCACGAAGCCGTCGCGGTCCTTGTCGAAGGGCCGGCTGGCCGTCGTGGGATCATCGACCCGCTCCGACAACGCCTTCATCGCCTCGAAGCCGCCGATGCCCATCGGGGTGATCGCCGCTTCCGCGCCGCCGGCGATCGCCGCGTCGAGTTCGTCCCACTTGATCTGCCGGTACGCCTCGCCGATCGCGTGCGCCGAGGTGCTGCAGGCCGACACCGGGCCCCAGTTCGCGCCCTTGCAGTTGAAGCGCATCGAGATGCGCCCGGGGGCCATGTTGCTGATCATCTTCAAGATGAAGAAAGGCGACATGCGATCGAAGCCCTTCACCAGCGCGCTGGCGTGGCTGTCTTCGAACGACATCAGCCCGCCGATGCCGGACCCGACGATCACGCCCACCCGTTCGGGCTCGTAGCCGTTGGGCTTCTCGAGACCGACCGGCATGCCGCTTTCCTTCATCGCCATCTCGGCCGCCGCGATGGCGTAGTGGCAGAAGGGATCCATGCGGCGGGCTTCCTTGTGTTCCAGGAAGTCGGTCGCGACGAAGTCTTTGAGCTCGCCGGCGATCGTCACGGTCAGCTTCTTCGTCTCGAAACGCGTGATGCGGCCGATGCCCGACTGGCCCGACAGCAGCGCCTGCCAGTTCTTCTCAGTGCCCGTTCCGAGGGCCGAAAGAAGACCGGTACCTGTGATCACGACTCGGCGTGGAGCATTCACGTCTGCCTCCGGAGCTTTTCTAACGAGAGTTCAGCGCCGAAACGAATCGCCCGGGCTTCCCCGGGCGATCTGACGTTTCAGTTCGTACGAGCCAACGACACTTACTTCTTGTGGGTGTTGATGTAGTTGATGGCGTCCCCGACGGCCTTGATGTTCTCGGCCTCCTCGTCGGGGATCTCGATTTCGAACTCTTCTTCCATCGCCATCACGAGTTCGACGATGTCGAGGGAATCGGCGCCGAGATCCTCGATGAACGAAGACTCCATCTTGATCTCGTCTTCGCTCACGCCGAGTTGGTCGGCGATGATCGACTTGACCTTGGCTTCGATAGTGGTGGCCGTCATGTGAAGAATTTCCTTCTGGTTGGGTGCTGCGGGGGTGTGAATTTCGTCTGGCGCGTACCACACGGTGCGAGCCCGACCAATGCCGAAAAGCTACATGTACATGCCGCCGTTGACCTTCAACACCTCGCCAGTGATGTACGAGGCCGCGTCCGACGCGAGAAAGGCGACGGCAGCCGCGACTTCCTCCGCATTACCGATGCGAGACAATGGAATTGCAGCTGACATCTTTTCCTTCAGCTCCGGGGAAAGCGCCGCGGTCATGTCGGTAGTGATGAAGCCCGGGGTGACCGCGTTGACCCGAATGTTGCGGCTGGCGAGCTCGCGCGCAACCGACTTGGTGAGCCCCAGCAGGCCCGCCTTCGAGGCCGAATAGGCCGCCTGGCCGCCGTTGCCCATCTCGCCCACGATGGAGGACACGTTCACGATCGCCCCCCCCTTCTGCTTCATCATGGGGCGCGAGACGGCGCGCATCAGCATGAAGGCGCCCTTGAGGTTGGTGTCGAGGGTCTTGTCCCAGTCGGCATCTTTGAAGCGCATCAGCAGGCCATCGATCGCCACGCCGGCGTTGTTCACCAGCACGTCAATGCGGGTGAACTCCTTGACCACTTCTTCGACGGCACTGCTGCAGGCCTCGGAATCGGCCACGTCGAAACGAATCGCCTTGGCCTTGCCACCGGCGTCGACGATCGCCTTGACCGTCTCGCTCGCTGCGGCCTCGTTGCCGGCGTAGCTGATGACGACCTGCGCGCCGCGCCGCGCCAGCTCGATGGCGATCGCGCGGCCGATGCCACGGGATCCACCGGTGACCAGCGCCACCTTGTTCAGAAAGTCCTGCATCACGCACCCCCGAGGGCAGCCAGCGTCTTCTCGAGGCTGGCGGGATCTTCCACGTTGAAACACTCGATCGACTTCGAGATGCGCTTGACCAGGCCGCACAACACCCGGCCGGGGCCCAGCTCGACCATCTTCGTCACGCCGGCCTTTTCCATGGCCTGCACGCTCTCGATCCACCGCACCGAACCCGTCACCTGGCGCAGCAGCAGCGGCTTGATGAGCGCGGCGTCACCGTTGGGCGTGGCTTCCACGTTGCTCACGACCGGCACCACCGGGGTCTTGAACGGCGTCAACACCGCGTCGAGGCGCGCCACCACGGGCTGCATCAGGGCGCAGTGGAAAGGGGCGCTCACCGGCAGCGGCAACACCCGCTTGGCGCCGGCGGCCTTGAGCAGCTCTCCGGCGCGCTCGACGGCCTTCAGGTGGCCGGCGATCACCGTCTGCGACGGATCATTGAAGTTGGCGCAGCTGACCACTTCACCCTGCGCTGCCTGCGCACAGAGCTCAGCGACCTTCTCGGGGGCCAGGCCCAGCACCGCCGACATCGCGCCCACGCCCGCGGGCACGGCTTCCTGCATGAACGTTCCACGCGCCCGCACCGCGCGCACCGCGTCGGGCAAGGTCATCGCCTGGGCCGCGACCAGCGCGGAATATTCACCCAGCGAGTGGCCGGCGACGAACGAAGGCGTCACCTTCGAGTGCTTCGCGAACACCGCGTGCGCCGCCACCGACACCGTCAGAATCGCCGGCTGGGTGTTGGCGGTCTGCTTGAGCGCGTCTTCGGGGCCCTCGAAACACAGCGCCGAGAGCTTCTCGTGGAGCGCGTCATCGGCGGCATCGAACACCGCCCTGGCTTCGGGGAACGCGTCGCACAGGGCCTTGCCCATGCCGACCGACTGACTGCCCTGCCCTGGAAAGATGAAGGCGATGGTCATGTGATCACCAACGAACGACCGCGCTGCCCCACGACATTCCGGCGCCGATCGCCATCATGGCAATGGTGTCGTTGGGCTTGAGCTTGCCTGCCCGGTTGGCCTCGTCGAGCGTGGTGGGGAGCGACGCTGACGAGGTGTTGCCGAAACGATCGATGTTCAGCCACGCCTTCTCGCGCGGAATCTCGAGGCGCTCGAGCACGCCGTCGATGATGCGAATGTTGGCCTGGTGGGCGATCACGTGGGTGACCGAGTCGGCGGACATCTTGTTGAAGGCGAGGCCTTCGTTCACCGCGTCGGTCAACGAACGCACCGCGAACTTGTAGACCTCGCGCCCGTTCATCGAGACCTTGTGCAGCTTCTGCTTGAGCATCTCTTCGCTGGCCGGGTGCTTCGAGCCGCCACCCTTGATGCAGAGAATGTCGGTCTGCGCGCCGTCGGTGTGCAGGTGCGTCGAGAGAATGCCGCGGTTCGGATCTTCCGAAGGGCCCAGCACCATCGCGCCCGCCGCGTCGCCGAAGAGCACGCAGGTGTTGCGGTCTTCCCAGTCGATGATGCGGGTGAGCAGCTCGACGCCCACCACCAACGCGCGCTTGAGGGCGCCCGTTTGAATGTACTGAGCGGCGATCGACATGCCGAAGAGCGAGCCTGCGCAGGCGGCCGAGACGTCGAAGGCAAACGCCTTCTTCGCCCCGAGCTTGTGGGCCAGGAACGCGGCGCACGCCGGCATGGGCATGTCGGGAGAGATGGTGCCGACGATGATGAGCTCGAGGTCTTCGGCGCGGGTGTTCGCCATCTCGAGCGCGCGAACCGCGGCCTTGAGCGCCATGTCGGAGGTCACCTCGCCCTCGGCGGCGACGTGCCGCTGCCGAATACCGGTTCGCTCGAAGATCCACTCGTCAGACGTCTCCACGATCTTTGCGAGATCGTGGTTGGTCATGATCTTCTCGGGAGCGTAGCTGCCGGTGCCGATGATCTGAGCGCGAGTCACAGCGCCGCCCTCTACCTACAAGCGCAGCACCTGTCACCGCGTACCATTTTTCGCACTCTGGGAACTGGCCGACGCAGCGCCCTCTTCGCCCCGTCCCCCGGCCGAAAAGAACGCACGAATGCCCGGTGAGCAAGCCACACTCACCAGGCATTTCAAGCTCCAAAAGGGTCCCGCAGACGTCAGTCTGCAGTGCCGGTCAGGACCTTCTTACCCTTGTAGAACCCGCACGCGGGGCACACGCGGTGAGGCTGAACAGCGCCACCGCAGTTGGGGCACGCGTTGAGCTGGATCGGCGTCTTCAGCTTGTTGTTGCCGGCGCGGCGCATGTCGCGACGCATCTTGGAGGTACGCTTCTTCGGAACACCCATGGAACTTGTCCGTCCTTTCGACTGCTAGTTCAGTTTGATGTCCTTGAGCTTCGCCAACCGGACATCGACTTCTTTCACTTTCCCGTGACCGCAGTCCTTCTCGTTCAGGTCCTGCCCACAGGTGGAGCACAACCCCTTGCAGTCATCCCGACACACCACCGACACCGGAAGCGCGAGCAATACCTGCTCACGTACGACCGGGTCCAGATCGATCGTCTTTCCATTGAAAGGCTCAGCGTCGATCTCATCGAGTTCAAAGCTGGCGGCGACCGCGGACTGCCCGTCGTCTTCCTTCTTGGAGTACTTCCGGCGGATCTTCGGAACGGCGCCTTCCACCGTGTCGTCCGCGCGCGGAGCCATCGCCTCCGGGACCATGCGCAGAGAGAAGGCGATGTCGAGCGGCACCGGCACGTCGGTGGTGCAGCGCTTACACGGCGCCGTCAGGGCGGCCGAAAAGTGGCCCTGCACGAACACGCGGCCCGACACCTTTTTGAAGCTCGCCTGCAGCGGCGACGAAGACACCAGGGCAAAGCCCTCCGAGTCCGCCAGTGCTGATGAAAGCACCTCGGGCTTGATGGGCTCGCTGCGTTTGAGCCCGGCTTCCTGAATTTCTTCAATCTTTACGAGCATTTACCCTGCTACCAGTGAAAGGGGGCGGAACCTACATGATGATGACGAGGCGAGTCAAACCCTGTGGTAGGACTCGCCGCCGTGCGCGCTCTGAAACGCAGTGGCCAGGCTCCGCTCCTGTTGGCGTGCCTGAGCCTCGCGAGCGCGGCGTACGCCATCTCGAGTCAGCCCGCAGACGCGCCGCTGCTCCTCGGTCAGGTGGTGCCTAAGAACGAGGCGATCACCCGGGCGCAGCAACAGGTCGACGAGGGCGATTTCGAAGACGCGGTGCGCACGCTCGAGAAAGGCATCGAGCAGCCCGACCTCACCGACGATCAGCTCGCCGAGATGTACCGGCTGCTCGGGCTCTCCCATCTCTACCTGGGCAATGAAGACCGGGCGCGTGACGCGTTCGAGAAGCTGCTCCAGGCACGGCCCGACTACGACCTGCCCAAGGCGGCGCCGCCGAAGATCCGCGCGCTCTATGGCCGCATCAAGGACGACATTCGCAAGCGCCGGGTTCGCCCGGTCACGCTTTCCGTCACCCCGGTGACGGAAGTGACGGGGGGTGATGCGGTGGTGGTGGAAGCACGCATCGAAGACATGGCGCTCGGCGCGAGGGCCAGGCTGTTCTACCGGCGCGCCGGCGTGCAGAGCTTCAGCTCGATCGACTTCGCCCGCGGCAAGGCCAGCCGCACAGACTACACCGCGACGGTGCCGGCCTTCGAAGTGCCCGCCGAAGATCAGTCGTACGAGGTGGAGTACTACGTCGAGGTCGCCGACGCCGCGCAGCGCCGCCTCGCCGGCCGCGGTGATCCCTACAACCCCCTCGCCTTCCGCGTGCCCGCTCGCAAGACGAGCTCGGGCCCGGTGGTCGAGCAGACGCCCCTCTACAAGAGCCCCTGGTTGTGGATCGGCATTGGCCTGGGCGCCGCCGCCATCACCACCGGCGTGGTCGTGCTGGCCACCAGCAACCAGACGGCCACTCTCCCGGTGAAGATTCAGATCGAGGGCACGCCATGAGGGGGCTCGCGCTCGCGGCGGTGTATCTCTTCACGGCTTGCGGTCCCGCGGAGCAGGCGGGCCCCACCTTCCCCATCGAGCTGTACGTCAGCGCGGGCCTGCTCAACGAGATCAGCGCTTTTCAGCTCTCGGTGGTGACCAAAGGCACGACGCTCGACTGCGTGGCCGTGCAGAAGACCTGCATCGATGATCAGGTCGAGCCAAGCCGCTTTCTGAAGCTCAAAGATGCGGCCGGCAAGGACGTGCTGTCCGTCACCTTCCCCATCACGCTGGTCGCCGGCACCCCGAACACCCAGGACATCACCCTCAAAGACGTGCCCCTGGGCAAAGACCTCGCGCTGATCGTCGAGGCGGTCTCGAAAGAATCGACGCCCACTCTCGCGGGCAGCTCGTGCAACTACCTCAAGGAACTCACGGCAGGCTCGAACCCGGCGGTGCTGGCGAGGATCGAAGTGCTCAGCCCGCACGCCGCGTGCGACCCGCGTCACTGATGACGGCGATGGCTCAGGCCGGCTTGGCCGTGAGTTTCGCCAGCTTCCCGATCACCTTCTCGATGCGCGCGCGATCGGCCGGCACCAGCCCGACGAACTGCACGCCCATGCCCAGCTCCTTGGCCGAGACGATGTCACCCTCGCAGACGATCTCGTGCGTGTCCGCGGGCAGGGTGAACTTCAGCGAAACCCGCGTACCGACCGGGAGCGGAATGGTCTGGATGAAGAAGGCGCCCCCCACCGAGAGGTTCCCGGCCCGCTGGTAGTACAGCTCGCCATCGCGCTCCGCTTCGATCCACAGATCGACGGGAATGCGGGTCTCTTTCCGTTTGTCATTCGCGGAGGCCATTGGGACGTGCGGCTTATGCCACGAGATCAGATGCAGTAGGACGGCGAAATGACGCGCATCCTGGTCATCGAAGACGAGCAGGATCTGGGCACCCTGCTCGAATACAACCTCCGCGCTGACGGGCACGAGGCCGAGGTGGTTCGAACCGGCGCCGCGGGCATTTCCAAGGCGAAGAGCTGGAAGCCCGATCTCATCTTGCTCGACCTCATGCTGCCCGACATCGCGGGCGGCGAGGTGGCCCGGCTGCTGAGGGAAGGCGAGAGCCGCAAGACCCCCATCATCATGGTGACCGCGCGGGGTGAAGAGAGCGATCGCGTTCGCGGCCTCGAGCTCGGTGCCGACGATTACGTCGTCAAGCCCTTCTCGGTGAAGGAACTGCTCCTGCGCGTCAAAGCGGTGCTGCGGCGCCAAAGCGACGAGCCGAAGAGCGAGCAGAAGAAGCTCTCGAAGGGCGCGATCGCCCTCGACGTCGATCGCCACGAAGTGCGGGTGTCCGACAAGCTGGTGGTGCTGACGGCGCTCGAGTTTCGCCTGCTCAAGACCTTCCTCGAGCGGCCGGGCCGGGTTCAGACCCGGGAGACCTTGCTGTCCGACGTCTGGGGCATCGACGCCGACATCACCACCCGCACCGTCGATACCCACATCAAGCGGCTGCGAGAAAAGCTGGGCCCCGCCGGAGATGTCATCGAGACGATTCGTGGGGTCGGCTACAAGCTCACGTCATGATCCGGGTCGCTCACCTCTGTCTTGCGCAGCGTTCCGGTGACGCCCGATGAACCGCGTCGGGCAGTGGGCCTGGGGCACCTTCGTCGGCGTCGGCGCGGCCACCCTGATGCTCACCAACTCGGTGGCCACAGGTCTCGCCATCGGCCTGCTCGCCGGCACCTGCGCCTGGGCTGCTGCGTCGAGATCCACCGCGCAGTGGAAACGCCGGGCCGAGGCGTTCGCCGCGGCGGCGCGCGGCATCTCCGTCGATCCGGGGGTGGAACGCGGCAGCGGCGACGACCCCGTGCGGCTCGCCCACGAGGTGCAGGACGCGGCGATCGCCAACCGCGAGAACACCCGCAAGCTCTCGGTGCTGCGGGCGGTGATCGACGGCATGGCCGAAGGCGTGTGGACCACCTCGGAAGACGGCACGGTGGTCGAGCACAACAACGCGCTCAAAGAGTTTCTCTACACCGGCCAGGCGATCGTCGGTCACCGACCCCGCGATCTGTTCCAGAGCGCCGAGCTGCAGCAAGCCGTGCAGCGCGCCTGCCGCGAGCACGTCTCTTCGCGGCTCGAGCTCAACGTCGAAGGCGTGCGGCCCTGCGTGCTGTCGGTGCACGTCTCTCCGCTGGGCGGGGAGCTCAAGGGCTCGTCGGCGGTGTTCTTCGACGTCACCGACCTGCGGCGGCTCGAGAAGGTGCGCAAGGACTTCGTCGCCAACGTCTCGCACGAGCTGCGCACCCCCATCACCGCGATCCGGGGTTACGCCGAGACGCTGCAGTCGGGCGCCCTCAACGACCCCATCGCCGCGCCCAAGATGGTCGACATCATTCACCGCCAGTCCGAGCGCCTCTCGGAGCTGGTGGAAGACCTGCTCGAGCTCTCGCGCCTCGAGTCGCGCCAGATTCAGCTCGCGGAAAAGCCGGTCGAGCTGCTTGAGGCCACCCAGCGCGCCCTCGAAGCGGTCAGGCCCAAGGCCAAGCCGCGCGGCACCTCCATCGAGGTGCAGGTGCCGCCGAACCTCTTCGTGCTCGGCGATCAGCGCGCCATCGAGCAGATCGTCCTCAACCTCGTGGATAACGCGGTGAAGTATTCGCCCCCCAATGGCCGGGTCGAGCTCAGCGCCAGCAGCCACGATGGGCACGTCGAAATGCGGGTCAAAGACAACGGCACCGGCATCGAAGCGCGCCATCTCTCGCGCATCTTCGAGCGCTTCTACCGGGTCGACAAAGGCCGCTCCCGGGAGATGGGTGGAACGGGCCTGGGGCTGTCCATCGTCAAGCACCTGATCACCACCATGAAGGGTGACGTGCGGTGCGAGAGCGCGCCCGGCCAGGGCTCCACGTTCTTCGTCGAGTTCCTGGGTGCCGAAAAAGCATCGCGTGAGGTCCCGGCGGCCGAAATCGACTCAGCTCCCGGCGCGACCTAAGCTTTCGCCCTCGATGCGCGTGGCGGTGTTGGCCGACATTCACGGGAACCTGGCCGCCTGCGAAGCGGTGATGGACGACATTCAGCGCCAGTCCCCTGACTTCATCGTGGCCGCCGGCGACCTCGCGATGCGCGGCTCGCACCCCGCCGAGACGGTCGATCTGCTCGTCGATCGCTGCGACGCGCTGCTGATGGGCAACACCGATGCGTACCTCGCCGGCCTCTATCTCGCCGGCGCCTATCGCGAGCCCGATCACTGGAAGAGCGAGTTGCTGCAGTGGACGCGGGAGCAACTGGGCACCGAGCGCCTCAAGCTGTTGGGCGAACTGCCCTTCTCGGCCCGCTATTCACCCCGCCGCGGGCAGGACCTCTTCGTCTGCCACGCGAACCCGAAGAACCTCGAAGAGTCGCTCGAGCCCACGCTCGACGAGACCACCGTGCGAAGGCTGCTGCAGCACGTCGACGCCACCGCGATGGCCTTCGGGCACCTTCACTTTCCGTATCGCCGGCGCGTGGGAAAGCTGGTGATCGCCGACGTGGCCTCCGCCGGCATTCCGCGCGATGGCGATCTGCGGCCGGCCTGGGGCCTCTTCACCTGGACCCCGCGAGGCTGGCGAGTGCAGATTCGCCGGGTCAGATACGCGGTGCGCAAGGCCACCCAGTCGCTCACGGCCCGCAAGGTCCCGGGCGCGCCGCTGCTGATTCACAAGATGATCGAGTGCCGCTACCGCCACCACGCGCTGCTGGCCGAGGCGGCGCGCCGTCACTCCGGGCTGCCGCCCTACTTGAAGCCGCCGCCGGGCGCGCTGAAGGCCGGCGCCCTGCTTGCGCCCGTGTTGCCTCCCCCGCCCGGGCTCGTGCCTGGGCCAGGCGAGTCGACCCAGCTCGACGAGATGGCCGACGAACTGCTCTCACACACCGCGCTCGAAACCCAGGCGCCCGAGCTCACCGAACCCAGCGCCGGCAACGAAGAGGGCACCGATGATCTGCCGCTCGCGCCCGATGGCTTCGAGGGCTAACGCCGGCCCTTGAGTGAGACCTGGAGGGTCTTCCCGAACACTTCGCGGAAGAGCTCCTGCTCATGCTGAAGATCCCACAGCTCGAGGTCGACTGATTCGCGCGCGCTCACCGTGAGCGCCACGTTGCGACCGCGCACCTGGGCGCTGAGCTTCTTCACCGGCTGGTGATGGCTGCGGTCGAGTGAGTCCGCGACCCGCAAGAGCGTGGCGCACTTGCGCACCACCCGCACCTCGGCGGGCGTCAGTGGCTGCAGCAGCTCGTGCGTGCCCTCGGGCTTGGAGCGCCGGTGGAAGCGCGCGATCAACGCCACCATCAGCCGCTCGCGCTCGCTCAGCCCCGGAAGATCCGAGCTCACGATCAGGTAATGGGTGTGCTTGTGGTGCTTCTGGTAGTTCACCGCGTGCCCGATGTCGTGCAGCAGCGCCGCGACTTCGAGGTAGGGGCGCGCTGCCGCCGGCAGCAGGTGCAGCGAGGCCAGCTCGTCGAACAAGGTCATCGCGAGCCGCGCGACCTGCTTGCCGTGCTCTTCCGAGAAGGCGAAGCGGTGGCCCAACGCGAGCGCGGCATCGGTGAGCGAGTGATCGTCGGCGTTCACCCGCCGGCGCTGCAGCAGGTCGTACAGAATGCCTTCACGCAGCCCGCGATCGACCGCGGTGATCGTCTGCACCTTGAAGCGGCGCATCACCGCCTCGAGCACCACCGCCCCCGCCACCACGATGTCCGCGCGCCGCGGGTCGAAGCGCTTGCGCCGCTTCTCGTTGTCCATCTGGGCGAGCTGTTCCACCGCCTGGGAGATCTCCTTCATGGTGGCGTGGCCGTAGCCCTCTGATCGCGCGAACGCGACGATCGCCCCGATGGTGCCGCTCGAGCCGATCGCACTCGAAGGCATGCCCTTGAGCGGCGTCTTGATGCGCTCCGAGAGCATCTCGCGCGCGAAGTTGCGCATCAGCTCGAGCTTCTTGGGTGGCAGTACGTCTTTGACCTCGAACAGCTCGGTCAGCCGCACCGCGCCCAGGTCGAGGCTCCACAGATCCTTCGGCTGGTCTCCGTGCGCGAAGATGATCTCGGTGCTCCCGCCGCCGATGTCGATGCACAACGAGCGCTGGTGCGTCTGCTTGCCATGCAGCACCCCCAGGCAGATCAGGCGCGCCTCTTCGCGGCCTGAGACCACGTCGAGCGAGAGCTGCGCTTCGCGCTTGACCCGCCGCACGATCTCTTCGCGGTTGCGCGCGTCACGCAGCGCGCTGGTGGCCACCGAACGAACCCGCGCGCCATAGCGTTTGCACAGGGCCGAGTAGCGCCTCAGCGTCGCCACCAACCGGTTGGCGACCTCCTTGTTGATGACACCCGTTCGATACAAACCCTCGCCCGGACGGACAGGGTCACGCTCGGTGTGCAGCCCTTCGATCGAACCGTCGGGGAGCACGCGGGCCAGCTCGAGCCGCACGGCATTCGTCCCCACGTCGATCGCACCGAGAATGTCGTCCTGCACTTCTGTGCGTGTGCTGCGAACCATGAGGTGAGTCGGGGATTACACACCTTGCCGAAGCGATCCACTGTGCCAAAAGGCTGCGACAACCCAGGGGATCTCGACGTGGTCGATCAGAGCGGTACCGACAGGCATCTGTTTCTCAACCGCGAGCTGTCATGGCTGGCGTTCAACGAGCGCGTGCTGTCGGAAGCGCGCAACGGCTCGCTGCCGATGCACGAGCGCATCAAGTTTCTCTCGATCGTCTCGAGCAACCTCGACGAGTTCTTCATGGTGCGCGTGGCCGGCATCAAGCAGCAGGCCCAGGGCGTGGTGGCCGACCTGCCCGCCGATGGCATGTTGCCCGGTGAGCAGCTGAGCGCCATCAGCGAGCGCACGCACAAGATGTCCGATGAGCAGTACCGGGTGTGGAAGACCGAGCTGCTCCCCTTGTTGGCAGCCAACGGTTTGGTCGTGCTCAGCCGCGACGCGCTGACCGCCGAGCAGAAGGCCGCCGCGAAGATCTGGTTTCAGTCGAACGTCTTCCCCGCGCTCACCCCGCTCGCCGTCGACCCCGGCCACCCCTTCCCTCACCTGCGAAACAAGTCGCTCAACGTCGCGGTGGTGGTGCGCCGCGGTGGCCAGCGCCGCCGCAAGGAACTCGGTGAATCGGCGCTCGCCGTGGTGCAGGTGCCCGCCGTGCTGCCGCGCCTGGTGCCGATGCCCTCGACCCAGGGCACCGCGTTTCTCCTGCTCGAAGAGCTGATCCTGCTGCACGCGGGCGATCTCTTCCCCGGGTTCGCGGTCGACCAGGCCTGCGCGTTTCGGCTCACCCGCAACTGGGACCTCGACATCGACGAGGAAGAATCTCAGGACCTGCTGGCTTCGATTCAACAGGAACTCCGGCGGCGCGATCGCGGCGCGGTGGTGCGGCTCGAGATCGATCAGACCGCCTCGGCCGCGCTCGAATCGCAGCTGACCATCGCGCTCAAGATTTCACCTGCCGACGTCTACCGGGTCGCCGGCCCCCTGCAGATGCAGGACCTGACGGCGATCAGCGACGCCGACCCGCGCCTCGACAACCGCGTCGAACCGTTCGTGCCGGCCACGCCGCCGGTGATCGCCAACGCCGACTCGATTCTCCAGCTGGTGGGCCAGAAAGACCTGCTGCTGCACCACCCGTACGAGTCTTTCGACCCGGTCGTTCGCTTCCTCGAAGAGGCCGCTGACGACCCGAACGTGCTGGCGATCAAGCAGACGCTCTACCGCACCACCGGTGACAGCCCGGTCGCCCGCGCCCTGGTGCGCGCGTCGGAAAACGGCAAGCAGGTGGCCGTGCTCGTCGAACTCAAGGCTCGCCTCGACGAAGCGAACAACATCGCCTGGGCGCGCCGCATGGAAGAGAACGGCGTGCACGTGGTCTACGGGCTCATCGGCCTCAAGACGCACTGCAAGGTGACCCTGGTGGTGCGCCGCGAAGGCAGCGGCATTCGAAGGTACGTGCACCTCGGCACCGGCAACTACAACTCCGCCACCGCGCGCGCGTACACCGACCTTTCACTCTTCACGGCCCGCACCGAGATCGCCGACGACGTCACCGCGCTCTTCAACCTGCTCACCGGCTACAGCACCCAGCCGAACTGGAAGCGGCTCGCGGTCGCGCCCACCACCCTGCAGAGCCGCATTCTCGAGCTCATCGAGCGGGAGGCGCAGC
>JAYVNA010000354.1:0-15472 GCA_043758715.1 Archangium sp.
CCCGCAGCCCACCACGCACATCATCAGGCAAAAGAGCTTCAAGTTCATTCCGAGCTCGCTGGTGGTGTTGCTCAACGACAGCGTCGACTTCACCAACGACGACGGAGACAAGACCGAGCACTCGGTCTTTTCACGGCTGGGTGCGGACCCCTTCGTGGGCGACACCAACAAGCGCAGCACCACCTTCAGCCGCACCTTCACGCGCGAGGGGCCGGTGCACATTCAGTGCAACATTCACGAAACGATGACCACCGACGTGCTGGTGCTCCGCAGCCCTGCGTACGCGCGCCCCGATGCCCAGGGCCGCTGGCGCCTCGAGGGGCTCGAGCGCAAGGCGTACACGCTGGTGGTGTGGGAACCCAACGGCGGAGAGCTCCGCCGCGAAGTCGCCGCGTGTGGCAGCGGCGCGCTCGCGCTCGACTTGACCAAGAAGGCTCCGCCCCTGCCGCTGCGCCGCGATGGCACCCGCTATCGCCCTGAATACGAAGACGCGACGTTCTGAAGAAGTGAGGGCGGAAGGCAAACGCCCTCATGAGCAAGTGAGGGCCATGCAATCCGAATGGTGAGAAGCGAAAAGCCCTGGGCTGCGCGGGGGTTCAGGGTTTGCCGCGTTGCCCAATTCGCAGAGGCCCTCGGCGCGCGAGAACGAAGCTCACGGGACGAGGTGGCACTCGAACGTGAACAGGTCGAAGCCCAAGTCAATGCGTCACAAGAAGCCCGCGCCGGGAGGCCTGAAAAATTTGAGCGCCCCCACCCGACACCCTTCACACGGCCTCCCCTTGAGCTGTTGCGGTTGGACCAGGTCTGGATGACACCAGCAGTGACACGCGCACTCGCTGTGTCACTGCGGCGTTCGCGCAAACCCCTGATGTGACCTGTGCACCTGAGAGGGGCCCGCCGTGGCACGGGACCTGCGAGGGGGCTTCGGCGCGCCGCTCATGGCGCTTCGTCTTTCGGGGGAATCTCACTTGAGAATCAGGTCAGCAGTGCTGGGCATGTCGTGCATCGTCGCGGTGGGTTGTGGGCCGATGCCGGGAACGGACGCGGGTACCGACGCCGGCACCAACTCCGACAACGATGCGGGGATCGACGCAGGCATCGACGCCGGCGTGCTCAGTGAGGCCGACCTCACGCTGGCCCACACATTCTCTCCGCTGCCCGCGGTGCCCGCTGACCCGACCAACGCCTTCGCCGATGACGCGGCCGCGGCGACCCTGGGTCATCGGCTGTACTTCGACAGCTCGTACAGCGGCGCGCTCGCGGTAGGCACCGATGGTGGCAACGGCGGCCTGGGCGCAGCCGGTGAACGCGGCAAGGTGGCCTGCGTGTCCTGCCACACCTCGGTCTCCGGGTCGGACGATCGCACCGTGCCCAACCACGTCTCGCTCGGGACCGACTACGGCACCCGCAACGCGCTGGCGGTGGTGAACGCCTCGTTCCTGCCGTGGACCAACTGGGGCGGGCGCTTCGATTCGCAGTGGTCGTTGCCGCTGGCCGTCGCGGAGAACGGGAAGATCATGGCCGCCACCCGCCTCGGCGTGGCGCACCTGCTCTGGAACAAGTACCGCGCCGACTACGACGCGATCTTCCCGGTGCCGCTCGACGCCGCGCTCGACCCCAACGCGACTGACGCCGCCCGCTTCCCTGCGCAGGGCAAGCCCAAGGCCGCCGCCACCGATCCCGACGGCCCGTGGGAGATGATGGCCGCTACCGATCGCGCGATCGTCAACCGCATCTACGCGAACTACGGCAAGGCGATCGCCGCGTACCTGCGCAAGCTGGTCAGCCGCCAGGCGCCGTTCGATCGTTTCGTCGCCGGTGACAGCACCGCCATCAGCGTGAGCGCGCAGCGCGGGTTCAAGGTGTTCGCGAGCAAGGGCAAGTGCGCGACCTGCCACTCCGGGCCCTCGTTCAGCGACGGCAAGTTCCACGCGCTGGGCGTGCAGCAGACCGGTGACCGCGTCCCGGCCACCGACCTCGGCCGTTTCCAGGACGTGCCCGCGCTGCTGGGGAGCGCGTTCAACACCGCCGGCGCCTACAGCGACGCGCCTGATGCGGGGAAGCTCACGGGGCTCGCGCAGGCCGATGCGATGAGGGGGGCCTTCCGGACCAGCGGGCTCCGTGGGCTCGGGGCTTCCGCGCCGTACATGCACTCGGGGCAGCTCAAGACCCTGGGCGACGTGGTGAGCTTCTACGACCAGGGTGGCGGCGCGGTGCCCGACGGCGGCACGTTGGACCCGCTGGTGACCCCGCTCTCGCTCAGCGCCGACGAGAAGGCCGATCTGATCGCCTTCCTGCAGACGCTCGACGGCGCGGCGGTCGACCCAGCGCTGCTGGTCAACACGGCCCGCTGAAACTCAGTGGCCGAGCAGTTCGCTGACGGTGACGAGGAACTCTTTCTCTGATTCCTCGATCACCCCATCGACGCCAACGAACCACTCTGCCGCGGCGATGACCACGTCGCGGTGCTGCCGCAGCAGGTTCAAGTTCGGCTGCGGCAGCGGCTTGCCGAGATCGAGGTGCTTGAGCAGCATCGCCATCGTCTCTTCGGGCACGGCCCACTTCTGACCCAGCTTCACCAGCGCTTCGCGTTCCTTCGGGTCGAGCGCGTCATCAGCCCACGCCACCTGCAGCAACAGCTTCAGCGTCTCGACGTTGACCTCGGCCAGCTGCGACGGAAGGTTCATGACCGCGCACGGTACCACTGCACGCCCGCCGCGACGGCCGCCAACCCACCGAAGGCCACCGACCTGAGCGCCACCTGCCCGGCGTCGTCGCCTCCGGACACGAACACCAAAAACCCCGCGAGCAGCCAGAAGCCCAGCGCGAGCGAGGAAAAGAAGCGCAGCCACACCAGCCGCTCTTCCCGCCTGGGCCACAGCGCCTGCGCGCCGAGCATCAGCACCACCACCAGCAAACTCACCGGCAGGTAGGCGCGCGAAAAGTCGTCGATGGGGCTCTGCAGCACGAAGTTCGAGGCCCGCGGCGGCACCAGCGCCATCACCCACGCCATCACCGCCATCGAGGTCACGCCGTCATCGAGCTCGGGGCCGAA
Organism: Archangium sp.; assembly: GCA_043758715.1. GTDB lineage: Bacteria > Myxococcota > Myxococcia > Myxococcales > Myxococcaceae > Archangium_A. The sequence goes on from JAYVNA010000354.1 coordinate 3,056, forward strand.
CGGCTTGTCCGCCGCCAGGGAGCGCAGCATCAAGATGAACCACAAGGTGGCGGTGGTGAAGGTACAGCCGAAGAGCAGAGTGAGCCCGCCACTGCCCTGCTCGGTGCTGAAGCGATCGCTCAGCCAGGCCAGGTGAAGGGTGCCCGTCACCAGCGCGACCACCAGCAACTCCAATGCACGCTTCGTCTCGGACCTCACGCCCGGTGGGACTAGCATGGGCCCCGCGATGAGGCTCGAACGGCACGTGGGCGGGCTCTCGAAGGAACGTCAGCTGACCTACCTGCGCGAAGCAGGCTGGGTGCTGGAGCAGAACCTCTGGCGCGGGCCGGGAATCGAGGCGGAACCCTTTGCGCTCTCGCGCGCGCTGCACCACCAGCTCACGGCCGATCTCTGCGCGGGGTTGGGCACGCGCGGCTGGAAGATCTCCGGGTATTCGATGCGGGGCTATGTGCAGCTGATCGACCCCAAGGACGAATCGACCTGTGCCCTGCCCGCGGCCTTACGCAGGCAAGCGCGCCGCGATGGCTGCCCGGTCCGCGAGCTGACGTACGGGCTGTTCTTGAACGCGGTGCTGAAACGACAAGGGTGAGCCGGTTCACTTGCCCGCGAGCTTGACGCGTTCCATCTGCTCGAGCACCCAGCGGCTGCGCTCGCGCACTTTGGGCGAAGGCGCGGTCACCTTGCGGGTGCGCGGGCTGGGCAACACCACCACCAGCAGCGCGGCCTCTTCAGGGGTGAGCGCCGCGGCCGACTTGCCCAGGTAGAGCCGGCTCGCCTCTTCTGCGCCGTACACGCCGTTGCCGTACTCGGCGAGGTTGAGGTGCATTTCGAGAATGCGCGCCTTGCTCCAAAAGGTCTCGAGCAGCACGGTGAAGTACGCCTCGAGGCCCTTGCGCAGGAAGCTCTTGCCCGACCAGAGAAAGAGGTTCTTCGCCACCTGCTGGGTGAGCGTGCTCGCCCCCCGGTTCGACTTGCCTTCGAGGCGATCTTCCATCGCGTCTTCAATCGCAGCCACGTCGAAGCCCGAGTGCTGGAAGAACTTCTGATCTTCGGCGGCGATCAACGCCCGCTGCAGGTGGGTCGAGATGCGCGAGAGCGGGACCCACTGCTGGCGCAGCACGAAGCCCTTCTCGTTCTTGTCAGACGCTTCGGACCTGCGCGCCAGCATGAACGCGGTGGTCGGCGGGTCGATGAAACGCAGGGCAAGCACCGGCCCCACGGTCAACACCGCGAAGGCCAGCAAGAGCCCCAGCACCCAGCGCGACAGCCGCTTCACTGGCTTGTTGACCATGAGGCGTGAACCTCCCGCCTCACTTCTCGACGGGCTTGCCGGCCTGGTTCCAACCCATCATGCCGCCCACCAGGTTCATCACCTTGGGGAAGCCCAGCTTGGTGAGGGCCTGGGCCGCGTTGGCCGAGCGGCCGCCGCTCTTGCAGACCACCAGCAGCGCCTCTTCCTTTTTCCACGAAGCGGCGTGCGCAATCACCGAGGCCAGCGGCACCAGGGTGGCGCCCGGAAGGTGCCCCAGTTCGCCGGTGAACTCGGCGGGCTCGCGCACATCGATGACCCGAAAGCCCAGCGCCGGGAGGGTCACGTCAGCCGAGGTGACGTCGCGAAAGCCGGCGGGGTTGGGTCGGGCGGTGTCGAAGAGAGCCATGGCCGCTTCACTGCCCCGGAGCCCCGTAAAACTCAAGTGGACCGGGCGGGCGCAACGCTTCGTGGCGAACAAGTTAGACAGGGCGCCCTCGGGGGCTATGGTGCCGCGGCAATGTCCGATTCCAAGCCGGTGTCGATGCCTTCCCACCTGTGGGAGGCGCTGGAAATGATGTCAGCGGAGATGGGTGTCGCGTCTGATGCCCTCGTCGCCCAGGCCGTCTTCACCCTCGCGCGCCTCAACGGGTACGTGGTCGCTGGCAAGGCGATGGAGGGTGCGCGCGTGGCAGTTGCAGCGGCGCCTTCTCCGCGCGCTGCCATCGCCCCGGTGATCGCGCCGCAGCCCGTTCGCGCGCCGCCTGGAATCAAGCCGCGTGCTGCGCCGCCGCCGCCGGTGGAGCCCGAACCGGAACCTGAGCCAGAACCGGAACCGGAGGCCGACGCCCCGGAGGACGAGGGCAACCCGTTCGACGAGCCGGCCGCTGAAGACAACTTCGACCCGCCGGCCGAAGACGAGCCGCCGGCCGACGAGCCGTACGAAGAACCCGAGCCTCCGCCTCCGCCGCCGCGCGCAGGTGGCAGCAAGGCCGGCCTCACGCTCTTCGTCGCGGGCCGCGACCCGTTCAAGATGAGCGGTGACGTGTTCACCATCGGCCGCGGGAAGTCTTGCGAGTTCGTGATCGACTCGAACAGGGTCAGCCGCGAGCACGTGCGCATTCTCCGCGAGGGCCCGGACTTCGTGCTGGAAGACCTCGGGTCTTCCAACGGCACGTTCTACGGCCCGTCGAAGGAGAAGATCGGGAAGCGGAAAATCAAAGACGGCGACGAGTTCACGCTCGGGACCGAGAAGATCAAGTTCCAGATCAGGAAGTGATTCAGATTTCCCGGGGCTGCCCCACGCGGGCGGCCCCGCTGCGCTGGAAGATCGCCTTCGACAACCGGTCCGCCACCACCGCGAGCTCCAGCTCGGTGACGAGCCCGATGAACAGGCCCTCGCGCATCACCGCCACGAAAGGCACGCCGCCGTCCGTCATCTTCACCCGGGCGTCTTCGAGTGAATCGCGGGCGTCGACCACCGGCACCTCTCCCTTCACCACGCCCGCGACGTAACCCCAGGCGCCCTGCTCGCCCGCTGCGCGCAAGATGTCTTTCGAGGTCGCTACCCCGATGAGCTTTCCGTACGACTCGACGGCGATCGCCTCGTAGTGCGTCATGGTCAGCATGCGCACCGCCTCGCCCAGCGTGGTGGCGGGGGTGAAGCGCGGCGCATAGGGGCTGACCACGTCGCCCAGTTGCACGCCCTCGAGCACGCGGCCCATGCGTTGATCAGCGACCTCCCGCCCCGCCCCGGTGAAGACGAAGAGCGCGATCACCACCAAGACGGGGTTGGGCGGCGACAAATAGAACAGCCCGAAGGTGAAGAGCACCACCGCGAGCACCCGCGCGATGAACGCCGAGGTCACGGTGGCGCGCTCCGGCCCGAGCGGCCACGAGAGCACCGCGCGCAGCACGCGCCCCCCATCCATCGGCAGGGCGGGCACCATGTTGAAGACCGCGAGCGCCGCGTTCGAGAGCACCAGCATCGCGAACATCGTCTCGACGGTAGGCTGCTCCGCGCGCGCGTTCACCACGGCGTCCCGAAGCTCAGGGCCGCTGTAGAGCGCGACCCCGATGGACCCGAGAATTCCCACCAGCAGCACGTTCACCGCGGGGCCGGCGATGGCGATCAACAGCTCCTGGCCGGGCGTCTTCGGCCGGCTGCCGAGGCGAGCGATGCCGCCGATGGGATACAGGGTGATGTCTTTGACCGAGATGCCGAAACGCTGCGCCACCAGCGAGTGACCGAGCTCGTGCAGGGTGACGGAAGCGAAGGTGAGCAGCGTGAGCAGCGCGCCGAAGAGGGCACCGCGAAGACCGAGCCCGCCCCACTGAAAGGCCCCGAGCGCAATCACCAGCAGGAAACTGAGATGTACGCGGAGATCGATGCCCGCCACGCGAGCGAAACGCCAGGACCACATGCACGGTTGTTAACCGCGCGAACGGCGCCTGCCATTCCCGGTGAAGGGGAACGCACGCCAGAAAGGCAGTGAATTACCGGTTCGCCATGAAGCGTGAACCTCCCGCTTCACTTTTGAATGTGAATGTGCGGCCCGCTCCAGACCTTCTGGCCGCGCGGGCGAACGCGCTCGTCGTGCACGGTGTAGCCGTGCGCCTTGGCGTCACGGATGAAGGCATTGATCTTGGCGGAAGAGGCCCCGCGGGTGCGCACATCGATCGCCCGTCCGCGCGCGTGCAATGAGCCGCGGTTGTGCTTGCCACCGGTGGTGGAAGTGACCGTCAGCCCGTGCTTGTTCGCCAGTCGAACCATGGCCTTGTAGGGCAGCTCGCCGCGCGTGGCGGCCCGGGTCCTCGACGTCGCGGCGGTGCGTTGGGCAGTTCGAACGGGCATAGGTAGGTGTATTCTCGCCGGACTCTGAGGAATGTTGCCATGACCGACGACGCCTTTCGATCAGCGCTCCTCAGCGAGCCCCGCGCCTCGCTGACGGAAGCAGGGCTGCCACCCACGGTTCGGGCCCTGCTGGCCGAGCTGGAGGAGGCGCAGTCGGTCGAAACCCGGCGGGTGCTGGTGGGGGGCGTGGCGTATTTCGAGGTGTTGAGCACCTGGGAGAGCCTCGATGAAGACGCCCCCAGGCCGACCTTCGTCGCGGGCACGCTCTACGACGCGCGTGGCACCGAGCTGGTCGATCTCGACTTCGAGCAGCGCCTGGCGACCTTCGCGAAGACCCAAGCGGAGCTCGCGCACGACGCCCAGCTGACGGCCTTCATGGAAGCGACCTTCACCGACGCGCGGCTGCAGGGCTCCGGACTGACGAAAATCGCCATGCCCGCCAAGCTCAGCGGTGATGACGCCCGCGCGTACCAAGTCGAGTTCGAGGGCCGCGGCTACTTCGCCAAGGTCTACGGGAAGCCGAGCGCGTTCGAGGTGCTGGTCTTCGACGCGCAGTTTCGCGGGCTGGGCGGCAGCTACCAGGTGGGCAAGGAGCCCTTCGACGTGGCGGAGGCCGAGGTCACCAAACCGCTCCCACCGAAGCCGGCGCGGGCCTCGGCAAAGGCGAGCAGCGCGGTCGACGATTTCGAGGCGCCCGCGGCTCGCAAGCTCACGCTCTGATCAGTCATTCGCCAGCCCCATGAGCATGCATCAGTTGTTCGACGTCAGCGTGTTGTTCGAGACCAGCGCCGCCGCCACCACCGCGTATCGAAAGGTCTTCGGAGCGGCGCCCCAAGACGCTCCACTCGGGGTGCAGCGGCCACTCGCGTATCGGTTGTTCATGCCGGTGACCGCCGAGGAATACGCCGGCTATCGCACCCTCGAACTCGAAGCGCGGCGAGCCTGGTTCCAGGCGCAGGCGACCTCATTCGCAGCGATCGCCGCGCGATGGCCCTGAGTCGACGCCCTCGAGACCTGCCAATTCGGGGGAGCGCCTTGGCTCAAACGTTACCCATCCGTAACCGGGTATTTGAGCGGGGTAGTCTCTCAGTTTACAGGGGCGTACCGGGAGGTGCGTGAACCATGGAACTCCCATTTGATCTCGATGCGGCGCGGCTCAACGCAGTGTTGAACGCCGTGAGCGACGGCATCTCGGTCTTCGACGCCGCTGGTAACCTGGTGCTCCTCAACGAGGCGCTGGCTCGAATCAACGGCTTCGTCACTCGCGAAACGATGCTGCGCGACCTCGAGTTCTTCGCGCGAACCTACGAGCTGTCCTGGCCTGATGGCGGCGGTCTGCTGCCTGTCTCCGATTGGCCCGTCTCTCGCGCGCTGCGGGGCGAATCGTTTCAGGAATGGGAACTCGCGGTCCGTCGCCTCGACACCGGCCGCCAGTGGCTCTTTTGTTTCAGCGCCGAAGCGGTGCGCGACGTCGAAGGCAAGGTGACGCTCGCCGTGGTGGTGACCCGCGACGTCACCGCGTCCAACCAACTCGCCCACGCGCTCCACGAATCGCAGCAAAGGCACGCAGCGATCTTCGAGCACGCGCCCTTCGGCATCTCGCTCTCAGACCCGGTCAACCTCGCGCTGGTCAGCGTCAACGACGCGTTCTGCAAGCTCTTCGAGTGCACGCGCGAAGAAGCCCTCGGGAAGAGCGCGGTGATGAGCGCCATTCTCGACGGGTCTTCGCGGCAGCACGTCATCGATGCCCTGCAGAGCGCAGGGGTGGTGCGGGACCTGGCGGTAGAGCGCAAGACGCTGACCGGCCGCCCGCGCACCCTCTTAATCAACGTGGACAAGCTCAGCATCGACCGCAAGCCGATGCTCTTGACCACCATCAAGGACATCACCCTTCTCCGGCAGGCGCAGCGGGCGGTGGAAGAGAGCGAGGCGCGGTACCGGGCGATCTTCAACCAGGCTGCGATGGGCGTGGTGCTGGTGGAGACTTCGACGGGGCGTCTGCTCGAGCCCAACAATCGCTTTTGCGAGCTGGTCGGCTACTCACGCGACGAGCTGCGCGAGCTCGACTGGCAAGCGCTCACCCACCCCGACGATCTCGCGCGGAACGAAGCGGGGGTGGTGCAGATGACGCAGCTGAAGACCCCCTACCGCACCGAGAAGCGCTACCTGCGCAAGGACGGCTCGGTCGTCTGGGTCCGGCTCACGGTGAGCCCGGTCAGTCTTCCCGGCGAGACCGCCCAGGCCACGCAGATCTCGTTGATCGAAGACATCACCGAGCAGCGCCTGGTAGCTGAGCAGCTGCGCCAGGCCCAGAAGCTCGAGAGCATCGGCCAACTCGCGGGCGGCGTGGCCCACGACTTCAACAACCTGCTCACCGTCATCTTGAGCTGCAGCGAGGTGCTCAAGGAAGACGTGACGGAAGGCCGCACGCCGCAGCTCGACGACATCAGAGAGATCTCGCTGGCAGGTGAGCGCGCCCGTGACCTCACCCGCCAGCTGCTCGCTTTCTCACGCCGCCAGGTGATCGCCCCCGTCGCGCTCGACCTGAACAAGCTGGTGCACCACAGCCAGAGCATGCTGCGGCGGCTCGTCGGCGAACACGTCGACGTGCGGGCTCACCTCGCGGACGATCTGTGGACGGTGTGGGCCGACGCCGGCCAGCTCGACCAGGTGTTGATGAACCTGGCGGTCAACGCACGCGACGCCATGCCTCGAGGCGGCGTGCTCTCGTTCGAGACAGACAATCTCACCCTCACCAACCCGGCCGGGAACTGGGTTCGGCTCAAGGCCATCGACTCGGGTACCGGCATGACGCCCGAGGTGCTGGCGCACCTCTTCGAGCCGTTCTTCACGACCAAGGGCCCGGGCAAGGGCACCGGGCTGGGGCTCGCCACCGTGTACGGCATCGTCACGCATGCAGGCGGCCTCGTTCGCGTTCAGAGCGAGCCGGGTCTGGGCACCACCTTCGAGTTGCTGTTTCCGCGCAGCTCGAAGGACGTGGCGCCGAGCACCCCCGCAGAGGCACGAGCGCGCACAGGCACCGAGGTGGTGCTGGTGGTCGAAGATGATCCGCACGTGCGCGACGTCACCACGCGCGCGCTGGCCGCCGCGGGCTATTCGCTGCGCAGTTGTTCACACCCGCAGGCCGCGCTCGACCTCACGAAAGAAGCGCTGGAGCAGGTGCATTTGCTGATCACCGACGTGGTGATGCCTGGCTTCGATGGCCGCGCGTTGGCCAACCAACTCAGCGCGCGGCACCCGGGGCTCAAGGTGTTGTTCGTGTCCGGGTACACGCACGAGACCATCGCTGAGCGCGGCGTGCTCGACACGGGCCTGAACTTTCTGGCCAAGCCCTTCACGCCGGCGACGTTGCTGCGCCGGGTGAGAATGGTGCTCGACGCGCCGCTCGCTTGAGGTCGAGCGTCAGGGCTGCGGCGGAGTGAGGGAGAAATTCCCGTCTGCGTAGAGGCCGATCTTCCGATTGTCCTCGGTGCCGAGCAGGCCGCAGTTGCCCTGGGTGGCGAACACGTCGGCGGTGAAGTCGGTGTACGCGCAGTAGTTGAAGGCCGCGCTGTGCAGGCGCATCGGGAACTTCGGGTCGAGGCCTCCAGTCGAGTACGACTCGCCGTTCCATTGCTGCGCGCTGCTATTGGGGTCACACGCGTTCATACCGATGACCCCGGTCCACACCTGCGCCGTGAGGCACCGTGACGTGCGCCGGTGTCGGCGAGTTCAGCTTCAGTTTCGGAGGAGGAAACGGGGAGCGGCTGGCGAGCCGTCAGGCAATTGTGGCGAGCGAGACCTTGTCGCTGTTCATCAGGAAGGCGTCTCGTAGCAATTCCATACAGCGCGACCAACTGGCAGGCAGACGGTCTTTCGGGGGAATTTGAGCGCGCCATGCGGAGAGCAGATTGTAGCCGAGGATGCGGAGCCAGCCGACCACCTCGATGGCATCCCGCGTGAGCTGGCAGGGCTGCACGTCGTCCTCGGCGAGAGCGACGTCCATCGTCCAGTTGTGGCCGTTCTCGATGCCCCAGTGAAGGCGCACAAGCCCGAGTTGCTGGGTTGGGGACAAGAGCGTCGGTGGAATGCTCGAAGCGAAGTAGCGGACCTCGTCGCTCGTCGGCGCCGTAGCGCCATAGAGCGTCACCCGTCGGCGAAGGCACCAGAGTTGCTGAAGGCCTGGGAAGTTCAAGTCCGTGTCCTTGACGGTAACGGTGCGCAGCTCGCGAACAATAAGCGCGCCGTTCCGGTGGTCCTCGGTGCGCACCTTCAACGGGACTTGCTCGAGCATCGCGACGGCGTTCGCCCGCAGGCGCTTCTGGTTGTCCCTGAGCGCGAAGAGGTAGTGAGCGCGGCGTTCTCGCGGCAGGCGAGGCCGGCGTCGGCGGTGACAATGCGGAAGGTGGCGCCGAACTCCTTGGCCATCCGCGGGAACATCTGCCGGAAGGCTGGCGCCTCTCCGGCCTTCTCGCCGATGACCTCGGCGTCGAGGCACGGACGCACACGCGACGACGTGAGGACCGCCCTCAACGACATCAGCCCGGCCGTCAGAACTCCACTCGCCGGGTCGATGGTCGTCTTCGCCCCGTCCACGTGAGTGCTGGTGCTCACCCACAGCGACTTGCCGTCGAAGCTCAGTACCCCGACAGGGAAGAGGTCGTTGCTCACCACCTTGCGCCGCACGTAGTCCTTCACCTGCCCCCAGACCGTCTCACGGAGACCGCTCACGCCTTGCTTCGCGAGCACGCGAAAGAGCGTGGTGTCGGAGATGGCGCGTCCGACGCCCAGTGCGCGGCGAGCTCCCTTGCCCAGGTCGGCGCTGAACTCCTCGACGCGACGCAAGCAGGTCCGGCCACACGCGAACGCGGCGGCCAGCACCGACAGCAACCCGTGATGGTCGTGCCGCTGGTTGTGCGCCTTCCGCGGGTCGACCACTTTCGTGCTCCATGGAACGTCAACCCGCCTCAGCGCGCGGCGGGCTTGTGCCTCAGTCACTGCCATGATCCGATGCCCCTTGCCGGTCTCCGCCGGCGTTGTTGTTTGCACTTCTTCTCCAGCTGCATTGGGGGGCGGGGCTCGCCAGCTCCGTCCCCCGTTTCCTCTTCGGATGCCAATGGATCAGAAAGTCGGCCGGGCGGGTCGAGAAACCAACATCGCCCAGGAAATCGCCGGTCGAGCGCGGCGCAACAGCCCTGCCCCGTTACTCGGGGCCGGACGGCGCATCCCCGCCGAAACTACGAATCAAGCGTGAGGTGACCCTCGTCGCCCGAGGTAAAGCCAAGCTCAAGGAGCACGTCGCGCGGCTCGGCGCCGGTCATCGCTTCATCGCGGCTAACCTCACGGTGGCTGCTGACACCAGGCGCGTGGCCGAAGACGTGCGTGCCGGCAAATACGATCTGCTGGTGAACAACGCGGGCGTGGGCTGTCGATGATGACCCTCAACATGGACTCGCTGGTCGAGGTCGCGCACGCCTATTTGCACGGCGCGAAGAAGGGCGACGCGCTGCTCAACGTCTCTTCCACGCTCGCGATGGTGGTGTGTCTTTCGGCGTGCGCCACCGTTCCCTCGCGGCCGCCGCCACCCCGCCCCGTGGCGCGTTCTTCCATCGACGCGCTGTTGGTGCACGCGGCCGAGCTTCAGCTGAGCGACGCGCAGCAGGCGCAGCTTCGTGACTTCGATGACGTTCGGGAAGTTCGCGCGAAGGAGCTGATTCGCGAGCTCCGCGAACGCCGCGCTGCGCAGTTTGCGCCCGATGACGAGCCCCGCGGAGGAGACATGGGCGGGCGCCGGAAGCACCAGGGCGGAGGAGGACACAACGTGCCCCGCATTCCCGCGGTCGACGCGCAGCTCGACGAGCTCGACACCCAGGCCTACGTCAGCGCCGAGGCGGTGCTCACCGAGCCCCAGCGCGAGCCCGCACGAAAGTTCGCCTCTGCGTACCGCGAAGCGCTCTTCGACTGGCGCCGCGCGACGCACGGCAAAGCCGAGTGATCGAATTGCCCGCCCGCTGAACACAGGGGGAGCGAAGACTCGAATCCGTGGGCCGGCTCGCCAACCTCGGCTTCGCGGTCAACCTGCTCATCACGCTCGTGGGCTTCCTCACGCTGCTGTTGCTGCTCGCCTCGCGCCGGCCCACACCGGCCACCGAGGTCGCCGTGATCAGCGATCTTCGAACACCGCCGCCGAGGCGGGCTTCTTCAAGAACGGGCGGTAGAGCGCGATCAGGTTCATCACCGAGACCGACGCCTCGTTGAGGTCGTTCATCAGCGACTGGGTGCGCCCGTTGAGCAACGAGAAGGCGACCAGCAGGGGAATCGAAGCGATGAGCCCGAACTGCGTGCAGTTCATCGCCTCACCGATGGACCCCGCGAGAATCGTCGCGCGCTCAGCCGCTGGAGCGTGCGCCACGGCCTTGAATGATCCGATGAGGCCGTGCACCGTGCCGAAGAGGCCGATCAACATCGCGGCGTTGCCCAGCATCGCGAGATAGCCGGTGTGCGCGTCGAGGCGAGGTGATTCTCGCAGCGACGCTTCGTCGATTGCGGCCTGCACTTCGTCGTCACCTTGGTGCACATGCAGGAGCGCCGACTTCACCAGGTTGGTGAGCGGCGTCGGCTTCTGACCCGCGACGTAGCTGATGGCGGTCTCCACGTCGCCCGTGGCCAGGTGCTTCTTGAGCCCGCGCAGCAACCCTTCCTTGCTGATGGAGGCCGTGCCGAAGAGCACGATCAACCGCTCGACGGTGATGCCCAGGCCCGCGATGAACACGATGGCGATCGGGTACATGGGCCAACCACCTTCACTCCACGCCCCGGCGATGGAGGTGAAGAAGCCTTCGTCGGCCACCTCGGCGGCAAGAAAGGGCGATAGGGCCATGGTGTCGTCTCCCGAAGAGGAATTGTCGCCAGACACCTTTCCCGAAAATCGGTTCCTGAAATGATCAGCCCCGGTGCGCAGGTGTCAGATGCCGGCGTACCGGTCAGGGTCCGCCCATGATCCGAAGCGCGCTGGTTCTGGGGGCGGGTCTGTTGCTGTCTTCGTGCGGTCTGGGCACCTGCACCGTGATTGGTTGCCAGAACGCGGTGACTTTTTAGCTCGGCGCAGCGGGGCAGCAGTTCGGCGTGAACGAACCCGTACAGGTGCGCGCCTGCATCGGGACCCAATGTGCCGACGAGACGGTGACCAACACGGGCAGCGGCAGCAGCTCGTCGACGGGCTCTTCACTTGGGTTGGTGAACTAGAGCGACAGCGCCGGCGCCGAGACGACCCACGGCGAGACGCTGGTATCGACGAACCACAACGCGCGGCGATCGATCGACGTGCCGTCGGCTGCCGCCCCCGGGGTGATGACGACGAACCCGCTGCTCTTCGTCCCTGGCACGGGCGTGAGCCCCGGCGGGTCAGTCCAGGTGAAGCGCTGGGCGATGGTGCCCTGCTCCTCGATGCCGAACCGGAGCGGAGTGCCCAGGGTCTTCGCCGGAGGCTGCAGCACCCGGCCGGTTGCAGCGTAGGAAGCCGCGGCTGCCCCGCCCCCCGCACCGCCTGCGAGATTGCCCACCGAGCTCACCGCCGCCGCGCCCATCACGCAGGAATCGTCTTGCGGAAAGACCGCCACGCACGCGCGGGTCTCGACGCTGGTGGTGGTGGCGCCGACGTAGCGGCTGCTGCCCTTCACCGTGCCGTCCCAGCCCTTGCGCGCCGATTTGAGCACCGTCGCCGAGCCGTTCACGTTTTCTGAAACGGTCAGCAGCGTGTCTTCGTCGGTGAGGAAGTCGCAGAGGTAGGGGGGCTTGCACGGCCCGATGGCGACCGCTCCGAGCACCACGGTCTGCGTCACCCCGCCGACGGTGAACTTCGCCAGCATGCCGGTGTCGCCCGGGTGCGTCACCTTGCCCTTGAGCTTGCGCATCGCGCCCGCCACCACGTTGGGCTTGATACGCACCAGCGCACCTGCCGCGAGGTCTTGCGCGATCACCGTGTCGTCGAGCGAGACGGTGGCGGTGCCATGCGAGCCGTGCGCGTTGAGCACGTAGAGCGAGCTGACCGCCGCGCTGATGACCGCCCCGCCCGGCATTGCACCCCCGAGCAACGAAGCCCTCTGCCCCAGGGCGCCGCCCGCGGCGTGCAGCCCCGCGTTCACCTTCGCGGCCGGAACCCAGGCGACCAGCAGCCCGTCGTTGCCGTGAACGAAATACGGAGTGGCCTCTTCATCAGCGCCGTTGGGCCGCGTGAAGTACTGGTCGGCGGTGTCGGGGCACTCGGTGGTGACGTCGTCACGCAGACTCACCTTCACCTTGGTGGCGGTGGAAG
>JAYVNA010000355.1:0-5232 GCA_043758715.1 Archangium sp.
CAGCCGTCCCCACGTCTCGAACGACAACCCGTTCTCCGAGAGCCAGTTCAAGACGCTCAAGTACCACCCGAGCTTCCCCGAGCGCTTCGGCGGGCTCGACGACGGCCTCACCTTCTGCCGCACATTCTTCCCTTGGTACAACCAGGAGCATCACCACGGCGGGATCGCGTATCTCACCCCTCACCAGGTCCACTACGGCCACGCCGACGAAGTCCTTCGTCGCCGCCACGAGGTCTTGACGGCCTCGTACGACCTTCACCCTGAGCGCTTTGTTCGCGGGCCACCGCGCCTCCCGACCTTGGCGCGCGCCGTCTACATCAACCCGCCCTCAGAGCCCTCGAGCACTCCCTCGGTGACCTCACACGAAGTGCCTGCGCGGACCGCCGTCCCATCGAAGCCACTGCCCACCGATCACCGCGTGTCAGCCATCGCGTCGAGCGTCACCCCCCAAACGACAGGAGACCTTCTTCAGTAAATTTCCGTTCCGTGATTCTCAAAGTCGTTGACAGGTTCCGCATCTCGTCGTTCCTCGGTCGACAGCGCGCGCGCAGGAGTCGGCCGCTTTAGCTTCGGGGCCGCTGGTTGTCGTCGTCGGTAGAAGGTGGCCACGGAGAGCCCCAGTGCGGTGAGGGTGGCGACGGCGCCGATGCTGAGAATCAACGGGAGGGCCGCGCTCATCAGGTGCTCTCGTCGGGTACGTGGTTCAAGATTCCCAACATCGACGAGACTTTTTTTTGGACGTCGATGATCAGCTCGGCTTGTTCCAACCGTCGCTTGAGCTCCGCGTTATCTCGGCGCAGCTTCTCGACCTCGTCGCTGAGGGGATTGCGGGAGGGCTTGCGGCCCCGCTTCTTACCCAGGGCCGCGAGCGTCCCTCGGTCGCGCTCCTTTCGCCACTCGGTCAGGTGCGACGAGTAGAGGCCTTCTCGCCGAACGATCGCGCCGATCCCTCCAGGCTCGGTGCAGGCGTCGATCTCCTCAAGAATGGCCTTCTTGTAGCCTGCCGTGAACGTCCTCCTCTTGGGCACCGCGCTCACCTCAGGGTTCGGCGCCTCGTTGGTGCTCGATGCGCTGTTGCTGCTCTTCTCCATGTGCGTACGACCTCGTCGCCCCTACAGTAATTTTGAAGTGGTTTTGATTCTCACGCTTATTGGCAGAGGGGGTCCTTCCGCGGTTTCGGCTTGAGCGCCTCGAAGCCACCGCGGCGGTACAGCCTCAGCCAGGTGCGCAGCGTCTCCTCTGCCACCCTCGTCCGCGTCGAGCCCGGGATGAAGTAGTCCTCCGCTGCCTTCACCTCCAGCAGCCGGTACAGCCCCTTCGTCCCGGGCTCAATGCGCGCCAGGTCCGCAATGAGTCCGTGGCGAAACAGTGCCACCTCCTCACTTCGCTTCTTCGTCTCGTCATCCATGTGCCGCTCCTTCGTGTCGGCCCGAAAATTCGGGCGACTCACGAAGTAGGCGACGCCTCACGGTGGATCTGCGCCCACTCCGTGTTGGCGCCTCCTCTGCCCGCGGTCTCCCCTGAAGTGGCGGGCGCCCAATCCGACATACGGCGGCATGGCCGCCAGTTGCGCGCCAGCGCTCCCGCGCACCGCTGGCAACGCCTCGACGACGCCCAGCGCCAAGCGCACTGCTCCCAGCGTGGGCTCCACGCTTCCGAAGACGTCAGGCCGAAGTCCCTTGAGCACCTTCAGCGCGACAGCCACCGCCACCACGCGCCGCCTCACCCACCGCACCGCGCCCTGCACCTCGATGTCCGGCCGCAGCGTCGCCGCCACCACCTCGATGCTCGTCGTCCGCTGCTCGACGGTGCTCGCCACCTCCTCGACGGCCACCAGCGTCGATGACAGCCGCGACGCCAGGCAGTCCGGCAACAGGCTGAAGGTGACGTGCCCCTCCTCGCAGTACCACCGAGCGATGAACATCCCCGGCGGTTCGACTCGCGGGTACGCCCCGTGCCGGGCCAACCCGCACGCGCCCCCGGAGTGCACCGGGCACTGCTCCAAACTGGCGCTCTCCCAGGCCTTCTGCTTTACGTACTCCTCACTGGTCAGCTGGCTCGTGTGCCTGAGCTGCACCACAGGAGGCCCGCCACGGGGTGCACCGTCGCGGGCCTCTCCTTTTGTGTCTGCGCGCCAGCCCCATGCTCGCGGGCATCGCCCACCAGAGTGCCGGTTGCCTTAAGGGGGAAGTTTTCGGCCAGCCACGCTGCGTCGCTGACCGCGATCGCCGACCGACTCCGGCGCGACGGCGATCACGCAGTCAGGTCCGCCACCGCCGGTTGATCACGAACGAGCGCGGTCAACGACACGAGCTGCCCGAAGAGCTGCTCACCGTCGCCGAAGTCGCCCCGCTGCTCCGTGTCTGCAAGGCCACCGTCTATCGAATGGTGAAGGACGGATCGCTTCCGGCCGTGCACATGCTCAACGGCGTCCGTATCCGGAGATCCACCTTGATCGAGTTCGCTACGCTGGCTTCGTGAGTCGGGAGCCCGTCGACCCAGCTGCGAACCTTCGCCTGGCCTTCGAGATGTTCGAGGTCGGCGTCGCCATGATGAGGGAGAAGCTGCGGTGGAAGTCCCCGAGTGCCTCTGCGGAGGAGATTGATCGCCAGCTTGACCGCTGGTTGCTGCAAGTCGATGAAGCGCTCCCCAGCCTGGGCACCCACGAAGATCACGAGGCTGCGGTCGAAGCTCAGGCCACGTCCTCGCCCTCGGCCCACCACGACAAACCTAACCAGCTACAGCACGGATCCGATTCAGATCCTCGGTGACGATGGTCGGACCCTTCTCTACGTCGAACGCTTCGAATCGATGAATGATGGCGGTCTTCGCCTTTCCGTCTGCCCAGAGGAGGAGCTTCCTCTTCAGTAGCTCGCCAATATTCTTGTCGGCGGTGCCGACGACCACTTGATGAGTCTCGGCAAGTCTCCGGATCAGATCCAAGAACCTGACGAAGTTGACGTCGTCCATGTTTTGAACCGGCTCGTCGAGCAAGAGCATCTTAAGCCTGCTCCACCGTTGGCCAAGAGCAATGCCCAAGAACACGGCCAAACCCATGCACCCCAGCTGCCCCGTTGAACCGTAATACTCGGGGCTCACCGTGGGCGAATTGGCTTGGTCCGTCGCCAGCAGCACACCGTCCTGCGCAAGTCGCATGACGTTCAAGTGCTGGTGAGGGCACAGCTCCGAAAGCACCTCGTTGATCCGCCCCTCGGCGTTCTTGATCGCACCCGTGGCCGAATCGGTAATCGCCTTGTTCACTGCCGCGGCGATCTCGTCGAGGCGAGTTTGAGCCGCCTGGGCGCCAGCACCTCGTCCCGTGAGAGCAGCGCTCGTCGCCGCCAGGTCGGTGAGTTCGCGCTCGATCACTTGGATTTGCGACGACGCACTGAGAGCCGCGAGCGGACTTTGAAGGACCTGCCCAGCGGCCGTCGACGCGCGGGATCGGTTTGCGTCCTCATCGGAGGCCGACGCAGTAGCTTTCAGCGCCGAAACAAGGACGGCGGTGTCCGAGGCGACCTTGATGCCGAGGTCCTCGATCTGCCGCAGAACAGTCGATCGCCGATCGCTGAGCTTCTCAAGCTCGTTTGTCTGGGCATCAACTGATCCTTCCAGCGAACTCAGTTGCTGTCGAAGCCGCTTGATCTCAAGCGCACGCGTTGCTTGCAACGTCGAGTTGCCTTCGACAGTCTCGCGCTCGGTCTCGAGATCGTCGGTTGCCCGAGCGGCAGCCTGCCGAAGCTCGGCGAGTTGCACCTCATCGACTGCCCGATCGTTGGCGGCAGTTGCTTGCGTCAGCGTTTCAAGCTCGGCGGCAAGTCCGCGTCTGCTCTCGGCCTCGGTGTCGACTGCAGCTCTGGCCGCCTTGAGGTTCTGTCGGGCCGTCTCGACCGCTGCTCTCTTTGCATTGGCGAGCTTCGTGCGTTCTTGCAGGCTCGCGGCAGGCAGTCCAAATGATGTTCCCTCGTCACCTTGATACTCGGCCAATTGAACGCTGACCGCTTGGAGTTCGGCAACGACCTCTGACTGATCCTGAGCAATCTTCGAGGCGCGCGCGGCTGATTCCTTCTCGCGACGCTCAGTGCTCCGTGCCTGTGTGGAGGCGGTCGCGAACTCAGCCTCCGCCGTCGAGAGGGCCTTCGTCAGCTCCGTGAGTTCGGCGGCCTGCTTCAACTGGTGCCGCATCGCGTTGGCACGTGCCGCGCCGTCGCCGTGGTCGTGTCCACAGACGAGGCACTTGGGGTCGTCACCCCGCTGGAGGCCGAGGAGCTCGGCAATGATCTGTGCCACGCGCTCGGCGCCTTCGAGCGACTGCCGAAGCCGAGCGCTCAGCTCCGAACTCCTGGTCCGCGACAGACTTTCGCGTTCACTGGCCTCCTTCGCCTCGTTGATGGTTCGAGCCAAGACCGCATCGACGTCGACCCGCTGTTGCTGGAGCTTCAGGAGTTGAGCTTCGACATGCACTCGACGCGCAAGTAGCGCCTCTCTTTCAGTAGCCCGGGCGAATGCGGCACGCGCTTGCTCGAGTTGGGACGCAGCAGCCGCGGAGGCGGCCACGGTCTCGTCGAGCTCTTGCTGGCGGGCGGCGAGCTCCTTGGTGAGCGCCTCAATCCGGGCCGTTGAAGCCGTTACTGCGGCTCGGGCCCTGAGGAGTGCCCGCTGGCCCTTGTTCAGTCGCTCCGCATTCTGAAGAGAGAGCCGCGCTCCTTCCATCACAGTCCCAAGTCTGTTCAGGAGTTCCAACCTGTGTGCCTGTTCTTCGAGGAACGCCCTTTCGGCTTCGACCGCAGCTGCGAGAAGTCGCTTGGCTTCGTTTCGTTCAGCCGACGCACGACTCAATGCGGCGCGGAGTTCGTTCTCCGTTGCGACGATCTCTTCCAGGTCTCGCGCGAGCCGGCGCGACGCCTGCGATCTCGCCGCAGCAACCTGTTCCGCGTGCCTTGACTCTTGGATCCGTCGTGCGACCGTCTCCGCCGCCGTTATCGGGTCGACTGTTGGTTGGCCGATGAAAGCACTGACCCGAGCGAGAACCTCAGCGTTCGATGCGCCGCTTGCTTGCAAATCGTTCAGCTGTCGTTGGAGTTCTCTCGTTCGAGTGTTGACCTGACTCAAGTCCTTCTCGGCGGTGCGCTTTCGAACCTCGAGATCGCCGCGGGTCTTCCGTAGGTTCTGGTCGAAACGATCAGCGAACGGCACGCCCGCAAGCGCTGCCAGCATCAGCTGCCGCTGAGG
>JAYVNA010000356.1:0-15451 GCA_043758715.1 Archangium sp.
CAGAGCGCAGCCGTCAAGCCACTTCTGCCAACAGTGGGGGTGCGCTCGGGCGGAGGGGCACGTACTGGCTGGTTGTGCAGGCCACGGGGAGTCGACGCTCTTACAAGCGGGCAAGACCGCCTTCGTTGGTGGCGATTTTCCCCGGGCCCGGGCGGCCTTCGACGAGCAACTCGCGCGCTACCCACACGGTATTTTGTCTCTCGCTGCGTCGACCTACCTCTCGCGCATTCAGTTGAAGCAAGGCGAGGCGGCTGGGGCCCTCGCCACCCTTGACGCAGCGATCGCTGCAGCGCCCGCCGACGCGATCGGCGCGGGCACCGCAACGTATTGGCGGGGACGAATGACCATGGCGTTGCACCGCGACGCAGAGGCGCTCGCCGCTTTCTCGGAGGTCGCCGCCTCGACGGGCCCCTCGGCTGACGTGGCGAGCTACTTCAAAGGACGGGTGCTCTTTCGGCTCGGCGCGTATGCGGCATCGGTGGCGACGCTCCGTGAGCGCGTAGTGCGATCGGGCTCTCCGTTCAAAGATGGCACGAACTATTGGTTGGGCCGCGCCCTCTACGCGACCGGCGAATACGATGCCGCGCGCGCGGCGCTGTCGGTGGTCGCTGCGGCCAGCAACTGGCGAGCGGGCGCAGCTCTCTTCGTCCTGCGCTGCGACGTCGCCCAGGACCGAGCCACCCAGGACACCGTCGATGGGCTTCAGGCTTTCACCGCCGACTACCCGGCGTCTCATCTCTTCGACCTCGCCGCCCTGGTTGAAGGCCAGGCACTGCTTCAACTCGGGCGGTTTGCGGGAGCGCGCGAGCTGCTGCGTGCGTTTCCAGCACGGTACCCGGGGTCTGCCTCCGGTGATGCAGCCGCGTTTTGGGCTGCCCGCGCGGCGCTGTCGCTCGGGCAGCCCTCGGTCGCGCGCAGTGAGGCGTCCGCACTCCTCGCTGCCAGGCCCGTGCGGAACCCCTTCGCACCAGGGCTCCACGTCACGCTGGGCGAAGCGCTGCGTGAGGAGGGCGCGCTGGCTCAGGCCCAGGTCGAATTGGAGACCGTCGTGGCCCGCTCGCCGACGAGCCGGTGGATTCCTGAGGCCCACTACGCGCTGGTGCAGGTCTACACAAACCTCGGCCAATGTGCGGCCGCCCAATCGAACGCCGCAGCCATCCCGGCCGCGAGCCGTTGGTCGGACCTGTCGCGCTCCTACCTGCAGCTCGGGGGCTGCTGAGGGCGTCACGGGCACCCGCTGCCGCCATTTGAAGTCGCCGTCGGGCTCAAGTTTGAGGCCGGGTCTACGGAGCAGGTCGCAGCGTCGAGGCGGATCCTTCCGGCACCCGCGCCGCCACCGCCCGCGCCGATGCCGTCAACGCCCGCGACGGCGGCCGCGCTGCCCGTTGCGCCTTCGCCTCCAAGCCCGGCACCGTTGTCGGCGGAACCGCCGAGGGCCGCGGCGTTCGAGGTCTCGCTGCCGCTCTGACCGTTGCCGCCGCTGCTCTGATCTTGCCCGCCACCGCCAGCGCCGCCATTGGCGCTGAGCCAGGAGCCGGCGTTCAACCGGAGCGTGAGCGCTTCGAGAAGAACCCCGCCGCCGCTCCCACCGCCACCACCGCTCGCGCCGACTCCGGTGGCGCCTCTCCCGAACTGTCCCGGCGCGGTGATGACGCCCGTGCCCGTCACGGTGACGGAGCCGCTCGCGGAGATCTGAAGTGCACCGCCGCCGTCTCCTCCAGTTCCACCCGTGCCACTGCCATTGCCACCCCGGCATCCACCGCGAAGGGGCTTGAGGGTGTCGACGCCGTTGGCGAGGCCGAGCGTCCCTGCCCCGCCTGCGGTCCGGGCTCCGCCGGCCGCGCCTGCCGAGCCAAAGCCTCCCCCGCCGCCACCACCGAGCCCGGTGGTGGCGCCGCCGTTTCCGCCGCTGCCGCACGCAGCCGCTGAGCCCAGGTTGAGCGCGCGGATGGTGCCGCTGATCGATGCGTTGCCAATCACCGCGAGGATGATGGGCCGGCTGCCCTGAATGATGAGCGTCTGCCCCGCGCTCACGCTGAGGCTGTTCATCGCGAGCAAGAGCGTCGGCTCGCCGCCCGGCGGCGTGACGAGCGCAGCCGGAGGCATCACCACGCCGCACCCACTCGCGATGGAAGGGGTGCCACTGGTGGTGATGGTCGTGTTGCAGGTGACGGCCAGCGTCACACCGCCGTCCGTCGACGGCAGCTGCGCCTCGGTGAAGTTGGCGGGAGCAAAGGGGAACGTCCCGTTCTGGACGCAGCTGAAGCTCGCGGTGCAACTCCCTGGCGCGGTGCCGGCATCGCAGGGGAGGCCCGTGCGCGGACCGAAGAGGCAGCCTCCGTCCGTGTCGCAGGCGCCCGTCGCGACGTGACATTGAGAGGGCGCGGTGCACGAAACAGCAACTCCGACGCAGCCACCATCACCGTCGCAGGTGTCGTTGATGGTGCAGTTCTGGCCGTCGTCGCATGACCCGGTCGCCAGCGGTGCGTAGCGGCAGATGCCGGTGGGCTCCTCGCACGAGCCGGTGGCAGCGAGGCAGACGTTGCCGGGCGCGTTGCAGGTGCGAGGCGTGCCGCTGCAAGTACCCGCGCCGCAGACGTCGGAGGCCGTGCAGGCCAGGCCGTCGTCGCAGCTGCCGACGAGCGACGTGTACTGACAGGCCGCGCCCGCATCAGGGAGGCACGTGCCGGTCAAGCGGTAGCACAGGGCATTGGGCGGCGTGGTGCACGTCTTGTCCGCAACCTTTTCACAGCCGCCGTCGCTCACGCAGACATCTCCGAGGGTGCAGGAGTTGGAGTCAGTGCATGCGCTTCCCGTCGGACAGTCGGGATCGGCGCAGTCAATCAGCCCATCCGCGTCGTTGTCCGCGCCGTCGTTGCAGAGCAACTCGCTCGAGCCGGTGCACACCAGACCACTGCAGACCCCGCCCCCGCTGCAGGTCGAGGCATCGCAAGAAGGCTGCTGACAGTCAGTCTGTGAATCGCAGTCATCGTCCCTCCCGTTGCTGCAGAGCTCGGGCGCGCCCGGATGGACCGCGGGGTCGCTGTCGTCGCAATCGACCGGAGCCGGAGAGCCGTCATGGTCATTGTCGATGCCGAAATCTCCAACCACCGGGCTCAGCGTGACCGTTACGGTGGCGGCGGGGTCGGCGAAGCGGGCAGAGATCGACTCGCTCACCTCGCCCGAGGGCGACGTGCAGCCCACGTCTGCGTAGCCGACCGCCTGCACGGTGACGACCTGGGCCAGACCGTCTGGGTAGACCCCGACGCGAAGCGGGGACTCCTTGCCGTCCAGCGGGATGCCCCTGGTCTCGCGCTGCAACGCGCCGTCGGTGAGGCTGACCCTGGCGCAGCGGCTAATCAGGTGCGGCTCGAGATTAACGAGCACCAGCAGCGCCCCAGCAGACGGCTTGTCGGAGCAGCCGGGAAATGCGCAGAGCGCGAGCACCACGCAGAGTCGTTTGGGAGTGAGCATCGGCACGTTCCTCTTGAAGACCTCACTCGATCTTCGCCACCAGCGCTCCGGAATCGTCCAGCTCACCGCCCACACTCAGGAGCGTCGTCAGTGGAGCCCCCAACATTTCCAGCCCCAGCATGCCGATCGGCGCGGTCGAGAACCGCGCGGCGACCCTGGTCACCGAATCGGCGAGGACGAACCCCAGGGCGTTACCGTCTACGTCGACGACCACGACCACGTCGAAGCTCCCCGCGGACACAATCTCGGCCGCCGCCCACAGCGGCGCTGACGCTGCAACCGACGTGACGCGCATGGGCTCGACTCACTTCAGATAAAATGCATAGCCGAGCTGCGCCGAGAGGCTGGAGGTGTTGGCGTCGCCGGTGATGAGGTGGTCGACGGGCACGTGGTTGCCGGCGAGCTCGAGCACGACCGCGCCCGGGCCCAACTTGAAGCCGACTCCGAGTCGCAGCAGTCCGCCCAGGCGCGTGTTGAATTCAGTGTGCGTGCCCAGGGGAACGTCACCTGCGGAGGCCGAGGTGACGCTGCGGGTGAAGGACACCAGCGCACCCAGGCCGACGTACCCATCGAAGAGGGCTCCCAGGTGAAATTGCACGCGCGGGCCGAAGCCGATTCCGAAGTCCCGCACAGCGAGGGTCCAGTCCTCGGCGCCTCCGTTGGCCACGACCCGTGGGTCGCTTCGGGCGCCCCGCGCGGTTGGCTCCGCGTAGCTCAAGTCAAGGAACGCCCCGAGGATCCGGTCGAACGCAAACTGCCAGGCCGCGCCGGCGTGCACTGTGAAGGTCGTGTCGAGTTTGTTGAACACGGACGGGATGTGCAGGCCGACTCGCACGTCCAGCACGCCCACCGGCAGCCGCTCCGTGGGCGGTGGGTCGGTGGCCACGGTGGCCGTCTCAACCGAAGCACTCGCGGTGGCGCTGTACACAGACATCAAGATGAGGAGGGTTCGCATGGTTGCTCTCGCCTTCAATAGAGGACGAACTCGGTCGACGAGGTGACAGCGCCGCCTGTGGTGGTCCCGCCGAGACTGTAGAAATAGCCGCTCTGCAGGGTGGCCCCGAGGTCCACTCGCGGCACCCTGAGACCAGGCGTGAAGCTCTGGACGTTCCCGAAGGAGGGCGGAGCGGGCGCGGCCACCAACTCGGCTGTGACCGTTTCTACGCTCGGCAGCCCGTTGGCGCCGCCCAGCGCGTACAAGAAGTCGCCCGCAGCGAAGGCGCCGTAGCCCGCATGGCCTGGCACGGTCGAGACGGTGAACGGGCCGAGCGCACCGCCCGGCAGCACCTGGGCGCCTTCCATCGTCGCGATGGTGGTGCTCGGGTTGGCTGCAGACCCGGGGCCGACCCAGACGTAACTGTTCGGGCCCACGAAGGTGGTGTCCTTCGGGCCGGCCGTGAAGCCCCTCGTTCTCCAGCGCCCGGCGCTCAGGGGGGTGGCTCCGGTGATGGCGGCAGCCACTGTCTGACTGCCATTGGCGTTGATGGTGAGGGTCAGCCGCTCGTAGCTCGTCTGGGCCACGCCGCCATCGTCAAGCCCGCCGAAGACGTAGACGTGCGCCTTGTCGATGCCTCCATCGGGAGCGAGCACGGGGTCAGCCGCCCAGGTGACGCCGGGCCCGATACGCGGTATCGTCAGCCGCTGCGGGAGCGCCGTCCAGCGCCCCGTCGAGCCGGGCCTGAGCGGGCTGACGGCGAGCAACTCCGTCGCGCCCTTGTCGGTGCAGCTCGTCGGTCCGCTGCAGCTGATGGTGGCCGGCGTGGTCGGGACATCGGCGATCAGGGTCTCACTGCCCGCGATCCCGTTGGCGGCCGTCCGGTAGATCTCATAGCCCGCCGCTCCGGGAACGGGGTCCCAGGTCAGCTTGACCTGCACGCGGTAGCCGGTGAGAGGCGGCAGCGTGAGCCCGAAGACGTCGGAAGGGAGCCCTTCCCCGCCCGGGTTGAACGCATCCCCCGCCCCCATCACCGCCGCCACCCGGTAGTAGAAGGTGCCCCCCGAGAGCCCGCCCTGGGTTGCCGGGACCACGTCGAGGTCGATGGACAGGTTGCGGGGCGCGGTGCTGGGGTCGAGCAGCGTGGCGCGCTCCACCGTGTCGAGGGCCGTGGCGTTGGCGTCGAGGATCGCGCTGCCTCCGACGACGTAGAGGAAGCGACCGACGCGCACTGCGCTGGTCTGGGTGCGCGGCGTGCTCAACCCATACCGCTGGGTGAAGAACGCCGGGCCGGCGGTCCCGAAGATGTCCACCGGGAGCACCTCGACGGAAGACAGGGTGCTCACCCCGTCGTCACCAGCGATGGCGTAGACGAAACGCGCCGACTGGCTGAAGCTGCCCGCCGCCGCGCCGAGCCCGCGCCGAGCCACCGCGAGATTGGGCCCCGCTGCGAAGCCGGTGAGGTTGGCGCTGGAATTGACCACCACGACTGACGAGAACTCCGCCGTCGAGAGATCGTCGCTGTTGGTCACCTCCACGACGCAGTTCGCTCCGGCAGGGTAGAGGGTGGTGTTGACCGTGGCGCTGATGCTGGTGCCTGTGACGCTGCCCACGGTGAGGGTTTGGTTGGGGAGCGCTATTCCCAGCGGGCTGAGGCAGCGAAAGACGACCGAGGGGCGTGGGCCCGCGGGGACTCTGAAGTTCGCGCCCTGAATTGTCAGCGCCTGTGACGTCACGCCGCTCGAGACGTTGGCGGGCGTCACCGCGTTGACCGTCGGAGGGGGCTGCAGGTTCACCGTGAAGGCGGCGGAGCGAACGCCCACCGTCCCGTCCTGATTGACCACCACGAGATCGTAGCTCCCCGCCGGTAGCCCCGAAGGCACCTGGGTCGCCAGACCGGTGGGTGAAAGCACCGCGACCGACCCGAGCTTGATCACGCTGCTCTGCGTCGTGGTGGGCGTGAGATAGACCAGTGGCAAGGGCCCGAACCCCGCCCCCGAGGCGTTCACGGTGACGTCGGTCGTCGAGCCCGTCCAGCCGAAGCGGGGCGAGACCGAAGTGAGGGTGAGGGTCGTGCTCGCGGTCACCGTCAAGGCGGCTACCAGCCGGGCGGGACAGCCCGCAGCGTCCGTGAGCAGGACGTCATAGACGCCCACGGGCGTGTTCTTCGGAACGGTGGCGATAGGCCTGTCCGGGTGGCCAGGCGCGGGGGTGAAGGCGAGGCTCATCGGCACATCGTTCGTGCCGGTGAGGACCAGCTCGACGCGCACCGGGTTGACGACGCCGGAGCCGTAGACCGTCGTGGGCGTGTTCATTCCATTCCACGCCACGCGGGGCTCGACGAAGACGAGCAACGGCCCCTGCGTGATGTTCACCTGGGGTGCGGTCGTCGCCGAACACCCCGAAGGGTTGGTCAGGGTCACTGCGAACGGGCCGCCGATCGCCCCCGCGCCGAAGCTCGCCTGCGCAAGCGTTCCGCCGTCGGCAAGCGCGGTGACCGTGACGGACCCCGCGGCCTGCGTGCCAACGCTGACACCGGCATCCGCTTCCATCCCCGAACCGGTGATGTTCAGCAACCCTCCGCCCGCGCAGATCGTCAAGGGCGCGACCGAGGTAATCGTGGGCGGCGAGGTGCCCGTGACCGAGACGTTCTCCACGCTCGAGCACGCTGCGGGGTCCGGGTTGGTGATGGTCACTGCGTACGCCGCGCCGACGGTGAAGGCGCCCTGCGGCGAGGGAATCGAGAGCGACGTGCAGGACTGCACGGCCAGCGAAGTGCCCGCGACGGCGGTGCAGCCACTCGCGATGATGCCGGCGCTGACCGTGAGCGGCGCACCCGGGCCCGCGAAGGTCGCGTGGGGCGTCACCCCACCCACCGTGAGGAAGCCCGTGCCGGTCGCGACGAGGTTGAGGATGCCCTGGGCCGAGCACACCCGCGCGGGCCCGATCGCCGTCAACGTGGGGGCAGGCACCAACGTCGCCGAAACCGGGCGCGAGGAGGAACAGCCTGCGGGCGCTGGGTTGGTGACGGTGAAGGCGTAGGCGCCGCTCGCGCTGAGTCGACCCTGGGGCACGCGCACGACCAGCTCAGTGCACCGCCTGATGGACTCGGTCACGCCGGTGAGGGGGGCGCAGGTGGCGGTGGTCAGCGTCACGTCAGCGGCCACCGAGGTGTACGTGACGCCGGCTGGCCCAGAGAGCGTTACGGTGGGCACCTCGGCGCCGATGCCGAGGAAACCCGTGCCGACGAGCGTGAAGGCGCTGACTGCCCGCTCGTTGCAGGCGAGATCTGGCTGCACCGTCAGCAGCGAGGGCGGGTCGACGATGGCCAGGTTGACAGGTGGTCTCGAGGTGCAGTCAGCAGGCGCGGGGTTGGTGACGACTACCGGCTGCAGCCCAGCGGGAAGTCTGTCGACGGGGATCGTCAGCGTCAGCGTCGCGCAGCTGCGCACGGTCTCCGTCGGGCCTGTGACCGCAACGCAATCGGTTGCGCTGGTCGGCGTGAATTGCGCCGCGCCGACGTGCACCAGCGGCAGCGCCGCGTCGACCGTCAGGAAGTCGCGCCCGCGGAGGGTGATCGACCGGGTCATCTCGGCCACGCAGGCCACGTCTGGCTCCGCGGTCGTGAGGCCGGGTTCGGGCACGAAGGTGACCGTGAGCGGCTCGGTTGAGCTGCAGCCAGCGGGCGCGGGACCCACGATGCGCACAGGGAAAGTCCCGCGGGTGAAGGTCTTCGCCGCAATCCGCACCTGAGCGCGCCGGCAGGACTCCACGACGAAGCCCGCCGCGGAAGGCAACGCGCGACACTCGAAGAGCTCGCTGGGACTGAAGGACTGGGTGCCCACCGTCACCGTGAAGGGCATTCCGTTGACTCGCAGGAAGTAATCGCCCCTCAGCTCGAGGGTGTTCTCTTGATCCTGACAGAAGAGATCGCTGCTGATCGACGCGAGGACGGGCGGCGGCACGATGGTCAGCGCGCTCCCGAACGACGCGCTCCTCCCGCTGCGGTTCGTGACGGTGACGCCGTAGAGGCCGGGAGCCAGCTCGTAGTCGGTGCGCGCGGGCGTGGCCGAGGAGCAGGTACCCTGAGGGCAGACGAAGAAGGACATCGCCTGCTGGCTCTTCCACCGGGTGTCTGACTGCGCCGGGCTCGCCGGGTCATCGGGGACGGTCACCGACTCGTCGCTCGCTGTTCCGGCGAGATCGACCTCTCGGGTGAGCACCACCTGGGGCAACTCGAGATCCTTCCCGGTCAGGAGGCGGTCATTCAAAGGAGACAAGGCGTCGCCGCTGATCGAGATCTCCGTCAGCACCTGAGCGCCGCAAGCGAGCTGAGGGCTGACGCCGTCAACCGCGGGCTGCGGGCCGTCGAGCTTCTTCTGGCACCCCGTGAGAACGAGCAAGGCGCCGACGACGAGGGCGCTGCGGGCGAGACTCCTGCGGCTGCGGTTTCGCATGACTGCATCTCCTCTAGTTGCGACTCGGTGCCCTTAGTGGCCTTTGCGAATTATTCGATTGCGTGCGGCCGCAATCGTCGCGGGGGCTCCCGGCTCCAAAGAGCATGCCCTCCAGCGTGCGTGTCGGCGTTTCACTCCAGGCATGGATCCTGAGCCTCGGCGCCACGGCGATGCTGGCTGACTGCGGGAGGACTCAACCGTACGGGCCCTCCGGCGCCCCCGTCACGGACGCCGGCTGCGTCGCAACGACGTGCACCGCCCGGGGCGCAACCTGCGGTACCGCGCCGGACGGGTGCGGGGGCATCATCAGCTGCGGGGCCTGCGCGGCGGGCGAAGTGTGTGGCGGCGCGGGGGCCAACAGGTGCGGCGCCAGCCCGTGCGCGGCGCAGACCTGCGCGAGCCAGGGGGCAGACTGCGCGCTGGTCTCAGACGGCTGAGGGGGAACGCTCACGTGTGGGGTTTGCGCGGCGCCGGCGTCGTGTGGCGGGGGCGGCGCTCCCGGTCGGTGCGGCTGCGTCGCGACCTCATGCACGACCGCTGGGGCGGAGTGCGGGGTGCTCCCCGATGGCTGCGGCGGGACCTTGAGCTGTGGCATCTGCCCCGGCAGCGGGAGCTGCGCCGACAAACGCTGTCGCTGCGCCGGCGAGAGTTGCGCGGCCTTGGGCGCTGACTGTGGCACCGTGACCGCCTGCGGTATGAGCCTGAGCTGAGGGGCCTGCACCCTGCCCCTCACATGCGGGGGCACGGGCACGCCCAACCGCTGCGGTTGCAGGCCGACCACCTGCGCCGAAGTGGGCGCGGCTTGCGGCACGGTGCTCGACGGCTGCGGAGGGCTGGTGAGTTGCGGCACGTGCCCCCGGGGCTGACCTGTGGTGGAGCCGGACGCAATGGGTGTGGCACCGCTGCCTGTACGCCTTCGAGCTGTGCGGCGCTCGACTGGGAATGCGGGGAGATCTCCGACGGCTGCAGCCAGATCCTCGACTGCGGGCGTTGTCACGGAACCGAGACCTGCAGCGGCGGCCAGTGTACCGGCGGGTAGACAAGGAGCGCACCGTTCGGCACGTGGGTGGAGACAACGGGTTGGTTCCCACGCAATCAGATTGTCCCCGCGCGCCTCTGAGGGCCACACTCCCTTGGAGGACAACGACCATGCGCGTCAGCCCCTTGTCACTGCTCTGGCTATTCCTTGTGGTTGCGCCTGGTTGCGATTGCGGCGTCGCAGTCCCGACCGTGGACGGTGGTGCTGGCGGTGGAACAGATGACGGAGGCGTTGTCGGAGGGGGCGGAGGTGGGGGCGGTGTCGCCACGGGCGGTGGAAGCGCGAGTGGGGGCGGTGTCGCCACGGGCGGTGGAAGCGCGAGCGGGGGCGGAGGTGCCGGCGGAGGTTCTGGCGGCGGTGGCGTTTCGACCGGAGGGGGCCTTGGTTCAGGCGGAGGCGGCGCGGCGTGCCTGGCCGCCACGCAGACCTGTGCGACCAGCGCAGAGTGCTGCGCGGGGCTGCTCTGTGGAGCGGGCTCG
This sequence comes from Archangium sp., assembly GCA_043758715.1. Lineage (GTDB taxonomy): Bacteria > Myxococcota > Myxococcia > Myxococcales > Myxococcaceae > Archangium_A. Next base: position 10,384 of record JAYVNA010000356.1, read on the forward strand.
ACCTGTCAGGTGGATCCCGGCTGCGGCACCAACACCGCGCGTTGCAGCGGCGTGTGTGTGGTCACTCTGAACGACCCCGCAAACTGCGGTGCGTGCGGCGTGACCTGCGCCTCGAGCGAAGTGTGCCGGCAGTCGACGTGCCAGGCTTCGACGACCTGCGGCGCAGGGACGATTCCCTGCAGCGGCCGCTGCGTCGACCCGATGACTGACAACGCGCACTGTGGCGGCTGTCCTGGCGCGGCCTGCGCGGCGGGCACGGGCTGCTCGAACGGAACCTGCATTCCCGTGGTCGCGCTCGACGGTGGTGGTCCGACCTGCCTGGGCGGCGGCGGGCCGATTCGCGTGGCCTCCGACGCCGGGAGCTATTGCGCGGGCAGCCTCGCGCAGGTCACCTTCCGCTGGGGCATCTGTGCCTGCAACGACGTGGTGATCAGCAGCGGAAACTTCTACTCCTCTGCCTTCGACAGCAGCCAGCCGAGGCTCGACGGAGGGCTCGGCGGCAGCATCGGCGCCAACGGCCGGATCCGCGGCGACTCCTTCTTCGACATCGGGGGCACCGCGTGGTCGGGAGGGTCGGCGGGCCTGACCAACACCTCGGGTAACAGCCGCGTGCGACAGGATTTGTGGAGCAACGGACCGGCCACGGGGAACGGCTCGATGAGCGTCACGGGTGACGCGCACGTCAATGGCAACGCGACCACCACCATGAGCATCGGGGGCAGGCTCTACACACCCACCGGCAGCACCGTCGCCGGGACGGTCACCGCGAGCGGCGGCATCGTCCGGGGGCCCGTGAGCGTGGCGCCGCCTTGCGACTGCGCCGCCAACCAGTTGATCGACGTCGCGGGCATCGTCAGAGACGGCGTCGCCAACAACGACAACGCTACGCTCGGGCTCAGCCCCACGGCGTTCTCCAACCCGTCGGGGCCGCGACGACTCGACCTCCCCTGTGGCCGCTACTTCCTCACGCAGGTGACGCCCGGCTTCGTCTCGACCATCGCGGTCCACGGACGCACGGCCCTCTTCATTCAGGGCGACCTCGACACTTCGCGGGCGAACTTCACCGTCACCATCGACCCCCAGGCCGAGCTCGACATCTTCATCGGGGGCACCATTCGCAACAGCACCGGGTTGAGCCTGGGCAACATCGAGGTCCCGGCGCAGCTGCGCGTATACATCGCAGGGAGCCCCGTCGACATGAGCGCCCCCTCGCGCACGGCGGGCAACTTCTACCTGCCCAACTCTGACTTCCTCTCGCCGTCAAACCTCGACCTCTACGGGTCGATCTTCGCGCGAGGCTTCGATGGCCAGGGCGAAGTGCACTACGATCGCGCAGTGCTGCAAGCGGGTCGGGAATGCGAGCGGCCGGTGATCGACGCGGGTGTCCTCTCCGATGGAGGAACGACGAGGACGGATGGAGGGGCTCCCGGCGATGGAGGTGCCCCCGGCGATGGCGGCGCCCCGGCCTGCACCAGCTGCCGAGACTGCGGCAACCAGGCCTGCAACTCGGGAGTCTGCGGGGCGTGCGCCACCTCGGCCGATTGCTGTGCTCCGCTCGTCTGCTTTTCGGGGTCCTGCATTCCGCAAATCAACTGAGACCCAGAGGTCTGCTCGCGCGATGAAACACCCCGTCATTCACCTTCCCGCAAGTGCGGGCCGCGAAGAGGAGCTCGTCGACGGGCTGCGGCGGGGCGAGGTCTCCAGCTACCGGCACCTCTACGAGCTCTTCGCGCCGCGGCTGAGACGGATGCTCGGGCGAGTCTACGGCAGCGGGGCGGTGGCCGATGACGCGGTGCAGGCCACCTTCCTCATCGCATTCCAGAAGGTTGGACAGTTCGATGGGCGGGCCTCGCTCCTGACCTGGCTGACGCGAATCGCGCTGAGGCAGGCCGGTCGCGCGTCACGGCGCTCGCACGACCCCGGTCTTCAAGCCCCGCAGACCGAAGAGGCGTCAGAGGCCAGTTCGCCCGAGGAGGTCGCGATGCGAGGACAACTGGCGGTGAGGCTGGCCGGGTTGATCGCAAAGCTCCCCGAGAGGAAGCGGGTGTCATTGCTGCTGTTCGAGGTCGAGGGCCTGTCGGTGCAGGAAGTCGCCGACGTGCTCGACGAGCCCCGGGGGACGGTGCTGGCCCGCTTGAGTCGCACACGCGCGGAATTGCGCGAAGCGCTCGCTGGAGTCGGCGCATTGGGCGTCGCGGCACCGGACGTCGCATCGGGAGGTCGATCATGAGTGACGAAAACTCCGATCTCGAGCCGCTCTCGAAGCTCCGCGAGTCGTCACAGGCCGATTCGACCAACATCGCGCTCGCCGACGCGTTCAAGCAACTCTACCCCGACGAGGCGTTGCCGCCGGGAGACGAGGCGGGCTGGGCGCGCCTGGAGAACCCGGTGCTGGCAATCAGCCGGCGTCGCCGGGCGATCGATGGGCTGCGCGTGTGGTTCAAGAGTCTGGGCTGGGGCTGGAGGCTCCTCGCAACCACCGGCGTCGCGGCGCTGCTGTCGTTGCCCCTGGTGCTCTCGAAGTTTCTGCCGCGCACCGAGCGGCTGCCTCGCTTCGAAGTCGTCGCGGCCCAGCGCACTTCGACTGAGCTCTCGCTGATCTCGGGGGTCCGTCTCGAGCTTCAGGGCGGCCGGGCGGAGGTTGATCAGGCCGAGCTCGAGCGGCCCCACGTCCTGCTGCTCGAGGGACAAATGGTCAGTCAGGTGCCACGGCTGCCCAAGGGCAGCACGTTCGTCGTCGGCACCGAGGACTGCGACGTCACCGTTCACGGCACGCGATTCCTCGTGGTGAAGCTCGAGGGCCGGACGAGGGTTCGAGTCGAGGAGGGCGTGGTGGAGGTCGCGCCGCGCTTCGGGGAGCCACAGGCCCATGTCCTCCACGCGGGCGACGAGCTGGTGGTGCCCGGCCGCGCCATGGTGATCGCCGAGCTGTCCGAGCAGGTGAAGCGCGATGTGGCCGAGGTGAGGTGTGAGGGGACGGGTCCAGAGCTGACCCGCTACCTGTCGCTCCACGAGCCCGATGCGGATCTCAGCGGTGCTCAGTATCTGCTCGGGCTGTGCGCTGCTTCGCGGGCGGACCTGCCCAGCGCCGTACCGATGTTTCAGCTCGCGGCCGAGAGCACGACGGATCTGCTGCGAGCCGACAACGCGTTGGCTCGGGCGGCGCAGCTCTCGACGTCCATGGGGAGCGGGTTGGGCCTGCAGGCCTGGCGACGCTACGTGGAGCGGTTCCCCGCCGGCCTCCACCACGAGCTTGCCGAGCGTGAGCTGCGGAGGCTGGATGGGGTCCTCCCCTGAGCCCATGACATGAGAGCCGCGTGGGCGTTGGGATGCGTCATGCTGAGCGCTGGCGCCAGTTGGGGTGAAGGGCTGACTTCGATCGAGGTGAGCTCCGATGAGCCGGAGCTCGCGACCGCGGCGGTGAAGTCGCTCTCGGTGCAGTTCCCAGGAGCCGAGGTGCAGGCCGTGACTCCACCAGATGACCGTGTGGTGCGCGTCCTCATCCGCCGGATCGACGCACGGCGGGTTCTCATTACCGTGAGCCGGGGCGCACAAAGCAGCAGCCGAGAGCTCGACATCGAGAACTCCGCGAGCGCGCTCGAGCTCGGAGAGTCAGTGGCGCTGACGGTGCCTGAGCTGTTGAGCGGGTTGAAGGCCCCGAAGAGAGCCGCGGTTGCGCCGCCGGTCTCGCGTCCGTCAGTCGTGGCGCCGCTTCCGTCAGCCGTCGAGCCGCTTCCGTCGGAACCCCTTCCACAGGCGGCGCCCTCGCCGACGCGCGCGCTAGTTCCCTCGACTTCCTACGTCCCCCCCCCCCGGGCGCAACTCGTGCTCGGCCTTTCGGCTGGGACGATGCTGGCGCCCCGACCGCTGCCGGGGGCCGAGGTGGGCGTCTCATTCCGGACGCCAGCGGGCATCGCGCTCGGCCTCTCCTCGGGTTTCTTCTGGGACGGTCCTGATGATCGACCTGCGGGCGCGCTCCTCCCGGTCGGAGTCCTCGTCGGCTTTTCCCTGTGGAGCGAGGCATGGGCGATCCGCACGGAGCTTGGCCCCGAGCTGGTGCTGCTCCTGTGGGGTGGGCAGGCTGACATGTTGCCGGCGGTCAAAGCGGGGCTCTGCGTGTCGCGGCGGGTGACACCCGGTCTCGCATTAGGGGTTGGAATCGCGGCCCTCGCGATACCCTCGAGCCCTCAGGTGCTGGGGCCTCACGGGCGGCCACTCGCAGTGTCCCCGGTGCTGGTGGGACTGAGGCTCGAGCTCCAATGGCAGAGCAGCCCGTGAGTTCCCCTGCGCAGCAGGCACGCGCTGAAACGAGGACCCTGACGTACATTTACAGGGCCACAGGCAGCATGTTCGAAGGGCTCTTCCAGCACGCCCTTCGTGTCGCGCCGCAGAGCGCGCTGGCCCCGATGAACTGCCGCCTCAGCAGCCGCCAGGCCTCATCGCGAGAGCACCCGGGGTGCAGGTACCGCCAGGCGACGTCGAGGCACGCCACACCCACCGAGATGTCGTAGCTCGCCCTCACTTTCGTCAGGTCGAAGCCCGCCCGCTCCAACTCAAGGGATACTTCAAGACTGCGAGCGGCGCGGCGATCGCAGTCACCCTGATGAGCGCCACCCGTTTCGTCGAGCGAGTCCCCTGGTTCCTCCGTACGGGCTTGAGCGGTAGCAACTGCGAGGTCGACTTCTCGGTGGGGCGTGAAGCAGCGCTCACGCTTCGCGGACCTCATGCTCGCTCGGCGATCGCCCTGGCCGGGGTCATGGATGTCTGCTTCGAGACTGGGCGAGCGCGTCGTTGTTCGCCGGGGGAGTTGGCTGGAGAGGATTCGGCGCTGGCGCTCCGGTGGTGAGCTCCGAAACCTCGAGACCGCTCTTCCCCGCCGAGGCCACCACGGGGTTCCGGTAGCAACCGGAACCCCCGCCTGTCGAGGAAGTCCTGGAGTTCCTTCCCGGTGACGGCGGAGAGCTCCATACAGCGTCGACTCCCCGTGGCCTGCACAACCAGCCAGTACGTGCCCCTCCGCCCGAGCGCACCCCCACTGTTGGCAGAAGTGGCTTGACGGCTGCGCTCT
>JAYVNA010000357.1:0-5212 GCA_043758715.1 Archangium sp.
CGCCCTGGTCTTCATCTGCCCGTGGGCGATTCACCGGCTGCCCGAGTTCTGGGAAAACCCGCTCGCCTTCGACCCGGATCGCTGGAGCATCGAGGACCCGCGCCGCGCGCACGGCTCGTACCTGCCGTTCAGCATGGGGCAGCGCAAGTGCATCGGCGACACGTTCGCCACGGTCGAGGCGCAACTGATCCTCACCACCGTGCTGCAGAAGGTGAAGATCGAGCTGGTGCCGGGGCAGACGTTCGAGCCCGAGCCGGTGATCACGCTCCGCCCGCGCGGCGGGGTGCAGGTGGTGGCGAGCCTTCGGTGAGTTCGTTATCGCTCTGAGGTGATGGGCGTGTTGATGCCGTTCCTGTTCGCGATGTGGCCGCCCCTGGTGGTGGCCGCGATGCCGCTGACGCTGCTCGGCTTTGCGATCTCGGGAAACGTCGACCGCAGCCCCCGGGGGAAATTGTTTCTGACCGCGACCCTGGTCGGGATCGCCGGGGTGGTGTTCAGCGTGATGGCGGCGATGCTGCAGGACTGAGCCGTCATCGGAGCGATCGAAGGCCGCCGACCCGTAGTAGGGGGGCTGCATGTCCACCATCGCGGCCATCGCGACGGGGCCGGCCGCGGGCGGCATCGGCATCATCCGTCTCTCAGGGCCCGCTTCTGTGAGCGCGGCCCGGCGGGTGGCGCGCGAACTGCCCGCCCCGCTCACCCCGCGCCACGCGTACTTCACCCGCTTCACCGACAGCACCGGGGCCGTGCTCGACGAGGGCTTGACGCTCTTTTTCCAGGCGCCGCACAGCTTCACCGGTGAAGACGTGGTCGAGCTGCACGCGCACGGTGCGCCGCGCTTGCTCTCGCTGCTGCTCGCAGAGGTGCTGCGCGAAGAGGGCGTGCGCCCCGCGACCGCCGGTGAATTCACGCGGCGCGCGTTTCTGTCGGGCCGCATCGACCTCGCGCGCGCCGAGGCGGTGGCTGATCTGGTGGCCGCCGAGTCCGAAGCGCAGGTGCGCTCGGCCGCAGCGCAGCTCGCAGGTGAACTCACCTCGCGGCTCGAAGCGGTGCACGCGCCCCTGCTCGCGCTGCAGGCCGATCTCGAGGGCGTGCTCGATTTCCCCGAAGAAGCAGAAGACGCCGATGCCGAGGCGGTCCCCCGGCTCGAGGCCTGCTTGCGCGAGGTGCGTGGCTTGCTCGCCGATGCGCGCCGAGGCGTACTCATTCGCCGGGGCGCCCGGGTGGTGCTGTTCGGCCCCGTGAACGCGGGCAAGTCGACGCTCTTCAACGCGCTCGCGGGTTCGGCGCGGGCGCTGGTCGACGCCGAGCCGGGCACCACCCGCGACACCCTCGAGGCGCGGCTGGAACTTTCGGGCCTGGCGGTCACGCTCATCGACACCGCGGGGCTGCGCGAGACCACCGGCCGCATCGAGGCGCTGGGCATCGGCAAGACCCGGGAGGCCTTGGCAGGGGCCGACCTGGCCGTGCTGGTGCTCCCGCCCGATGCCTCGAGAGAACACCTCGCGGCGTGGCGCGCGGAAACCGATGAGGTGCGCCTGCTCGAAGTGCGAGGCAAGGCTGATCTCGCGAACGCGGGTGATCAACGGCTCGCCGTCTCAGGTCAGACGGGGCAGGGGCTCGAGGCGCTGCGTCACTTGATCAGCACCCGGCTGACCGCCGGCCACGCCTCGGCGGTGCTCGACTCGAGTGAGCGGCACCTCGCGGCACTGACGCAAGTCGAAGAAGCGCTGACCCGCGCGCGCGCCGCGGTGGAGGTCTCGACGTTGGAAGTGGTGGCGGGTGAAGTCGGACTCGCCCTCGAGGCCCTGGCCCAGCTGACAGGTGAAGACGCCTCGACCGCGCTGCTCGACGCCATCTTCGCCCGGTTCTGCATCGGCAAATGAACAGAGGGCCTTGCGCCATCGAACGACCGTTCTTATTTTCCCGGCATGTCGAAGGGCGAGGACACCCGTGAGCGCATTCTCGATCGCGCCTTCCTGCTCGCAGGGCGCGACGGCCTCCAGGGCCTCACCATCGGTGCGCTCGCTGACGAGCTGAAGCTTTCGAAGAGCGGCCTGTTCTCGCACTTCGGCAGCAAGGAAGAGCTGCAGGTCGCGGTGCTCGACGTCGCCTCGAGCCGCTTCACCGAACGCGTGCTGCTGCCCGCCTTCAAGGCCCCGCGGGGGTTGCCGCGGCTCGAGCGCATCTTCGAGCAGTGGATCGAGTGGATGACGGACACCCGCATGCCCGGGGGCTGCATCTTTCAGCAGGCCAACGCCGAGCTCGACGATCGCCAGGGCCGCCCCCACGACGTGTTGCTCGAGCAGCAGAAGAATTTGGTCGAAGCGCTCGCGAAGACCGTGCAGCTGGCGATGACCGAAGGGCACCTCTCGAAGAACACCGACCCGCGGCAGGTCGCGTTCGAGCTCGAGGGCATCATGATGACGATGAACGTCTACCTGCGGCTGCTGAAGGACCGGAAAGCGGTCGACCGCGCCCGGGTGGCGTTCAAGCGGCTGGTCCAGTCGAACGCGCCCTGAGCGTACGATCGTTCGCTCCTCACCTCTGGGCGAGCAGGTCCTTCTTCTTCGCTTCGAACTCAGCCTCGGTGATGACGCCCTTGGCCTTGAGCGCTCCGAGCTTGTCGAGCTTCTCGAAGACGTCCTTCGATTCCTTGTTCGCGCTGGCTTCCTTCGCGACCTGCTTGCCCTTCTCGTATTCCGCTTCGTACATCTGGCGCGCCTTGTCGACGTTGAGGTCGGTGAGGGTGCCACCCGCCGCGAGGTGTTTGTTCACCACCTGGCCCACGCCCCACGTCGATGCACCCGACGCGATGGACATCGAGAGGCCGCCGATCAGGCTGCCGATGCCCGGAATGGCCTTGAGGGCGGAAGCGCCGATGCGAGCGAGCGCTCCGCCGGTGAGCGCGCCGACCCACATCTTGCCGTTCGCTTCTTCGTAGCTGGCGCCGTGCAGCGTGCAGAGCTGCTTGATCAGATCGATCTGGATCGCCGTGACCGCGACGAAGTCGATGATGGGAACGGGCACCAGGCCAGCGCCCACGGCCCAGACCACGTGCTGCTTGATCACCTGCTCGGATGCGTCGGACATGTGCGGCCCCCTCGTGACGAGTTGCGCTTCGCGCCCGACCGTACACCGTCAGCGATAGAGCTGGCTCAACAACGCCGACACAGCGCCCCGCGCTTCGACGGGCGTCTGCGCGAGCACGCCTTGCTCTTGCAGCACCTCGATCAATTGCAGTGGAGGCGCGCCGTCTTCACCCACCACCGCGGCGTGGCCTGAGCGCACCCGCACGCGGGTGAGGTTCGCGCTCGCGTTCACCACCGCGCTTTCCTGCTCATCGAAGCCGAACACGAAGTCAGCCACCGCGCAGGTGCCGTCGGGGCGCCGGCGGCGGCAGCTCTCGCGCTCGTCGGTGACGATCTGCAGGTGGCGGGTGCCCACCAGCGGCGTCGCGTTCTTCAAGAACCGCGAGCCCGGGGGAATCTCCGTCCACTTGTTGCCGGTGACCGCGAGGCAGACCCCGACGGTGATGGAAAGGCTCAACACGTGCAGCCAGGTCTTGCCGCAATCGGCCGACGAGTTGATGCCCGAGAAGGGCGCCGAGACGGTGACGAGCCGATAGGTGAAGCCATCTCGCGTGACGAGCGGGCGAGGCAGATCAGCCTGCAACGCCCGCCGCGCGATCAACCCACCCTGGCTGTGGCCGAGCACCGTGAGTTCCTGCGGGTCGAGCCGGCGTTGCAACGAGCTGAGCGCGCCGGCCAGCTGCGTGGCCGAGGTGTTGATGGAATCGCGGTCGTTGTAATTGAAGCAGATGGTCTGCTGACCGTGCGCCTCGAACACCTGCGAGAGCGTCTTGAAGCGCTCCCCGGAGGAACGGCAGCCGTGCACCAGCACCGTCAGCGGCCGGGTGGGGTCGAGTTCCACCACGCCCGGCCCGCGGATACTGCAGGGGTAGAGGCCGGGCACGCGCTCGGCTTGTTCCACCCCACCTTCAATGAGGGCGCCCTTGTTCGAGGTGCACGCGCTCAGCAACGTCATCACGACGACGGCGAAGGAGCGGCTCACCTCCGAGGAGATATCGCGCCGGCAGCGCCGTGTCGCGCTTCAGCGCAGCCGCAGGAAGCTCGAGGCGGCGCGCAGCTGAGCGTCGATGGCCAGTCGATCAGCGCTCGACTTCTGCCGCGACGAGCGCGCGACGGCCTGCTCGTCTTGCGCCACCTCGATGTCCGGCGCGATGCCTTCGCCTTCGGAGCTCTTCCCGTCGGGCGCGCGGAACAGCGCCATCGTGTACTTGAGCACGAAGCGGTTCGGCAGCTCCTTGATGCTCTGCACGCTCCATTTGCCCGCAGTCTTCGCGCCGATCACCGGCGCCTTGAGGCCCTCTCGCAGCGCCGCGGTGAGCAACTCCGCGCTCGAGCGGGTGTGAGCGTTCACGAGGATCACCGTGGGCACGGGGCCGAACACCGGCTCGGCGGCGTTGGTGATCGTCTCTTCCTTGTTCCCGCGGTGCAGCATGCGGGTGATCACCTTTCCTTTGGGCAAGAAGAGCTTCGCGGTGTCGAGCGCCTTTTCCAGCAGCCCGCCCTCGTCGTCACGCAGGTCGATGATCAAACCCTTCGCGCCCGCCTTGCTCGCCTTCGCCAGTGCGTCGCGCGCCGCCTGGGGGGTGGCGTCGTTGAAGGTGTGAATCGCGATCACCGCCAGGTCACCCGGCAGCGCCTCGTAGGTCACCGGCGAGACCACCAGCTTCTCGCGCGTGAGCGTCTTGTTCAGCACCGCCGCGTCGCGCAGCACGCTTAGCGTCACCTTCTCGTTCGCCTTGCCGCGAATCGCGTACACGACGTCGCGCATTTGTTTGCCCTTGAAGGTCGCCCCGTCCACCGAGAGCAGCACGTCACCCTCGCGCAGGTCGGCCTTCTCGGCGGGAGAGCCGTGCACCAGCCCCAGCACCTCGGCGCGCCCCGACGGGCTGTCGAACTTGAGCATCACGCCGACCCCGACCGTCTCGTTCTTCAGGTCGGCGTTGAGCTCGGCGAACTCGGTCGGCGTGAGCAGCCGGTTGTAGGACCGCATCGACGGGTCGAGCCGCGCCAACATTCCAGCGAGCGCGGCGCGGTAGAGATCGTCTTCGGTGAGATCGTCCTTCAGGTAGCGCTCGAGCAGTTCCTTCTTCGCGGCCTCGAACGTCTTCGCACCTGACTCG
>JAYVNA010000358.1:0-15396 GCA_043758715.1 Archangium sp.
CGGTTTGAGCACATGCACCACCGGCTGCGGCGGCGGCTTCTTCACCTCGACGGGCGGCGGCGGCGGCGGCTCGACGAGCGGTGGGGCAGGCGTCGGCCCCACGGGAGGCACAGTGCCCTTTCTGCACTTCGGCATCACCGGCGACACGCGCCCACCCAACTGTGAAGACACCGCGCACTACCCGACCGCCATCATCAGCGGCATCGCCGACGCCCTGAAGGCGAAGGGCGCGCAATTCGTGGTCGACGAAGGCGATCACATGTTCGTCTGCAACGGCAGCCTCCCCATCGCGCGCGCTCAGATGGCGCTGTTTACTCAGTCGACGGCTCGCTTCGGGGGGACCTGGTTCATGGCGATGGGCAACCACGAGTGCTGGCACGGGCCCTGTCTGCTCAACAGCACGAGCGCGAACTACGTGGCCTACATGGAGGCCCTCGCGCCGGTCTCCCGCAGCCCCTATTACGCGTTCAACGTCGAGACGCAGCTCGGCCGAGCGGCGTTCATCATCATCGCGGACAACGCGTGGGACAGCGCCCAGCAGACCTGGCTGCAGCAGGAGCTCACCCAGGCCGACCTGCACGCCCGCTACACCTTCGTCTTTCGTCACCACCCCGAGGCGGACACCTCGGTGGCCACCAACACGGTCGTGATGAGCCTCATTCGCCAGCACAAATTCGCGCTCTTCATCAGCGGGCACTCGCACGAGTACAAGCACCAGCCCAACGTCGACAACGGGCGCGACATCATCCTCGGGCTCGGAGGCGCGCCCCTGCTCGGGGCCGCCACCTGGAACGGCTACGCGATGATCGACCAGCAGGCCGACGGACGTCTCAAGGTCAGCGTGTTCGATCTCTCAGGAGGAACGCTTCGCGACAGTTGGTACGCAGCGCCCAACCCGTGAGCCCGCACGCCCTTCTTCTGCTGCATGCCGTCAGTGCCATCATCGCCAGCGGCTCTGTCGGCCACATCGGCGTGCTGGGCGCAGCCCGGCTGTTCGGCCGCGAGGTCACGGCTGCGCGCATGGGGTTGCACGCGCGGCTCTCGTTGCTGGGGCTGGGCAGCTCGTTTCTCTTCGGCCTGCTCAGCTACCCGCACTATCGGGTCTTCGTTCGCGGGCTGGTGCTCGATCGCGAAGCGCCCTGGGCCAGCAACCTGTTCGACCTCAAAGAGAACCTCGCGGCCTTCACCCTGCCCCTCGTGCTCGCCGTGATCGCCTTCGAGCATGACCGCGCGTCGCCCCGGATCTCGGCGGTCTTCTGCGTGCTCACCTTCATCTTCACGCTGGTGGTGATGCTCTCGGGCCTGCTCGTCACCCTGGTGCACGGGCCATGAACGCCACCCGCGCCGCGCTGCTGGGGGCGACCGGTTTCTTTGCCGCGTACTTTCTTTCCAACGTCATCCCCACGCCGCTGCTCTGGTATCTGCCGCTGTCAGGCCGGTTCGTCTTCGCGACCGTCGTCACCGACCTGGGAATGGATTTCTACGGGCGCCTGCTCCTGTGCGTTCTCGTGGGGTCAGCGGCGGCGGCGCTGTCGCGGGCGTGGCCCACGGCTCCGGTCAAGACGCTGGCTGCCTGGTCGCTCTCGTCGCTGGCGCTGTGCGTGGCGCTCGAGCTCATCACCCTGAGCGTGCGCCACCCCGTGCCCCTCACGCTTCCCATCGGAGGCGCGCCGTGACGCTGCTGCTCGCGTTGCTGATGACGCTGGCCGGAGAAGACCTCGAGCAGGCCGAGGTCGAAGCAGTGCAGCTCCCGAGCGAGCAGGGCCTCGCGCGCATCGAAGCGTGGATCGCCGCGAACCCGACCAGTCCGCAGGTGCCGCGTGCGCTGTTGTGGGAAGCGCAGCAGCACATGAGCTGGGAGCACTTCGAGCTCGCCCGGGCCCTGCTCGACCACGCGCTCGAGTCGAACCCTGACCCCGAGCTGGCGCTCGACCTCGCGCTCACCCGGGCCGACCTCAGCGCGCTGGAGGGGCACTTCGCCGAGGCGGCGCGCACGTACGAGGCGCTCCCGGCGCCCCCGGGTTCGCGCTGGGCGATGCAGGCCTCGATGAGGGGAGAACAAATGCGCGGCGAGACCTTACGTCATCGCGCGATGAACGCGCTCGCAGCGCTCTCGGGACTGATCATCGCGCTGCGCACCTTCCGCCGCCGGCGTGAGCTCTGGCCGCCACCCGAGGAATTCAGCTGGAGCGCACCGGTGCTGCTCACCCTCGTGCTGGCAGCGATGTTCCGGCTCCCCGCCGAACGGAACGCGGTGCTGTTCGTCTGCCTCGGAGGCCTGGTCCTGCTGTGGTTGACCGGCGCGGAGCTGCGCGCCCGCTCGCTGACCGCCGCCTCCCGCGCGGCCGAGCTCGGGCTGACGTCTTTCCTTGTGGGAAGCCTGCTTTTCTGCGCCATCGTTGCTTCGGGTCTGTGGGCCCGCGTCGCGGACACCTTCGCTGGAGGAGTGGACTGATGAAGGAGCTCGATGACCGTCCGCGCATTCTCTCGGTGCGGTTTGGCGTGAACCCGAACTCGTCTTCGCTGGGCATCGACGTGAGCTTCCTGTTGTTCGGGGGCGCGGCCGCCGTGCTCTCGGGCCTGGTGGTCTCGGTGCTGCTCCGGGGGCGCAAGAAGGTCGAGCTGCACGGAGTCCCGCCCCGGGAGCAAAAGTGAAGGTGCGCCCTGAATGGAGCGGCGCGCTGGTGGCCCTCGAGCGGCCCGTCGCGGTCGTTTCGGTCAACCGCGCGTGGGCTCGAAAGCTGGGCGTGACGGACTCTCCGCGCTGGCAGGGCGAAGACCCGGGGCACCTGAGCGCGCCCACCGAGGTGCACCTGGTGGTCTCGAAGCGGTGCAGCGCCGGGTGCCGCAGCTGCTACGTCGACGCCACCCCGAAGGGGCCTGCGCTGAGCCTCGAGCAGGCGCGCGCGGCCATCGATCGCCTGGCGGACCTGGGCGTCTTCCACGTGGCGCTCGGCGGCGGCGAGGCGATGGAACTGCCTTGGTTGTTCGAGCTCGCGCGCCACGCGCGGAAGCGGGGCCTGGTTCCCAACCTCACGACGGCGGGCCTGACGCTCACCGAGGCGGAGGCGAAGGAGTGCGCTGTGTTCGGTCAGATCAACGTGAGCGTCGATGGCGTAGGCGCCGACTACGAGCGCGCGCGCGGCTTCGATGGGTTTCCCCGGGCCCGTCGCGCGCTCGAGTTGCTGCGTCGACACTGCCGACGCGTCGGCATCAACTTCGTCGTCTCACGCACCAGCTACGAGGGCATGGAAAAGGTGGTGCAGCTGGGCAAGTCACTGGGCCTCGACGAGGTGGAGTTGCTGCGCTTCAAGCCTGCGGGCCGCGGCCAGGGCACGTTCGCCGACGAGAACCTGACCGACGAGCAGGCGCGCGCGTTCTTCCCCCTGGTGCGCAAACTGACCTTTCGCCACCGCATCAGGCTCAAGCTCGACTGCTCGTTTGCCCCGATGGTCTTCTGGCATCGGCCGCCTCTGCCGGTGGCGCGCTTCTTCGGGGTGGTGGGCTGCGTCGGGGGCGACTTGCTCGCGTCGGTGATGCCCGACGGCTCGGTCACCGGCTGCTCATTCGGAGGGCCAGCCGAGGCATCGATCTTCGACGAGCGCGCGGTGAACAAGGCGATGGAGTCGGGCTTCACCGCCTTCAGGGGCTTCGTCGCGCGTGCTCCGGAGCCCTGCCGCAGCTGCGAGTACCTCTCGTTGTGTCGCGGCGGGTGCCGCGTGGTGGCCAAAGCGGCGGGCGATTGGTGGCAGCCCGATCCCGGTTGCCCGCGAGTCGTCGCGGCGCGCGCGGTGACCTCGTCATGACTGCTCAGTAGTGGCGCTCGAGCACGTACCAACCGAAAGCGCGCAGCATCACTTTGGCAAGTGAGTCTTCGACCAGGGGCGTCAAGGCGACCCACGCGTCTTCCACCAGCCGGCGGGCATCGGCGAGGCAGCCGTCGAGCGCACCACATTTGTCGATCAGCGCGATCGCTTCACCCACCACGGAGGGATCGGCTGAGCGCAGCGAGACCATCGTCCACAAGCGGCGGCGATCTTCTGGGCTCAGCGCGCCCAGGGCTCGCGCCACCGGCAACGTCACCTTGCCGTGCGTGAGGTCTTCGCCGGTCTGCTTGAGCCCACCCTTGAAGCCGCGCAGGTTGAGCACGTCATCGACGATCTGAAAGGCGAGACCGAGCGCGTCGAAGTAGCAGCCGATCGCGTCGACCTGCACCTTGGAGCCACCTCCCACCAGCGCGCCCATGCGGGACAGCGCAGACGCGGGCGCGGCGGTCTTGAGCCGATGAATCGCCAGCACGCGCTGCTCGAGCCCGGCGCTTTCTCCGGCCTCGAGCGCGGCGGGCACGAAGGCTTCCAACCCGTCGAGATCGATCGCCTGACCAGCATGACCTTCGCGCAGCGCCTCGAAATAGAGATCGTACAGCTGCAGCTTCACCCCATCTGGCACCAGCGAGCGCCGCAACATGCGCTCCCCCATGAAGTAGGCGGCCGTGCCCGCGTTGATCGCGAGCGCCTCGCCGTATTTCAAGTGCGCACAAGGACCGCCGCGGCGCACGTCTGACTTGTCCTGCACGTCGTCGACGATGAGCGAGCCGACGTGCATGAACTCGGGGAAGGCCAGCCACTCCGCGAACTTCCGCGAGTCGCCCAGCACCACGTCACAGCAGGCGAGCGCGGCGTACGAACGCCAGGCCTTGCCGCCGCGATCGGTGATCTCCCGCACTGGAGCAATCAGGGTGCGGGCGAGCTGCTTCAGGTCGACGCCGTCGAGCACCGACTCGCGCCCCGGCGCCGCCACCAACTGCTCCGCGTGGCTGCGCGAGAGTTCGAGCGGGTACACGTGCTCCACCGACTCGCGCACGGCCTCGCCCACGCTCTTGAAGAACCCATCGAGGGTCTCGGCGCTGAAGAAGCCGCTGCGCTCCACGTAGCCCAGGCCCTGCACCGGCTTGCCCTCGAGCTTGCCGTGCACCTTGCACCGGCCTTCCCAGAACGCGGGCTTGCTGATGACGGTGACGAGCTCCTGATCTCCGAACTCCGCTTCCACCGTGACGTTCAGGCCCGCGCCCGGAATCTCGAGGGTGAACGAGGTCGGGTAGGTCTCGAAGGTGCGCACGCTGCGCCAACGGCCCTGGGGGGTCAGTGAGAATTCAGCGTACCGGTGGCTGGTGCCGTCGGGAGCGCTGAGCACGGCCCACCGCCCCTGGCTCTCCTTCGTCTCGGAGTGCACCAGGTCGTAGACGCTCACGTCGGTGCCGTCGTCGAGCTGAGCCGAGACCCAGTTCCACGCCACGATGCCCAGGTCGCTCTTCTTCTTTTCTTCGCGCTGTTTCGGAGGCGCCCCGAACTCGTGGTCGTACCAACCCTGCCCGCTGACCTCGACGCGTTCGCCATCGAGGGTCAGGCTGCCCTTCACCTCGCAGCGCGGTACGAAGACGTAGAACATGTCTTCGCCGTGAACGCCGCGCACCACGCCGTCGTCGCCGTGGCGCACGGGCGGCTTCTTCAGAATGAACGTGAGCTCGGCGCCCACGGGGTTTCTCGGCCCATCGCCGCTGCCGAGGCTCAAGCGGTACTCGCCGGTGCCCGTCTTTTCGAAGCGCATGCCGCCGTAGTCGAGCGCGAGGCGATCGGTGGCGACGTGCACCGGGCCGGGAAAGAAGCGATCAGGCAGGGGCACCCGGTTGCGCTCGAGCACCTCGCTGACAGCGCGGTTGAGCCGTTCGTCTTTGGCGCCCTGGCCTTGCTTGATTCGCTCCAGGCCGATCGCCGGGGCCTTCGCGTCGACGAAGCTGCGCGCGACGTAGTCACGCTTGCCGACGTCGCTGACAGCCCAGGTCAACGAGTGCGCGTGTTCCCACGACCCATCCGCCTTCTTGCCGTTGATGATTCGGAAGAACGCGGCGAACAGCGAGTAGGCGCGTCCGCCCGGCCCGGTGAGGTGCGCGTTGACGTACCACCACTCCGTGCTCGCCGAAGCGTGAGGCAGATCGTGAACGGCCAGGTCGACGGGGCCCGAAGCAGGCCAATCAGTGGGATTCGTGGAGGGCGACAACTCCCGAAGACTGGGAGGGTCGGCTGCCGCTGTCAACGCTGTCCTGCGGATGCGCGCCCGGAACCACGAGACTACTTCCCCGTGGAGGCGAATTGCCGTGACGATTTCGGGCCAGGGAGCCGGAAAATGGGGTCCCCGAAGAGCAATTGTCAGCAGGCATTTTCAACAGGCCTTTCAGGCACTTCTTCTCTGCTCGAGGTGGTGCGCGCGTACGCAGAGCTCTCATTCGTTTGAAGGAAACGCCTCATGAATCACCCCCAAATCGTTCCTCGCGCCGGTCGGCTGGTGACCGTCGAAGACGAAGGCATTCTCGCGCGCGACCTCGAGCGGAGCCTCACCGGCGCGGGCTTCGACGTGCGGGGCGTGGCCATCGATTCCGAAGCGGCCTTCGCGATGGTGGCCGCCGAACACCCTGACCTCGTGTTGATGGACATTCGGCTTCACGGGCCTCGTGACGGCATCGAGACCGCCGCCGCGCTGCGGGAACGCTTCGACGTTCCGGTGGTGTACCTGACCGCGTACAGCGACCCCAAGACGATGGCGCGCGCGCAGCAGACCGAGCCGATGGGCTACCTGCTGGCTCGAGTTCGTGCTCGAGGGCGTGGACGACGGCGAGACGCGCACGGCGCTGACCGAGGCCCTGTGTGGGGCGAAGCGGGTGGCGCACATCGTGGGCGAGCTCCGTTCGCTGGCCTGGCCTCAGCCCGAGGTGCTCCAGCTGGGCGAACCGAGCGAGGCGCTGGGCTCGGCCTTGAGCTTCACCCGAACCCACTGGGGCCCGGTGGCCGGGGTGGTGCTTGCGCTGGGGCCGCTCCCGCAACTCATCAGCGCGCCCACCCGGCTGGCGCAGGTCTTTTGTGAACCTGATCATCAACGCGGTGCACGCGATGCAGTCCATCCCCGGGCGCGCGCACGAACTGTCGATCTCGAGTTCGACCAACGCGCGGGGCGACGCGGTGCTCACGGTGAGCGATACGGGAACCGGCATTCCCGAGCTGGTGCGGGAGCGGATCTTCGAGCCGTTCTTCACCACCAAGCCCGCCGGCCAGGGCTCTGGGCTGGGGCTCGCGGTGTCACGCTCGATCATTCAGAACCAGGGCGGTGACCTCAGCGTCGCTGAAGGGCCCTCGCTTTCGGGCACCACGTTCACCGTCACCCTGCCTCCTGCCCGGCACGGGGCGGTGAGCCCTGCCTTGAAGGTGTGGTGGGTGGGCCCGCGCACCGCCGACACCGAAGTGCTCGAACGCTCCGGCAGGTGCCAGGTGCTCTCGGGGTCTCAGGCTTCGCTCGACGGTGCGATCGCAGGCGGCTTGCCCGAGGTAGTGTTGATCGCGGTCCCGGAAAAGGAAGCGCGGCGCCTGCGTCAGGCCCTGCCCGATCTCGAGGTGAGGTCGCTTCGGGTCGACCCCACGGGCTCGACCTCGGGCGTGGTGACGTTGCGACCGGGCTTCGACCTGGACTCGCTCACCGCCTTCGTCCGGCGCGGGCGCATTGGCCAGAACTGATCAGGTGTGAAGGGGGTTCTGGCGGTGCGGCCCGTCTCCGCGCGACGCCTGCATGAAGCGCGCAAAGTTGACGACCACCGCCCGCGAGCTGGCGAGCACCACGGCGAACATGGCCAGGTGAGCGATCGTCGGCGCCAGCTTCCCGAAGCGCGCCAGCTCGAAGGGGAACACCTGGGAGAAGACGACCGCCCCGAGCACGAGGGCGATCGAGGTGAGCAACTCGACGAAGCGCTGCAGCGCTTGGGGGTGCGCGACCGAGAGCAGCAGGTCACCGAAGATCTGCACCACCAGCACCAGGTTGATCGCCCACACCGCCTGGCCGAAAGCGTCCGTCACCACGCCACCCAGCCAGGGTCTCCACACGACGTGTGCGTTGACGCAGAGCAAGAAGGCGAAGTTGAAGAGGGCCGCTGACGCGAACCCCAGTGAGGTGCGATCGGTCGCGATGTTCTTCATTCGGGCGGGTGATGCATCACCCGTACCCGGGAACGTTCAGCTGCGCGGCAGCTCGTTCACGATCTTCTCCGACACTTCCCACAACTTCTTCGCGAGCTCCGCGTCTTCTGCATCTTTGCGCGGTGAGGCGACGTTGCAGTCGGCGAAGTACTTGCCCGAGGTGTCCTTCACCGACGGGTGGGTGGCCACGAAGACTTCGGTGGCTGCGCCCTGCGGCACGGTCTTGAGCACCAGAGGACCGAACAGCCCCATCACGAAACTCGCGACCGAGTTCATGTGCCGGGCGAGGTTGGTGTGAATGACGCCCGGGTGCACCGCGTTCGCGGTCTTGTTGGTGCCGGTGAAGCGGCGCGCGAGTTCCTTGGCGAAGAGGAGGTTCGCGATCTTCGACTGCCCGTAGTTGGCCCAGGCGCTGTAGCCCTTGTCGCCCGAGAGGTTGTCGAACTGAATGCCGCCGTTGGGGGCCCTGAGGTGCGCGGCCGAGCTGAGCATCACCACCCGGCCGGTGTCGGTGAGCTGCTCGAGCAACCCGGTGACGAGGATGAAGTGGCCGATGTGGTTGGTGAAGAACTGCAGCTCGTAGCCGAAGGCCTTCTCGAGCTTGGGCAGCGCCATGATGCCGGCGTTGCAGATGAGGCCGTCGAGCTTGAGGCCCAGGCGCTTCACCTCTTCGACGCACGCGCGCACGCTGGCGGGGTCGGCGAGCTCGCAGGCCAGGGGCACGGTGCTGCCGCCCTTCACCGCGTCACACGCTTCCTTCGCCTTGGCGACGGAGCGGGCGGTACCCACCACCCGGGCGCCCCGCATCGCCAGCACCCGCAACGCTTCCTGGCCGAGGCCGGAGTTGCAGCCCGTCACGAGGTAGGTCTTCCCCTCGAGTGAGAGGCCTTCCGTTACTTCTTCCGCCGTGGAGCCATACCCAAAGCCGCTGGGGCCCTTCGAGGTGAAATATTGGTAGAGGGACATGGCGCCCTGCGTAACGGACCGGGCGTCGGGATTCCATCATCGTGACGACGACACCCCTTCCTTCTCTGGTTCTGCTGGTGCGGCATGGCGCGACGGAGTGGTCCGTCTCGGGGCAGTACACGGGCCGCACCGACCTTGCGTTGACCGAGCTGGGCCAGCAGCAGGCGATCGCGGTGCGACCGATCATCGAGCGGTTGCTCGATGGCAAAGAGCCGCTGGTGTTCACCAGCCCCCTGCGCCGCGCGGCGCAGACGGCGGAGTTGGCATTGCCCGGGGTGAAGGCGACCGTCGTCGATGCGTTGATGGAGCTCGATTACGGGCAGTGCGAGGGGCTGAAGACTTCGCAGATCGTCGCGAAGTTTCCCGAGTGGGATCTGTTCGAGCACGGTTGCCCGGGCGGTGAGAAGCCGCACGAGTTCGCGGCGCGGTGTGATTCGTTCGTCGACCTGCTGCATCGCACCGCCTCGGGGCGCGCGGTGGTGGCGTTCACGCATGGACACCTGAGCCGCGTGCTCACGGCCCGGCTGTTGGGCTTGCCGGTGGCGACCGCGGCGGCGTTGTTCAACGAGACCGCGTCGGTGGGAATGATCAACGTGCACCGCGGACGCTGGGTGCTGGTCGGGTGGAACATCCGCTAACCGTGGTCGTGAGCACGCGACTCTTTCGGGGGAAGGCGGCCGGGGGCGGTGAGCCGGCCCACCACGCCCGCGAGCCCGGCGCACACGGCGCAGATCGCCATCACCACCCGGAAGGCGCCGTGAAAGGCCTCGAGGTCTAAAGTCGACCGGGCCGCGCCGGCCATCACCTGTCCGAGGAGCGCCCGCGCCTCGGGCCCCTCGACGCGCGCGACGAAGACCGAAGAGAGCACCAGACCGAGCAAGGCGATCGCGAGCAACCCCGCCACCCGGGCGACCGCGTTGTTGATGCCCGACGCCACCCCGGTGTGCGACGCGCCTACCGCGCTCATCACGGTGGCGGTGAGCGGCCCCACCGCGAGCGTCATTCCGATCGCCAGCACCGTCATGCCGATCAGCGGTCCACCCACGTAGCTCGCGCCCGGATCAGGAACGCCCAGCGCGAACAACCCCACCCCGGCGAGCAGCGGCCCCACGCTCAGTGACAGCCGCGCGCCGAAACGATCGGCCACGCGTCCCGCGGCTCCGGAGAACAAGCCCATCACCACCGCGAAGGGCAACATCGCCGCGCCGGCCTGCGTCGCGGTGAAGCCGTGCACGCGAATGAGATCGAACGGGAGGAAGAACATCGCTCCGCCCAGCGCGAAGTAGAGCAGCAGCGTGAGGAGGTTGACGCCGCTGAACACGCGCGACGAGAAGAGCCGCAGCGGCATCATCGGATCGCGCAGCCGCGCCTGGCTGAAGAGGAAAGCGCCGAGCAGGCCCGCGCCCCCCAGCACTGCCCCCATCACCCGCGGAGAGCTCAACCCCAGATCGGGCGCCGCCGTGAGCCCCCAGGTCAGCGCGCCCAGGCCCGAGATCGCCAGCACCGCGCCCACCGCATCGAGCCGGTGCGCCTCGGGATCGCGGCTCTCGGGCACGAAGCGCACGCTCATCGCGATCGCCAGCCCGGCCAGCGGCACGTTGATCCAGAAGATGAAGCGCCAGCTGACGGCGTCGGCGAGCCAACCTCCGATGAGCGGGCCGGCCATGCCCATGAGCGCTCCAAACCCCGCCCAGGTGCCGAAAGCCTTGCCGCGTTCGTCCGGGGAAAAATTCGCGCCGATGAGCGCGAGCGCACCGGGCGTCAGCAACGCAGCTCCGACACCTTGCAGGCCTCGCCCCAGGATGAGCGCGTTCATGGAGGGCGCGAGCCCGCAGCCGACCGAAGCCAGGGTGAAGGCCACCACGCCGATGAGAAACACCTTCCGGCGGCCAAACCGATCGCCCGCTGCGCCGCCGACGAGCACCAGCGCTCCGATCATCAACAGGTACGCGTTCGACACCCACTGCGCCGCCGCGGGACCGGCGCCGAGGTCACGTTGAATCGACGGCAACGCCACGCCCAGCGCAGAGCCATCGATGAAGGTGAGGCTCGAGCCCAACACCGCCGCCGCGAGAATCCATCGCTGGGGGGAACCGGGTGAACTCATGCCTGCGCCGAGTATGCCTGACCGACATACTTGGCCATGGACGACTTCGATGACGTCGTGATCGGCGCAGGGCAGTCCGGGCCGTCTCTCGCCGCGCGCCTGGCCGCGTCCGGGCGAAAAGTGGCGCTGGTGGAGAAGACGCATCTGGGCGGCACCTGCGTGAACGATGGGTGCACTCCGACCAAAACCCTGGTGGCGAGCGCCCGCGCCGCGTACGTCGCTCGAGAGGCCGCGCGCTGGGGAGTGATGATCAGCGGCGAGATCACAGTCGACTTCACGAAAGTGAAAGCGCGCATGGACGCGGTGGTGAAGGCCTCGAAAGACGGCCTGCAGTCGTGGCTGGGGAGCACGAAGAACCTCACCCTTCTCTCCGGCCACGCGCGCTTCGTCTCGCCGACCGAAGTCGACGTCGAGGGGCGGCGGATCAAGGGGAAGCGCTTCTTTCTCAACACGGGCACCAGAGCGGTGGTCTCCCGTACGCCCGGGTTGGCGGAGGTCGCGCTCACCAACACCAGCGTGCTCCAACTCGACGAACTCCCCGCGCACCTCGTGATCATCGGGGGCAGCTACGTCAGCCTGGAGTTCGCGCAGATCTTCCGGCGCTTCGGCAGCCGCGTCACCGTGCTGGAACGCGGCGAGCGAGTGCTGGGGCGTGAAGACGCCGACGTCGCCGAGGTGGTGGCCCAGGTGTTCGCGCGAGAAGGGATCACGGTGCGCACGAAGACCGAGGTCAGCGCGGCGCAGCGAGTCGGGTCGGGGGTGCGAATCAGTTTGAAGAGCGGCGAGGTGCTCGAGGCCTCGCACCTGCTGGCGGCGACGGGCCGCAAACCGAACACTGATGACCTGGGCCTCGACGCAGCGGGCCTGACCACCGACGCCCGCGGCGTCCTTCCCGTCGATGATCAGCTGCGAACGCGGGTTCCCCACATCTACGCGCTGGGCGACATCAACGGGCGCGGCGCCTTCACGCACACCTCGTACAACGACTTCGAAGTGGTGGCCGCCAACCTGCTCGACGGCGGCACCCGCACCGTGAAGGACCGCATCTTCATCGCCAACGTCTACGTCGATCCTCCCCTGGGGCGCGTCGGGCTCTCGGAACAGGAGGCACGCGCCTCAGGGCGGCCCATTCTCAAAGGCCATCGTCCGATGACCCGGGTCTCGCGCGCGTTCGAGCGGGGTGAGACTGACGGGTTCATCAAGGTGCTGGTCGATGCCGAGACCCGGCTCATTCTCGGGGCGACCATTCTGGGCGTGGAGGGCGATGAGGCGATTCACACCATCGCGGCCATCATGACCGCGCGCGTCCCCTACACGGTGTTGCAACTGGCGGTGTTCGCGCACCCCACTGTGACCGAGCTGATTCCTACGGTGCTTGGAACGCTTTCGCCACTCACCTGATCCCGCTGACCCGTGTAACTTGAGCCCATGCGCCGATGTCGCTGGCTGGGGCTCGTCGTTGGGTTGTGTGGCCTGAGCGCTTTGGGCGCCGACCCAGCGCCGTTGGAACTCGATCTCTCACCCTCTGCTTCGATCAAGGGCGTGCTGGTGCTGCCCCCGGTGACGGCCGTGCAGACGGGAAAAAAGGGCGCGTTCGTCGGGGTCGATACCCGCCGGGTGGTCGAGCGCTTCGTGCCCTCGATGCACGGCAAGCTGGTGCGCGCGCTCGATCGCCGCCTGGGCGGCAAGGTGCTCACCGCTGACGTCGCGATGGGCGTGCTCAACAAAGAAGGCGCAGGCCCCGCCACCCTCGACAGCCCGCAGGTGATCGCGCGGCTCGCGAAGGTCTCGGGCGTGCGCTGGGTGATCGGCTTCACCCTCAACAAGTCGCGGCTCACCGCGCGCCTGTATGGAGCCGACGGCAAGGGCCTCGACACTGACAGCCTCGACGACCTCACCACCCTGACCGACGCCCAGGCCGACGGCCTCGCGGGCCGGCTGGTGCCTCGGCTGCTCGAGCTCGAGAAGGCCCGCCTTGCAGCAGAGAAGGCCGCCGCGCCCCCGGTCGCGGCCGAGCCCGTGCTTCCGCCCCCGGAAGAAGACGTGGTCGACGCCGAGCTGGAGCAGCTCGCGAAGGGCAAGGACACCAGCAGCTGGGCGCCCCAGCGAAATCGCGTTCGCGCGGTGGTGGCCGTGGGTCCCGGCGCGGCGCTGCGCGATCTCTCACTGGCGGGTGAGACTGCGAACTCCCTGGCCGCGCTGGAAAACGGGGTGGTGGTGGGTTTGGGTTTCAACGCCCAGCTGATGCCGCTCGAGTTCTTCGACGCCACCTCGGGCAAGGCCTGGAGCCAGCTCTCGCTCGAAGTGCATTATCGCCGCGCGATCGTCCGGGCCGAAGGCGTCGCGGGAGGGCTGGAGGGCCAGAGCTGCACCATGAGCGATGATGATCTCCAGCTGCGGCTGGGCGCGCGTTATCGGCTCGGTGAGGGCTACCTGCCCACCATCGGCATCGCCGGCGGGTGGTCCCAGGAACAGACACACTTCGACTGCAACCTTCCCCTCGTGAGCACCACCTGGCGCGGGGTCGATGCGCAGCTGCGTGTGCGGCAGCCGCTCTACAAAGACTTCGTCACCCTCGAGCTCATCGGCGGCCCCCGCTTTCTTCTCGCGGGCCCGCTGGCCGAGTCGCCGGGCTTCAGCCTCTCTGCCGAAGCGTGGCTCGAGGTCAAACCGGTGTCCGTGCTGTTCGCGCGCGCGGGCGCCCGCTTCTCCCGTTTGCAGGCGAGCAATCCCAGCCTCGCCGCCATCGACACCCGCACCTTCCTCGCCCTCGAACTCGGAGCGTTTTTCTGATGGCTCGCACCTTCGTCCTGCTCGCGCTGCTGCTCTCGCCCGCGGCTTTCGCCATCTGCGTTCCTTCGCTGCCCAACAACCCCGAGAACGACTGTGACCTCGACGGCTGCACCGTCGCCCAGGGCGACTGCGCGGACAGCCCCACGGTCAACCCGCAGGCCGGCGTGATTCGCGGGCCCGGCTGTCCCAACGGCGCGGCGGCCGAGGTGTGTGACGGCGCTGACAACAACTGCAGCGGCGCGCCCGACGAAGGCAACCCCGGCGGCGGCGGCGTGTGCACCACCGGCCAGAGCGGCGTGTGCTCGCCCGGCGTCAATCAGTGCCTCAGCGGCTCGGTCACCTGCGTGCGCAACGTCGCGCCTTCCACCGAAATCTGTGACGGGCTCGACAACAACTGCAACGGCGCCACCGATGAGGGCAACCCGGGTGGCGGCGGGGCGTGCTCCACCGGCCAGGCTGGCGTCTGCGCTGCGGGCACCCGCACCTGTCAGGCCGGCGCGCTCACCTGCCAACGCAACGTGGGCCCCACCACCGAGATCTGCGATGGCCTGGACAACAATTGCATGGGCGGCGTCGACGAAGGCTTCAACGTCAGCCAGGCCTGCACCAGCACCAACCAGGGCGTGTGCGCCGCGGGCACCAACCAATGCCAGGGCAACGGCACCGTGGCCTGCGTGAGCACCATCGCGCCCGGCTCACGCACGGAGACCTGCAACAACCTCGACGACGACTGCGATGGCACTCCCGACGATGGCAACCCCGGCGGCGGCGTGAACTGCAACACCACCCAGCCCGGCCGCTGCAGGCCCGGCACCACGCAATGCCAGGCAGGAACGCTCAACTGCCTGCCGAACCTCACCGCCATCGCCGAGACCTGCCACGGCATCGACGACAACTGCGACGGCACCGTCGACAACGGCTTCAACGTGGGCGGGGCCTGCAGCGTGGGCGGCCAGCAGGGCCGTTGCGCCATGGGCACCATTCAATGCCAGGCCGGCGCGGGCGTGTGCGTGGGGCTGACCGCCATCGCCGAGACCTGCAACGGCATCGACGACAACTGCGACGGCACCGTGGACAACGGCAATCCCGGGGGCGGCGGCGCCTGCTCCACCGGACTGCAGGGCGTCTGCTCTGCGGGCACCAACCAGTGCCAGACGGGCGCGCTGCGCTGCGTGCAGACCACCACCTCGAGCGCGGAGATCTGCGACGGCCTCGACAACGACTGCAACGGCACCGTGGACAACGGACTCATCGTCGATGCCGATAACGACGGCTCGCGCGCGTGCGGCACCTGCGGCGCGGCTGCGGCGCCCAACTGCGACTGCAACGACAGCAACCCCAATGTGCGGCCCGGCAAGCCTGAGCTCTGCAACAACGTCGACGACAACTGCAACGGCTCGACGGACGAAGGCGTCAACCGGGTCTGTTACGCAGGCCCCGCGGGCAGCTCCACCGGCACCTGTCCTGGCACCAACTGCGTGCCGCGCGGCATCTGCGTGGGCGTGACCCAGG
>JAYVNA010000359.1:0-5208 GCA_043758715.1 Archangium sp.
CTCGAGATTCGCGGCAACCCCTCGAAGCCGCTGCGCGGCCGCAACGGCGCGGGCTGCGATCACTTCATCGAGCAGGACAACTGCAACGCCCAGCGCGAAGACCCGCACTCGGAACCGGCCACCAAGACCTGCCGTGACAGCCTCGGCGTGCCGCTGCCGGTGTCCTTCGACTACAGCACCGACAACTACACCTGCACCCAGTTGAACCTGACCAACCCGGCGATCGTCGACTGCAACGCGGCCGTCACGCTCAACGCCATCCCCGACAAGCAGCTCTACTTCTGCGACATGCGGCGGATCGGCAGCATGAGCGTGCCCGCCCCGCACCTGTGTCTCCCGCAGGCGGGCAACCCCGTCACCGCGGCGATGACCGAAGAGGTGCTCGACGGCAGCGGCCGCATCATCGCCTTCCGCAACCCCGCGGCGCCCTCGGGCCAGCTGGCGCGCCTCGATCGCTGCACGCTCGATCTGCCGCTCACCGGCGGCGTGCGTGGCCGCTACGGCAACCAGACCGGCTGCGTGCAGAAGGAAGGCGTGGTCACCGTGCCCGCGCCGTTCTGGGAGACCACCGCTTCCACCGTCACCATGTGCGCCATCGAAGCGCAGGCGCGCGAGGTCAACCCGTGGACGATGGAGAGCTGCGAGACCGCCCGCTTCCTCGCTGATCGCGCGTGTGGCTGCGGCGTCGCCGGGCGTAGGTGCGAGTCTGGCAGCGGCGCAATTCACAACGCCCGCATCGCGGCGATCAACGAAGAGCCGCTGCAGCTGATCGACTCCGTGCTTCGCCGCGACGAGGACTACTTCAACATTTTGACCACCCGCCGGAGCATGGTGAACGGCACCCTCTCGCAGCTGTATCGCCAGGCCCAGAGCCCGACGGTGTGGCAGGCGACGGCGCCGACTGAGCCTTCGTTGGTGCCCAACGTGCCGATGACCAACACCACCTCGTGGGTCGAGTACACTCGCGACGAGCAGGCCTCGGGCGTGCTCACCACCGCGGCCTGGCTGTACCGCTTCCCCACCCAGCGCTCGCGCGTGAACCAGTTCTGGTCGGCCTTCCTGTGCAAGAGCTTCTCGCCCCCCGCGGGAGCCGCGGTGCCTCCGCCTGAAGACAGCTGCAACCGCGACAACAACCTCGCCACCCGCTGCGGCTGCTCGTACTGCCACGCCACCATCGAGCCGGTCGGCGCGCACTGGGGCCGCTTCGGCGAGCGCAACGCCCAGTACCTCGACCCCACCGTGTACCCGAAGGTGTCGGCCAAGTGCCGCGACTGCGCGCTGGCCGGCAACACCACCTGCGACAATGAGTGCGGCAACTACGTGATGCAGGCCTTCGACGGCGAAGGCGCGCAGTCGCTGGGCCTGCTGCGCACGTACCTCTACCGCACCGCCGACGAGGAACCGAACATCGTGGGCGGCCCCCGGCTGCTGGTCGAGCGCACGCTCCAGACCGGTGAGCTCGAGAAGTGCGCGGTGAAGAACGCGTGGAACCAGCTGCTGGGCCACCCGATGACGAGCGAAGAAGAGCGGCTCTACCTGAACGACCTCGTCGACCAGTTCGCGATGAGCAACCACAACTTCAAGCACCTGATGCTGCGCATCGTGTCCTCGGATGCCTACCGGAGGGTCGACTGATGGCTCGCCAGCTCGTCGTCGCAGGTTTCGTCTTTCTTGCCGCCTGCAGCAAGGGCCCCGGGTCCACCGGCGATCAGG
Source organism: Archangium sp. (assembly GCA_043758715.1). Lineage (GTDB taxonomy): Bacteria > Myxococcota > Myxococcia > Myxococcales > Myxococcaceae > Archangium_A. Next base: position 1,714 of record JAYVNA010000359.1, read on the forward strand.
CGGGCACGCTGGCCCCGGTGCAGCTGCCCACCGATCACCCTTCGCTCACCCCGCTGCCTGACCCCGAGGCCAACGGCGGTCACGCGGGCCGGGCGCCCCGCCGCATCTCGGTGGCACAGCTCAAGGCCAGCATCCTCACGGTCACCGGCCGGCAGTGGACGCAGATCGACAACCTCGCCTCGTCCCTGGGGCAGGCCGACTACGCGCTCACCGTCTCTGATGCGACCGAGCCGAACCTGGTGTTCGCGAAGTTCCTCGACGACGGGGCGCGCGAGGTTTGCCTGAACGTGGCCCGCGACGATCTCGCCCGCCCGCGGGACCAGCGGGTGCTCTGGCCCGAGGTGCCCGGAGGCAGCCGCGACTTCACCACCCTCGACGACGCCACCATCGCGAAGAACCTGGGCACGCTCTCGGTGCGGTTCTGGGGCTCGCCGCTCGACGAAGCCGAGCTCATCGACTGGACCGCCACGTTCAAGAAGCTCGCGGCGCGCGCGAAGGCCATCAACAAGCCAGAGCAAGCCTGGGGCTCAATCTGCGTGGCGATGATGACTGACCCTCGCTTCATCACCTACTGATCGGGAGCGACACCACCATGAAGAAGAACCTCGCTCTCCCCCGCCGCACTTTCATGAAGGCCGCCGCCGGCTTCGCGGGCGCCAACCTGCTGGGTGGCCTCAGCTTCAACGCGTTCGCGCAGGCGGCCAGCCTGGCGCCGGCCGATCACTGCTTCGTCTTCGCCTACTTCAACGGTGGCTGGGACGTGCTGCTCTCGCTCGACCCCCGCGACCCGGCGACGTTCACCGCCGAGCGCATCAGCGAGACGCGCATTCTCCCGGGCTACAGCCTGCTCTCGGGTGACGCCAGCTTCCCCACCAACGTAGTGCGGCCGGCAGGCAGCAACATCGACTTCGGCCCGGCGATCGGCCGCATGGCCAATCACTTCGACCTGATGGCCGTGGTGCGCGGGATCAACATGGGCACCGTCGCCCACGAGGTCGGCTTCCGCTACTTCCTCACCGGCAAGGAGCCCAACGGCTCGGCCGCCCGCGGCAGCACCACCGCCACCGAGATCGTCGGCCAGCTCAAGCCGCGCGTGCCGGTGCCGAACATCGCCTACAACATCGAGACGTATAACGATCGGTACCCCGGGTACGCGAACGCCCTGCGGGTGGCCTCGAGCAACGACCTGCTGCTGACGCTGGCGCCCAGCCCCACCGCGCTCGACAGCGAGATCGAACGCGAGCTGATCGACATGCATGGCCGGCGCATCTCGTGCGAGGCGGACCTCTACGACAGCCGCGGTCTGGTCACCCAGTATCGCGAGAGCCAGTCGCAGATGCAGACCGTGCTCGACGCCCAGCTCGATCGGTACTTCCGCTTCGAAGACAGCGCCGCCGACACCGCCGCCATGCGCGCGGAAAAAGCAGCGCTGCGCCAGCTCTACACCCTGCGTCCCGAGGGGCCGAACGACCCTCGCAGCTCGGCGGCCGCGCGCGCGGCCCTGGTCGCCACGGCGCTCAAGCGCGGCGTCAGCCAGTGCGTGTCGATGAACATCACCGGCGGTCTCGACACCCACTTCGGCACGCAGCTGACCCACGCCCAGAATCAGCGCGTCGGTTGGAATGCCCTCGCGGACCTCGTGACCGACCTGCGTAACTCGGCGCACCCGTCAGGCGGCAACTTCATGGACCACACCACGGTGCTGGTCTTCTCGGAGTTCTCGCGCACGCCGCTGATCAACGCCTCAGGCGGCCGCGATCACCACATCACCAACAGCTGCATGCTGCTGGGCAAGGGCATCAAGCACAACATGGTGTTCGGCAAGAGCGGCGACGTCGGCCTCTCGGCGGGCGTGATCAATCACGCGACCGGCCAGCCCGCGCCCGACGGTGCCCAGGTGTTGCCCGACCACGTCATCGCCACCGTGATGAAGGCGGCCGACATCGACTACTCCATCACCCGCGTCCAGCCGCTGCCCGGGCTGCTGGCATGAACCCCGGTCTCCTTCTCCCCCACCGGGGAGAAGTTCGGGGAGAGGTTCGACCCGCTTGATCCGTTCAGTGCTGCTCCTGTCGCTCGTGGCGATGGGCTGCGAAGAAGCGACCACCCTCGAGCCCCTGTCACCGGGCGCCTTCGACGTGGTGGCCCAGGCGACCATGCTCGAGCTTTCGGCCACCCCTGCGTTCGCCGATGAGCGCGGCGGCGGCGTGTTCATCGATCTCGCGGGCCGGGTGGTGCGCGTGCGCGGCAACGGTGAACGCGGCGTGCTCGAGTCTCACCCGCAGAACCTGGTCTTGCCGGGCCCGGCGACCGCGGTGTTCGCCCTGGGGCCCTCGAACGCACTGGTGGCCACCTCGCGCGGGCTCTTCGTGGCCGACCAGGGGTGGTTGATCGCGCCCTCGTGGCAGGAACTTCTTCCCGCCGACGGTCTGCTCGCCACCGCGATGGGCGGCGATGGCGTCGCGTGGCTGCAACACACCCAGGGCCTGTACCGGCTCGAGCGCGGCGCCCTCACCGAATTTCAAGTCGCGGGAGAGAGCCTCACCGGCCTGACCGCGATGGCCGCGGCGCCCACGCTCGATGGCACCCCGGGCGTGTGGTTCGCGCGCGACGGGAAACTGTTCGCGGCTTCCCAGTCGGCGCGCAGTGACTTCACCGTGCGCGGCTCGGGGTTGAGCGCCGAGACGCTCGCCGGTGGCGTGCTGGGCCTCGCGGGCATCGCGCCCTCGCGCGAGAGCGGCGGTGAGCTCTGGGCGATCACCAAACGCAGCCTGCTGCTCTACACAGGCACTTCCTGGCGCGAATACACGCTGGGCCCCAGCCCCCGAAAGCTGCTCGCCGCCGGCCGTTACGCCTGGATGCAGGCGGGCGACGGGCTGTATCGCTACGACGGCGACACCCGCTCGTGGGCGCAGGTGCAGGGCCTCGATGCCGCCGGCACGTTGCTCGCCGTCGACGCCGCCGGCACCGCCTGGGTGCGGGTGGGCACCAGCACCCTCTCCATCGCCCCCAACGTGCCGCCGCGGGTGCGCGGGCTGTTCCAGGGCGCGCGGGTCTTCGACAGCCAGTTGGTCATTCAGGCATCGATTTCCAGCGACCAGGTGCTCGAGTCCCTCAGCTGGGAGCTCGACGGCGCGACTGAACGCCCGCTCGACCTGATGAAGGGAGTGACGGGCAGCGGCCCCACCGCGGGTCAGACGTTCCACAGCCTCGGCGGGGCAGAGGCGAGCGGCGTGCTCAAGCCCATCTCGCTCTCCACCCTGGAAGATGGCTGGCACACGCTCAACGTCACGGCGACCAGCGCGGGCACGAGCACCTCGCGGCGGGTTCACTTCGAGTTCCGGGGCGCGAGCACCGCGGCCATCGGCTGGGAACAGGACATCAAGCCCATCGGGCTCGACCGCTGCTCGAAGTGCCACGCCACCGGCACCCAACCCGAGTTGATCACCTACGCGCAGTGGCACGCCAACGCGGCGTTGATCGCGGCGGCGGTGC
>JAYVNA010000360.1:0-5197 GCA_043758715.1 Archangium sp.
CTCGTGCCCCGCGGGCCTGCACTTCGTCGCCGGCACGGGCTGCGTCGCGAGCGCGAAGGCCACACCGGTGAAGACGGCCGATGCTCCGCCGCCCCCGCCCGAACGCCCGGAGCCGACCGGCAAGAAGAAGGGCGGCACGTTTTCGAGCGGGTTCTCGGATCGCCTGGTGAGCACCTGCGGCGGCCTCGCCATCGAGGTGCACGGCGGAGCCCGGCTCACGGGCGTCACGGCGATGCTGTTGGCCGACGGCAAGAAGATCGGCGACGAGCTCGCGGTGAACGTGGGCGAGACCAAATCGCTCACCGGCAAGCAGGGCGGCAAGGAGCTCGACTTCAAGGTCCAGCAGGGGCTGTGGGGCACCCGGTACACCGTGAAGGTCGACGGCACCGAGTGCAGGCTGACCAAGTGAGGGCGGAAGGCAAACGCCCTCATGAACAAGTAGCGCTATACCGGCCCCATGGCTCGCATCCTCGTCATCGATGACAACGACACCATGCGCGAAGGCATGGCGGTCACCCTCAAGAAGGCCGGTCACGAGGTCTTCGCGTTCCGCAACGGTGTCGAAGGCGTGGCGCACTTCATGGCGAAGGGCGCGGACCTCGTGGTCACCGACCTGAAGATGGACGCGATGGACGGCATCGAGGTGGTGAAGCGCCTCAAGGCGCACGACGCCAACGTGGTGGCGCTGGTGGTGAGCGCGCACGGCAGCATCGCCACCGCCGTCGACGCCATGCAGCGGGGCGCGACCGACTTCATCGAGAAGCCGTTCCCCCCCGACGTGTTGCGCGCGAAGGTCGACGCAGCGCTCGAGCTCAGCCGCACCCGGGCGCGGGTGGTGAAACTCGAAGCGACCACCGAGGCGCTGTCCCGCGATCTCGGGGGCAAGACCGGCGTCTCGATGGTGGGCGACAGCCAGCCGGTGCAGAAGCTGCTCGCGCAGGTGCGGCGCGCCGCGGCCACCGATGCCACCGTGCTCGTGCACGGCGAGTCCGGCACCGGTAAGGAACTCGTCGCGCGCATGCTGCACGATCTCTCACCGCGCGCCGCGGGCCCGTTCATCGTCACGCACTGCGCGGCGCTGGCCGAGACCCTGCTCGAGTCTGAGCTGTTCGGTCATGAACGCGGCTCGTTCACGGGCGCGGTGAAGAAGAAGCTCGGCCGCTTCGAGCTGGCCGACGGCGGCACCATCTTCCTCGACGAACTGGGTGAGATCAGCGCGACCGTGCAGACCAAGCTGCTGCGCGTGCTGCAGGAGCGCGAGATTCAGCGCGTCGGCGGCGAAGAGACGGTGAAGGTCGACGTGCGCGTCGTCTGCGCCACCCACCGCGACTTGAAGGCCGAGGTGGCCGCGGGCCGCTTCCGCGAAGATCTCTACTATCGCCTGCACGTGGTGCCGCTCGAGCTGCCCGCCCTGCGCGAGCGCCCCGAAGACATCGGCCAGCTCGCGCGCCACTTCATCGCCAAGCACGCGCCGCGCATCAACCCGGCCATCAAGGGGTTGTCGACCGCCGCGGTCTCGGGGCTGTGCCGCTACGCGTGGCCGGGCAACGTGCGGGAGCTGGAGAACGCCATCGAGCAGTCGCTGGTGTTCGCCGAAGGGAAGGAACTCGAGGAGACGGATCTCCCGGCGTTCCTGCAGTCGGCGGAAGCGCGGGCCTCGCACACGCAGGGCGCGCTGCCGGTGCCTCATGGCGATCGCCCGCTGCCGGACATTCTCGAGGATCTCGAGCGGCAGCTGATCGAGCGCGCGTACGAGAAGGCGCGGCACGTGAAGACCGAGACCGCGCGGCTCCTCGGCATCAAAACCTCGGCGCTCTATTACAAGCTCGAAAAGTACGGGTTCATTCAGAAGGGCGATCGCCCTCCAGAGGAATGAACCATCAGCTCCCTCTCACCGCGGGGGAGAGGGTGAGAGGGACAACCCTAAATCCCGCCCGGCAAGATCAGCGGCGGGCCGTTCCTGATCAGCGCCACCAGGCGCCCCTGGTGAAACGCGCGCACGCCCGCGGTGGGCGGCGGAAAGCCCGGCGGCAAATCCCACGCAGCCTCGGTGGTGCTGATCAGCTGGGGGCTGATCTCGTTCTTGAGATCGCCCCACTGTGAATCCGTCAGCTCGATCGACGGCAACCACGGCAACACCTCGCGTCCCGTCATCTCCACCGGCGCACGCGGGTCGTCATACGGGCCAATCGCCTTCCGCTCGAGCGCCGCCACGTGAGCGCCCACTCCGAGCGCGCGGCCGAGATCACCCACCAGGCTGCGGACATAAAATCCGCCGCGCACCACCACCTCGAGCGAGCTCATCACCGGCAGCTGATGCGAGAGCCAGCGCGCCGAGTGCAGGTACACCTGCTGCGCCGGCAGGGTCACCACTTCGCCGCGATGCGCCTTCTCGTACGCGCGTTCGCCGCCCACGCGCTTGTTGCTCGTCGCCGGGGGAACCTGTGCGGTCCAACCTCGAAACGGAACGAGCGCGGCGGCGAGCTGATCAGCGCTCAAGGTCGAAGCATCGCCCTTTCGAACCTCGCGCCCGCCGGCGTCCCCGGTGTCCGTCTCCAAACCCCAGTGCACCTGGGCCACGTAGGTCTTCGGCACCTCGTGAAGCGCCTCGAACAGGCGGTTGGCCGCGCCCACCAGCAACAGCACCAGCCCTTCAGCGAAGGGATCAAGCACCCCTCCGTGAGAGACCTTCAGGGTAAAGTTCCCGCCGTGCGCCTTGCGGAAATCATCGACCAGCGACGTGCTGCTGACCCCGGGCGGCTTGTGCACCCGCCACAGCGCCGAAGGGGGGCGCTTCACCGGATCCTCGGAAATCTGTCGATCGCCCTGTTTTTCATGAGGAAGGGACTGTCGCACATCACGCCAAAGGGTTGGATTTCCCGGCAAATCGACCTTGCCTCTTGGCACCGCCGTTGCTCAAGAGAGCTCCCATCATGAAGCTGAGCGCCGTCCTCCTCACCGCCTGCCTCCTCGCCTTCCCGGTCTGGGCGGCGGGTTCCCTCGATGCCCTGCGCTCCAGCAGCCAGGGTGCCAGGGACCAGGCGACGGCCCTGCGGCAGGAACAGCTCAAGCAGCGCAACGAGCTGTCGACCCTCTCTTCGAAGATCGAAACGCTCAAGGCGGCCTCCAAGGGCAAGCTGCTCCCCGGCAGTGAGCTCGACGCCGCGCTCAAGCGCAGCCAGGAACTGTCCGGGGCGCTCAGCGAGCTGGCCACGCAGGTCAACGGCCGCGAGACCGAGCTCGAGAACGCCAACGTCGCGCTCCTCGATGGCCTCTCGACCGAGCTGACGCGGGTGCGTTCGGAGTTCGATCGCCAGACCGATCGCAACGTGCGCAAGGGCCTCATCGGTCAGCTGCGCAAGCTGCGCACCGAGCGCGATGCCCTGCGCCAGACCCTGCCGGCCGCTCGCCTTCCCACGCTCGACGCCGTGCGGCCCAGCGACGATCCGGAAGAGCTGCTCGAGCAGGCTGACCTGCTGCGCGACAACGAAGAGAAGCTGCGCCGCGAAGTGAAGGTGCTCGAGACGCGCATCGCCGAGCGCCGTGACGAGGTCGAGCTCGATCGCCGGGTGCAGCGCTTCATGGGTGAAGAGTCGATGTTCGACGATGGTGATCGCCGCCTGCGCGTGCAGCGCACGCTGACCACCCCCGCCACCGCGCCGACCGCTGCCTTGAACGACCCGAAAACCGGCGGCGCTGCGCCGCCTCCTGCGGGCACCACTGCCGACACCACCGCCGGCAGCTCGGGTGGCGCCTTCAGCCCCACCGCTTCTCCGAATACCCTGGGCACACAGGCTTTCGGCTCGCCTGCCGAGAGCCGTAACCCCGCCGACGGCACCACCAGCGGCACCGGCCTCGACTCTTCCAACATTCGCATCACCACCGCCTCCGACGCCCGGGTGCAGTTCGGCGGCGCCCGCGCGGTCTCCAGCGGTGATGACGACCTCGACGATCTCGAAGTCGAGCGCCTGCGCCTGCAGAGCCTCGCTGGTCAGTTGAAGAAGAAGGCTGACGAGCTGCAGCAGCGCGCTTCGCAGCTCAAGTAAGAGCCACAAGCGCGTGGGGTTGGCTAAGTTCCGCGGCCTCTTGGTCCGACGCGCGCTCAGCCTGGTGCTCTTGCTGTCGACCGCTGCGGCGGCCGCCGAGTTCCAGGGCCACGCGCGGTTGTGGCTCGGGCCCGCCTTCGATTCGAACGCGCGGCGCGACTTCGTCTCCAGCTCCATCGGCACCCAGCCTGACCTCTTCTTGTTTGGGCTCGGGCAGCTCGAGGGCATCCTGCGGCTGGGCGAGCGGGTGAAGCTGATCGGCAGCTACGACGTCAGCGGCCGCAAGTTCATCTTCGTTCCCACCGAAGACACCATCGTGCAGGCCGCGCAGCTCGAGGGCACGGTGACGTTCGCGAAGTACTTCGCCGCCGGCCTCTCAGGCCATGCACGCGATCGCCGGGGCGCCGAGCGCGACTACACCGATCTCGTCGGGGGCGCGGTGCTCGACTTCTTCCCCGACCCCTCGGTCGACATGCGGGTGCAGATCAACGCGCACCGCTTTCTCTTCTACAACCGCTTCGCGTACAGCTTCTGGGGCCCCGACGGCACCTTCTCCGCGCGCTACCGCATCAACAAGCGGCACTCGGTCTCGGCGTTCGGTTCGTACAACCCGCGCACCTACAACGGCGTCGCGCGTTCGCGGCCCTTGCCCGAAGGCAGCGAGCCCCCACCCGAGATGACGCGCGCAGACACGGTGTTTGCCGGTGGCCTCAGCTACTCGTACCGGGGGCCGTTTCACTTCACCTTCAGCTACTCGTACACCGATCAGTCTTCGAACTCGTTCGGCGAGAGCGTGCAGCGGCACCGCCTCAACGCCACCGCGGGCTTCCGGCTGCCGTGGGAGCTGACGCTGCTCACCAGCCTCACCTGGCAGCCCTCGGTGTTCCCCGAAGGCGTGTACCTCTCGCCCGATCTCACCGTGCTCGAAGAAGACGAGAACGTCTCGTCACTCACGGTGAAGCTGGTCAAGCCGCTCAACCACTACCTCGACCTCGACGTGCGCTACGCGGGGTTCCTCGGCTTTCTGCCGCAGAACAACTTCCTCTACGTGCGGCACGTGATCAGCGTGGGCCTCGCGATCAACTTCTAGCGGGACGACGCCGACTCCTCGGACACGCGCACCTTGCGGCCGGTGAAGGGGTGAATGATCC
>JAYVNA010000361.1:0-1575 GCA_043758715.1 Archangium sp.
CCCCACGCTGACGGACGCGCTGTGTTTCGTGCTCAACCCCGGCGACGACAAGCCGCTGCGCGTGGGCCGCGCCCTCGACAACGAGGTGGTGATCGCCGAGCCCACGGTCTCGCGCGTCCACGCCCGGCTCGAGCTCAAGGGCAGCACCTGGCACCTGCTGCCGGTGAGCGAGAAACGCCGAACGATGGTGGGGAGCAAGGTGGCCTTCCCCGGAGAGAGCGTGCAGCTCACCTCCGGAGTCGCCCTCGAGCTGGGTGGCGTGAAGCTCGCCTTCTACGACGCCAGGGACTTCAAGGCCCTGGTCGCCGGAGTGCCCCTGCGCTCTTCGAAGTGATCAGTCGACGAACGTGCGCTCGACGTGCAGCCGCACCAGGTCTTCGAAGTCGGAGGTCTGATCTCCGCGGTAGACCATCGACGAACCAATCTCCGCCGCCAGGATCGCCGAGCGGTACTTCTGCGGCAGCCGCGGCAGGCGATCGTTGAAGCGCTTGTCGTCACGCAGCAACGTCGGAAGGTGGCTGGCGATCACTTTCTTCCACGGGCTCTTGAGCGCGAGCTCGGGCTTCGACTGGAAGAACTTGAAGAGCCGTGCGTAGTTCGAATTGATCTCCACGCTGATCGCGTCGGAGATCTCCGTGTACAGACGCCCCGTTTCCTTGTGCCGGCGGAAGATCAGGTTCGCCTCGTCACTGGCGCGCCGCTCGAGAATCTCGAGCACGCCCTTCACGTAGCGCTTCTTGTTCGCGAGGAACTCTTTCTCGTTCAGCAGCAGGTTCGCGATGATCTCGTATGACGACGAGATGACGCCGCACTTGTTGGCCGAGGCGTCGCGCATCACGATCACGCCCTTCTTCTGCAGCTCGACGCGCGCCGCCGGGGTGATGAACGAGTTCGCGCCCTCGATGATCGCCTTCGACGACGGCGCCCCATCGGGCAACAGGAAGCGCTGCCAGTTGTCCTTGTCGATGGTCTCGGGGCGGCCGCCGCCCGGAATGAACACGTCGGCCTTCACCGTGAAGACGAGATCACCGAACTGCTCGGAGAAGTCGTCGACGGAGATCCATTCCTCCTGCAGCCCCGCGGCGGTGCGGGTCACCTTGCGGTACTGCTCCTTGATGCCCACCTTCCGCTTGCCGGTGCGGAAGAGCATGTACCCGCCCACGTGCAGCGCCTTGGGGTCGAACCCGTCGAGGTCCTGCTTGAGCACGATGGCCTGCAGCGCCTTGTGATCGGCGCCCCTGGGGTCCACCAGGGCCGCGGTGCCATCGAGGATGAGGGTGATCTCCATCTTCGGGCAGCGGCTGAGCATGATGTTCATCGCGTTGCCCGCGACGTCGCCGTTCGGCCCGCCGGTGAACTTCACCGTGAAGGCGTCTTTGCGAATGTTGATGCCCAGGTGCTTGAGGGTGGTCTCGACGAAGGTGACCACGCCGGTGGAGGTGACCGCGTATTCCTTGTGGTTGATGCCCACCACCTTGCTCGACATCACGCCGATGCCGAGGATGTAGCCGCGCCGCGCGCTGAGCTTGGCGATCTCCTCGATCATCGAGTCGTGCATGTTCTCGTCGGGGCCGA
>JAYVNA010000362.1:0-15344 GCA_043758715.1 Archangium sp.
CGAAGGACTTCATCGCGCTGCTCAAGGGCCAGAAGAACGCCAAGCTCGCGGTGATGTCGGGGGACCTCTCACTGATCCCGATGGACCTCGACCTGGTGATGAAGCTGGGGCCGCTCTTCAGCTGAAAGCTCCATCGAAATGAGCGAACGATTCGTTCAGGCCGACTGAGTTCCGCGCTCGCTTTCGAGAAAAATTCGTCACTTGGGGCGTGGCCTCGATGCTGCTCGTCGCGGCCCTCCTCACCAAGGAGACGTCATGAAGAACACCCGAAAAAACGTTACCCCCGCACCACGTCGCTGGGTTCTCGGTGCCGTCGCGTTCGCTGCCATGGGCCTCGCGGTCAGTCTCGAGGCGGCCCGTCGCTTGCGCAGGGCCGCGTGGGAGCGCCTGAAGCCTTGTCTGAGCGAAGAAGATCAGGAAGCCATCACGCGCCTCGAAGGCGAGGGCGGCCCGACCGTTCGCTGCGAGGCGCGCCGGCTTCCCTCAGAGTGATGTGAGAAGGGTCAAAGTGAAGGACCAGCTCGGGCACGAAAGCGCGCCCGTGCGAGCGAAACGCCGCGGGCATGTTCGCTGCAGCCCCTCGCTCCATGCGCACTTCAATCGTGGTGATTCTCGGAGTGATGGCGTCGTCGTGTTCCCACATGAAGGCGGAGAACCAGACCGTCGATGAGCACCGCAACGAGGCGGAGATTCACCTCGCGAAGGCCCGCCAGGAGCAGGCGCAGGCCGATCCTTCCCAGCCGATGCGCGCGGCGCCTCGGGCCCCGGGCAGCGTGATCTTCGGGCAAGCCGACTCGCCCTTCGAACCGTACCTCCCCGCGGACGAGCACATGCAGGCCGCCGATCGCGAGCTGGCCGAGGCCAACGCTCACCTGGTGGCGGCGAAGTCTCTGGAGAAGTTCGAAGACCAGGCCTGCGAAGGCGTCTCGGCCGGGGAGCGCGCGTCTTGCCCCCTCTTTGCCTCGGCAGTGCGCCGGGTCGACTGGGTGCAGGACGGGTTCAAGCTCACCTTCAAGCAGAGCGCCGAAGCGGCCACCACGTTCCCGCGGCTGCGCTGTCATCTCGCCTACGCGGTGGCCAGCGGCTTCGAGCAGCCCTCGTGCCCGCTCTTCCTCAAGGGCACCACGCTGCGCCAGGAAGGCGCCGACGGGATCATCTTTGCCAGCGAATCGCTCGAAGTGGCCGTCGCGCTGCGTGCTCAGGCCCGCCGCATCTTCCCCGCCTCGAAGACCGCACTGCGCTGACCGCCTGGTCGAGGCACGGATAAGGTGCGTCCATGCTGAGCGCGCCGTGGATCAAACGCATCGAACTGCAGACTGGTGAGAAGCGTGCGATGCAGTTGCCGGCCGATGCGCTGTTCCCGACGGCGAACGTGAAAGACGAGGCCGGCGACTTTTCAGAGCACGCCATGTGTGACGGCGTGAGCTGGTACCACGTCACTCGCCGGGGCAAGCAGTGGCTGCTGCACGGCAGCGTGATGACTTCGGGCTCGGCGCTCTACGTCTTCATGGAGTACCCCGAAGCCCGCCACCCCGAGCTCGAGGCGGCGATCTCGCGCGAGGCGCACGCGGCCGACGTCTACGCAGACTGGCTCGAAGAACAAGGCGATCCGTTCGCGGGCGCCCTCAAGCCCGAGTTGGCCAAGGAGCGGGGCCCGGCAGGCCTGTGGTGGCTCGAGGGCTTCGAGCGCACGGGCGTGGTGACCACCACGGTGCGCGACGGCTTCGTGCGCGAGGCGGCGGTGGGCCCCATCGATTCCACCCAGCTCAACTCGACCCTGCACCGGCTCTGTCACGTGCGGGCCTGTCTGGCGCTTGAGCAGCTGGTGATCGACCCACGCGCCCTGGGCTCGAACGACTGGAGCGCCATCTCGGCGTGGTCGATGTGGACTGACGTTCAGTGGCCGAGCTCGCTCAAGAACATCTCGTTCGCGCGCAACGCGAAACGAAAGCCGGGCAGCAAGAGCCTCAAGGTCATTCAGGACAAGCTGGCGCGAAGGTACCCGTCGCTCGTGGTCGAGGCGTAGGCCGCAGATTCACCCATGAGTCGCACTGCGAGGGGCTAACCTCTGCAAATGTCCCTCGTCGCAGCGCTGATGTTTCAGACGTTGATCGCGGCCTCACCCGCGCCTGAGCTCCCGCGCCTCCTGGTGCAGGAATTCACCTTTCGGGGCGTCGATGCGGCGGTCGCCGAAGCGATCACCGATGGCGTGGCTCCGGAAGTCGATCGCCGCGGCTATTTCCGCAGTCTGACCTCGAAAGACGTGCAGACCATTTTGGGCATGGAGCGCCAGAAGCAGCTGCTGGGCTGCGAGGCCTCGACGTGCCTCACCGAGCTCGCCGGGGCCCTGGGTGCGCCCTACGTGCTGAGCGGAACCATCAGCCAGATCGGGCCCTCGCTTCAACTCTCGATGCAGATGCTCGACGTCTCGAAGTCGGTGGTGGTGGCACGATCGATTCGCATCGCGCGCGACGCAGACACGCTGCGGCAGTTGCTGCCCTGGGCCGTGGCGGAAGCGACCGCGACGCCCGCTCCGCCCCGCCCTTCGAAGCTGCCAGGCATCACCTTCATCGGGGCTGGCAGCGTGATCGCCGCGGCCGGTCTCGCGCTCGGCGCTCAGGCGTTGATTCAGGAACAGCAGTATCAGCACGATCTCGCCACCGGCCTGCGCACCACGGGGCTGCTCGATCGCGCCTCGTTCTACCAGCAGAAAGGCGAGGAACTGGCCCTGCAGCGCACCCTGGGCCTCACCGGGCTCATCGCGGGGGCGGCGTTGATCGGCGTGGGCATCTTCTTGCTGCCCTCGGGCCCTGCGAACGGTGACGTCTCGGTGGCCATGGTGTGGACCGGCCCCGGCGTGGCGTTCACCGGGAGCTTCCGATGAAGAAGCTCGCGCTGCTGGTGCTGGCGTTGTCGGCGTGCACGAACACCCTGGGCGACCAGGTGCCGCGCCTCTACGCGTGCGATCGCGCCGACGGGCTCAACTCATGTCCGAGCGGGTGGCGCTGCGGGCTCTCGGGGTATTGCCAGGACCCCGCTCAGCCGCTCGCCTACGCGTGCGAGTCGTCGGATGACTGCTCAGGCGCGTGGCACTGCGGGCCCGAGCGAATTTGTTACGACCGCACCGCCGCGCTCGATCGAGGCTGCCGTGGAAGCGAAGAGTTCATTCCCGACGCGGGCGATTGTGCACCGGGTTGGCGCTGCGGCCGCGAGGTGCGGGGGCAGTTCTGTCATTCCCGCGACGCGGGGGCGGGCTACTTGTGCACCAGCGACCTCGATTGCGAGGCCACCTGGCGCTGTGGTCCCGAAGGCGCCTGTGTCGACGTCGCCGCCCAACGTCTTCGTGGCACCGAGGCCAACTTCACGGTGATCAAGGTGAGCCCACTGTTCCCCGCGCCGGTCGAACTGGCATCGGTGCTCTTGACCAGCCAGGGCCATCGAGCCGCCCTCGTCGGCGGCGGAAAAATAACCCTCGCCCAGAGCAGCAACAGCCGTGCGTGGGGCCCACCCGTCGCCGACGCGGGGTTCGTCACGCTGCTCCGCCCAGCCCACGCACTGGCCCGAACCGATCAGCGCGTGCTGGTGACCGACGCGATGGGACTGGTCGACTACGCCGTTGCGCTCGACGGAGGCACTCCCACCGTCGTTGAGCCTTCGCTCGCGAACGCGGAACTCCGCTACCGGTCGCGATCCTCATCGGCGGTGGTTGAAAATCTCGCGGCTTTCTCGGGCGCCCGCATCGGACTGTGTGACCTCGGAACCTCGACGCTCGCTTGCCAGTTCGCCACCCTGCCCTCCTCGGTGGTTGACCTCGCGTTCTTGTCGGCTGACTCGCAGGGCCGCTCGGCCCTCGCCGCGACCAGCGCGGGCCCGTACGCGGCTCTGCGCTTGAACGGCAGCTTCGTCGCGCTCGATGGAGGAGCTTCGTCGACCCCCGTGTGGCGGCCGGTGTCGCTGCCAGGACTCAGCGATGCGTGCTCGAGTTCTCCGGTCAGCATCGACCGGCTCTTTTCTGACCCCGATCGGGACACGCTGGCCGCGACCAGCGATCAGGATCGGCGCGTGTCGGTGTTCAAAAGAAACTCCGTTTCGCAATCCGCCAGCAGCTGTGCGGCGTTGGCCTTCGACCCCCTCTATGGTCCATGCGCGGCGTGCGGCTCTGGGGAAACCCTGCTCGGAATGGCCATCGAACACGATCCGCCTTCCCCCGATGAGGCCCAGACCCTTTGTCAGCGCGGTGGAGCGATCGTCGGCTACCGACAGCACTCAGTTGACGGCGGCTGCGGACTGGAGCCCCTCGACCTGCCCGTGGGCATGCGCAGGGGCTATGCCTTCAGCTCCGGGTTGCAAGGCGTCGATTTCGTCGGCATTCCGCGGGAATGTGGAAGGTCGTTCTGCGACACGATGGTCTCCGGCAGTGCGCCCGAGAGAGTCGCTGGCGGGCCTTCGTTGCTGACCCTTCATCACGACGACGTTCTCAATAGGATCGGGAACTACGTCACTCCGCCCAGTTCCATCACCAGCGCCATCGGCCTACAGCCCGTCGACTATTCGACCGCGAATCTCTACATCGCGGGCAGCGTCACCGAAAACCCGGACTGGATGATCGGCTCTTCGGGCCGCAACTTGACCGTTGGCGATCAGACGATGGTGGTGCAGTCGATGCGCCGCAAGCTGAACGCCCTCTCGGTGACCGAACCACTCGCGTTCCTCAGCCGCTCGAGCGATCTGCTGCCGTCCGTCAGCTTCGGGGGCGGCGGTCTCATCGATGCGAGCGGCACCAGGTCGTTCTCGACCATCGCCGCCGATGCAGAGGGCAAGCCCTGGCTCATCATCGGCGCGGGCGATCGGCTCTGGGCCGAGGACGCGCGGCTGCTCTCGCCGGACGCAGGCGCCCGGACGATCTCGATCAAGGTGGTCCCGCTGCCGTCTTCGGAGATCCAATCGCTCTCGTTCACCGCCGCGGATCGCGGTGACGCGGGCACGGGGAAGTTGCTCGAGGGCTACGTGGTGGCCCAGCAGCGGCTCTTTCGCGTGGTGGCCTCGTCTTCATCGCTGTGGCAGTCCGACGAGATCCGCCTTGGCACCACGGGCCTCGCTTCGGTCTCGACCTGGATGGAGCAGGGTCATGGTCGCGTTGGCACCTCTGATGGCCGCGTGTTTGGCTTGCCAATTCCGGTGGCGCTGTCGGCGGCGATTCCTGAAGCGCCGATGCCCTCGGTGCTCAGCTACGGCTCACTGTGCGGCCAGGCCTTCGCGCTGAGCTCGTCGGCGCTCTACCGGCTCTCACTCGATACACCGCCGCTCGGCACCTGGAAGCGCGTGCCCCTCGATTCGGCCTTCCCCGGTCTCGACGCCTTCGGGCCGCACTGGAGCGCCGTGACGCACCAGGCGCGGGTCGGTAACGAAGAGCACTTCTATCTCTTCAGCGACACGGGCCTGGTGGTCGAACTCAAGGCCACCTGCCCCTGACATTTTTGAGCAGCCGTCGGAGTCGTGACTCGAACAGGTCTCTCCTCGCGGGGCCCTCAGCGGCCGAGCCCTGACGTCGCTTCGCACGTGAGCTCGGCGTCGTTTGTTCGTCGTTCAGAATCGGCGAGGCGGCCTTCGACGGCCTGCGCCGCTCTTCCGAGGCCCGGCGTCGCTGCGCGGAGGCGCGGCCCGGGGTGCTGCCTCGCTCCAGTTCGCCGGCGCGGCCCGCGGCTCGGTCTTCGGGCCACGAAACACCACCTCAGGGCCGCGGCGCGGTTGTCCCTGCTGCCCTGGAGGGCGATCGGCGCGCGGAGCCTGGGGGCGCTGAGGCTGAGGCTGACCTGAATGCGGTGCGCGAGGCTGACCCTGTTGCTGCGGTCGCTGCGGGTTCGGCTGACCCTGGCGCTGCTGATTTGGCTGCGCCTGTTGCGGCGCTCGCTGCTGATTCGGTTGCGCCTGTTGCGGCGCTCGCTGCTGAGCCGGCTGCGGCGCACGCTGCTGATTCGGTTGCGCCTGCTGCGGCGCTCGCTGCTGAGTCGGCTGAGTTTGCTGCGGCGCCCGCTGGCCCTGCTGCTGACCCGGCCCGCGTTGCGCCCCCTGCCCCCTCTGCTGCTGCGCTGGCGCCTGCTGCCCGGCCTCGCGCTGAGGTCCCGGCCCCCGCTGCGGTCCCGGCCCCTGCTGCCGCGGAGGTCCCCCGCGCCCGGGGTGCTGCGCCCGGCCCTGCGGCTGCTGCTGCACCCGCCCGCTCGGCACGTAGCTGGCCGAGAGATCGCGACGTACGTACTCACGCCAGATCTCATCGGGGTCGTTCGAGTGCTTCGCCGTCACCGCGGGGTCGATGCTGCCGAAGAAGCGCAGCAGGTTGCCCAGGTCGCGGCGGAAGTACTTCTCTGACTGCGAGTTCTTCGCGGCCGTCACCACCTGCGGGAAGTCGATGATCACCGGGCCATTGGCGCCGAGCAGAATGTTGAACTCGGACAGGTCGCCGTGAATGAGGTCGTGCGAGAGGATCTTGATGACCTCCTGCCGCAGCAACACGTACATCGGCGCGGCCTGTTCCTTCGGAATCTGCACTTCGACCAGGCGCGGAGCCACCCGGCCCTCGGCGTCGCCGATCACTTCCATCAGCAAGACGCCGTCGTAGAAGAGCACCGGCTTGGGCACCCGAACGCCCGCCGCGTGCAGCAGGAACATGGTGTCGCTCTCGGCCGCTTTCCACGCCTCTTCCGCAGACGCGCGCCCGAACTTCGACCCCTTGTCCATGGCGCGTTGCGTGCGCGTGTTGCGCACCACCCGGCCCTCTTTGTACCCCGCGTCATTCTTGAAGCTGCGGAACTCGCGCTCTTTGTAGATCTTCGCGGCCACTGCTTCACCGCGATGACTCACGAGCCAGACTTCGGCTTCTTTTCCTGTCTTCAGTTGATTGAAGACCTCGTCGATGACGCCTTCCTCGATGAGTTGCTGCAGTCGATCCATTACTCCCTCACGTCAACTGGGCCCGATGATCACCGAACTCGCCTTGAGCTGAGGCGCATGGGCCTGGAATGCCAACTCAGGATGCTTCTGCAGGGCGTGCTGCATGGCCCACTCGTCGCGGAACAACACGAGGGGAAGCCCGTCCCTGTCCTGCACGGTCATCCGGTTGCCCTCCCAGTCGAACGCCTTCGAATCGAACTTCTGCGCCACCACCCAGCGCGCATGCCCGAAGGGTAGCTTGTCTACGATGATGTCGGCGCCATACTCGGCGTCCATTCGGTACTGCAGCACTTCGAACTGGAGCTGGCCGACCACGCCGACGATCGGGTCTTTCATGCCCATCTGCAGCTGCTGGAAGATCTGAATGGTGCCCTCTTCGGAGAGCTGCTCCAGACCCTTCTCCATCTGCTTGCGCTTCATCGGGTCTTTCGAGCGGACCACGGCGAAGAACTCGGGCGAGAAGCGGGGCACGCACTCGAAGTCGAAGTTGCGCGGGCCCTTCTCGAAAAGGGTGTCCCCGATGCGGAAGATGCCGGGGTCGAAGAGGCCGATCACGTCACCGGGCCAGGCGTCTTCGATGCCGGTGCGCTCGGAAGCCATGAACTGGGTGGGCTTGGCGAGGCGAATGTCTTTGTCCAGGCGCACGTGGTGGGCGGTCATGCCCTTGACGTAGTGACCCGAGACCACCCGCAAGAAGGCGATTCGGTCGCGATGCGAGGGGTCCATGTTCGCCTGAATCTTGAACACGAAGCCCGTGAACTTCTCGCCCACCGGCTCGATGAAGCCCGCGCTCGAAGGCCGCCCCGAAGGCGCCGGCGCCATCTCGAGGAAGGCATCGAGAAACGGCCGCACGCCGAAGTTCGTCATCGCCGAGCCGAAAAACATCGGGGACAGCTGGCCTTCGAGCACCTTCTCGAGGCTGAAGTCGTCGCCGCCGATGTCGAGCAGCTCGATGTCTTCCTTGAGCTTCTCGAGCTCGTTCTCCGTGAGCACCGTGAGAATCTCGGGGCTGTCGATGGGGATGATCTTCTCGCCCACCTCGGCCTCGCCATGGCGCCCGAAGGCCTGGAAGGCGTGCACGTTCTTGGTGCGCCGATCGTAGACGCCGCGGAACTCAGGGCCCGAGCCGATGGGCCAGTTCATCGGGTAGGCGCGCATGCCGAGCACCTTCTCGAGCTCGTCCATCAGCTCGAGCGGGGTCCGGCCGTAGCGATCGAGCTTGTTCGCGAAGGTGAAGATCGGAATGCCGCGCAGCTTGCAGACCTTGAAGAGCTTGATGGTCTGCGGCTCGACGCCCTTGGCCGCGTCGATGAGCATCACCGCGGAGTCCGCTGCCGACAACGTGCGGTAGGTGTCTTCGGAGAAGTCCTGGTGGCCCGGTGTGTCGAGCAGGTTCACCGCGTGATCGTTGTAGGTGAACTGCAAGACCGACGAGGTGACCGAGATGCCGCGTTCCTTCTCGATCGCCATCCAGTCAGAGGTGGCGTAGCGCTTGGCGCGCCTGGCCTTCACGCTGCCGGCGAGGTGAATCGCGCCGCCGTAGAGCAGCAGCTTTTCCGTCAACGTGGTCTTGCCGGCGTCTGGGTGCGAGATGATCGCGAACGTGCGCCGGCGACTGATTTCCCGCTCCAACTCCGAAGACATGGCGAGTCGCCTTACTACCCAAGGGCCGCGGTGGTTGAGCCTTTTCAGGGGGCTCGCGCTTATGGTCGCAGCCCCATGAACGTGCTCCTGCTCACGCTGCTGGCCGCCACCCCTGACGCTGGCGCCCCGCCGCCGCCCCCCGTCCTGCCCGAACTGCGCCGGCTCGCGGCCAAACTCGAGCCGACCCTCGAGTCAGCCTGGGTGAAGGAATGGCTGCACAACGTCAACCAGCTCAAGCCCGTCACTGCGGCCACCTGGTACTGCACCAAGGACAAGCAGAAGTGCGTGCCGAAGGACCCGAAAGATCCCGCGTACGCCGCCCGGATCGCTGACGACGAATACGTCTACGCGCGCATCGCCGACCCGCTTGGCTATTCCCGAGCGCTCGACGTGCTCGCCCACGCGGGTTTCGAGCCGAAGGGCAAGAAGGTGCTGGACTTCGGTTACGGCAACATCAGCCAGCTGCTGATGCTCTCGAAGTTGGGCGCCGAGGTGCACGGCGTCGAGATCGATGCCCTCATTCCCCTGGCGACGAAGGCGCTGGTCGGCCCGGTGAAGTTGCACCACGGCTTCTTCGCCAGCGACGCGAAGTTGGTGAAGGAAGTCGGCGGTGGCTACGACCTGTTCATCTCGAAGAACACCCTCAAACGCGGGTACGTGCACCCCGCCGAGCCGAAAGACGCGAAGGGGCAGATCGATCTCGGGCTCGAAGACGCCAAGCTGCTCGAGCTGGTGTTCGGCATGCTCAAGCCCGGCGGGTTTTTCTACATCTACAACCTCGCCCCCGCGCAGAAGGATCCCTACCTCGCCATGGCCGATGGGCGTTGCCCGTGGTCGCGCGAGCAACTGCAGGCGGCGGGGTTTGAGGTGGTGGCGCTCGACGTCGATGACGCCACCAAAGCGCGCGAGATGGGCCACGTGCTCGAGTGGGACCAGGGCAACGACAGCGGCCTCACGGACGATCTCAGTAAGTCATTGTTCGCCACCTGGACCCTGGTGCGCCGCCCGCCCGTCCGGTGAGCCGCGCCTTGATACGTACGTACGTCCGTACGTATAATTGACGGAATGAAGATCACCGCCACCAGGCTTCGTGCCGAGCTCTATCAGGTCCTCGACCGGGTGCTGGCGACCGGCGAGTCGGTCGAGGTCGCCCGGGCCGAGGGGACGGTGGTGATCAAGCCCCTCAGCGCCGCGAAGCGCGCCCGCCCCTCGAAACGGAAGCCCAAGCCCAACCCGAAGCTGGTGGTCGGCGACCCCGACGACCTCGTTCATTTCGACTGGGTCTCGCACTGGAAGCCTCGCCTGTGATTCACCTCGATACCCACGTCGCGATCTGGCTTCGGGCCGGTGACACCAAACGGCTCAAGCCGGTGCGGAAGCTGCTTGACGCCTCCGAACTTCGAATCTCTCCGTTCGTGGTGCTGGAGCTGCAGGCGCTCTTCGAAATCGGCCGGCTGCGGGAAACCGGCCGATGGATCGCGGAGCGCCTGGCCGAAGACCACGACATCCTCGTCGAGACTGCTTCCCTGGCCCAGGCCACCGATCGCGCGCTCGACCTCAGCTTCACTCGCGACCCCTATGACCGGCTCATCGCCGCTCACGCACTTGCAATGGGCGCGTCACTTCTGACCGTTGATGAAACACTGCGCGCCCATGTCTCGTGCGCGCGCTGGAGCTGACACTTGAAGTCCTTCAGCATCGCGTTCACGCCCACAGGTCACGTCGCGCTCACCGCGCCGGCCGCTGACGAGGCCTTCGTCACCGGACAAGTCGCCGCTCGACTGGAAATCGCATGGAGCGCGGGGTCGACGCAGGGGCTCCTTCACCTCGGCTGGAGTGAGACCGAGACCGAGCTGCCGCCCGCCTTCGCGTTCTGGCGAGATCTCGCCCGCTTCGTGGTGAGCGCGGTCTGCACCACGCCCGGCATCGAAGAACTGCGAGAGCGCGTCGCCTTCACGATCTCTGACGAGCGGCTCGAGGAACTGCTGCGCTCCGCCCCACCGATGCCCGGCGGCGAATACCTCAACGCCGCGGTGCTGAAGACGATTCACCAACAGCTCCTCGAGGCCCTTCAGGAGGAGCTCGCCAGCGCTCCCGATCAGACCGTGCAGGAGCTCTTCGCCGGCAAGAGCGAGGCCTGGCACGTGGTGGGCAAAGTCCACCTCCACCTCGCCGAGAACAAGCGCGACCCGGAGCGGCCCTTCGCCTTCCTCGCGACCTACACCTCGGGAATGTCCCCGCAGGGCAAGCCGCAGCACCGGCCCCTCGGAGACGCCGTGCGCGACTCGTCGACGGCGCGAGACAAAGATCGCCTGCTCGCCCTGCTGGTCCCCGTGCAGCGCGCCGCCGAGGACTCCGCGCTGATCAAAAAGCTCGTCGATACGGGTCAGCTCTTCCGCCCTCTCGCGTGGACTGCGCAACAAGCGCACGTCTTTCTTCACGAACTCCCCGCCCTCGAAGGGAGCGGCGTGATCGTGCGCGTGCCGGACTGGTGGAAAGCGCGCCGCCCTCCCCGGCCGGTCGTCTCGGTGGCGCTCGGGGGCAAGGCGCCTTCCGCGCTCGGCCTCGAGGCGATGCTCGATTTCAACGTGAGCGTCTCAGTCGGCGGCGAACAGCTCACGGCCAAGGAACTCGAGGCCCTGCGCGACGGCGAAGAAGGCCTGGTGCTGCTCAAGGGCAAGTGGGTTGAAGTCGATCGCACCAAGCTCGAACAGGTGCTCGCGCATTGGCTCTCGGTGGAGAAGCAGGCCAGCGACGGCATCTCGTTTCTCGAAGGCATGCGCTTGCTCGCAGGCGCCAGCATCACCTCGAACGATGACGCGCCCCCCGAAGTGCAGGCGTGGTCGAGCGTCGAAGCGGGCCCCTGGCTCACCCAGACCCTGCAGGCCCTCCGCGCTCCGGGGAACGCGGACCCCGGCGACGCGTTGAAGGCCGAGCTGCGGCCCTATCAACGCGCGGGCGTGCAGTGGTTGTCCTTGCTGTCACAGCTGAAGCTGGGCGCCTGTCTGGCCGACGACATGGGTCTGGGCAAGACGGTGCAGGTGCTCGCGCTCATGTTGCTCCTGCAGCAAAGAGGCACGGTGAAGAGCCCGCATCTGCTCGTGGTGCCCGCCTCGTTGATCGCGAACTGGATGCTCGAGGCAGAAAAGTTCGCGCCCTCGCTGCGCGTGGTGATCGCGCATCCTTCCGAGCTCCCGGCGAAGGAGCTCGCGGCGGGCGAACCCGACTCCATCGCCCGCGCGGACGTGGTGATCACCAGCTACGGAACGTTGCACCGGGTGCCGTGGTTCAAGGCGCGGCGCTGGGGGCTGGTGGTGCTCGACGAGGCGCAGGCGATCAAGAACCCGGGCGCGCAGCAGACCCGCGCGGTCAAGCATCTGCAGGGCAGCAGCCGAATCGCGCTGACGGGGACTCCGGTGGAGAACCGCCTGAGCGATCTCTGGTCGATCTTCGACTTCCTCAACCCGGGGCTGCTCGGCAACCCCACCCAGTTCAAGTCGTTCGTGAAGGCGAGCACCTCGTTCGCACCGCTGCGCGAGCTCACGCGCCCGTACATTTTGCGCAGGCTGAAGACCGACCGCACGGTGATCGCGGATCTCCCCGAGAAGACCGAGCTCAAGGCGTGGTGCAGCTTGAGCAAGAGACAGGCGGCCCTCTACCAGGCGGCAGTCGACTCACTCGCGAAGGAGCTGCGCCAGGCCACGGGCATGAGCCGCCGCGGCCTCGTGCTCTCGTACCTCATGCGCCTCAAGCAGCTCTGCAATCACCCCTCACAGTACCTGGGGGACGGCAAGTACCAGGTCAGCGACAGCGGCAAGCACGAGCGGCTGCAACAGCTGTGCGAAGAGATCGCCTCGCGTCAGGAGAAGGTGCTCATCTTCACCCAGTTCAAAGAGATGACCCGGCCACTCGCGACGTGGCTGGAGGGCGTGTTCGGCAAGCCGGGGTTGGTGCTCTCAGGCGAGACCGCCGTGAAGAAGCGTCAACAACTGGTGAAGCAGTTCCAGGAAGACGAGGCGCTTCCCTTCTTCGTGCTCTCGCTCAAGGCCGGGGGCACGGGGCTCAACCTCACCCGCGCTTCTCACGTGATTCATTTCGATCGCTGGTGGAATCCTTCGGTGGAAAATCAGGCGACCGATCGCGCGTTCCGCATCGGCCAGAAGAGGAACGTGCTGGTGCACAAGTTCATCTGCCGCGGAACCATCGAGGAGCGCGTCGACGAGATGATCGAATCGAAGCGCAAGCTGAGCACCGAGCTGCTCGAGGGCGGAGAAGAACTCAAGCTCACCGAGCTCGATGATGGCGCCTTGCTCAAGCTGGTCTCGCTCGATCTTCGTTCGGCCCGCGCGGAGGCCTGACGAGATGGCCTGGTACCGCTCAGATTGGGATTCGTTCCCCCGGAAGCAGACCGTCGGCGAGCGGCAGGCCAGCGCGCAGGCCGAAGCGGCCAGGCTCGAGAAGAAGGGCCGCAAGCTCTCGCCGGTGATCATCGCAGGCCGCGCCCTCGCCAACACCTTCTGGGGCAAGGCGTGGTGCAAACACCTCGAGACGTACAGCGATTACGAGACGCGCTTGCCCCGCGGCCGCAGCTACGCGCGCAATGGCTCGGTCATCGATCTCCAGCTCACGCCAGGCGTGGTGACGGCGTTGGTCAGCGGCTCGAGCGTTTACGACGTGAAGATCGAGATGGAGCCGCTCGCGCTTCGTCGCTGGAAGTCGCTGGTGGAGCAGTGCACGGGGAAAATCGAATCGGTCATCGAGCTGCTCTCCGGCCAGCTCTCAGACGCGGTGATGGAGCGGTTGTGCAACCCGCAGACGGGCCTGTTCCCCGCGTCGGGCCAGCTCGAGATGTCCTGCTCGTGTCCCGACTCGGCCTCGTTGTGCAAGCACCTCGCGGCGGTGCTGTACGGGGTCGGTTCGCGGCTCGACCGTGAACCTGAGCTGCTCTTCGTCTTGCGCGGAGTCGACAAGTTCGACCTCATTGGCCAGGCCGCCGCGGGTGCGATCGCCCAGCCGACCGCCGCGAAAGACGAGCTCCCGCGTGACCTGCTGGCCGAGATCTTCGGGATCGAGCTGGCCGTCGGCGAGGAAGATCACCCGCCCGCGAAACGCGCTTCCAAGCCCGTGACGAAGAAAAAGAAGCCGCGGCGGCGTTCCTCAACCCGCTGAGCGGGACTTCTTCGGCTTGCCGCTCTGGGGATAAATCGTCTCGCCCTTCCGCAGCATCTCGACGAAGGCTGCGATCTTTTTCGCCCGGCCCGCGGGCGTCTTGAGCGAGAGCGTTCTGAAGTTCATCGCGAAGCGGTTCTGCGCCGAGAGCGTCTCGTACATCGCGTGGGCCTTCGGGTCTGCGCGAATCGCCGCGAGCAAATCGGGCGGCGTTTCAGTGGCCTTCTGGCGATACGCATTGGCCCACCGGCCATCGGCCTTCGCCGCCTCGACGTGCAGCTGCCCCGCCGGCTTCATCTTGCCGGCCTTCGTGAGCCGCTCGACGTTGGCGACGTTGATCTGGCTCCAGGTGCTCTTGGGACCGCGCCGGGTGTAGCGCTGCAGAAAACTCTCTTCATCGAGCCCTTTGCGAATGGCGTCGATCCAGCCCCAGCACAGGCAGACGTCGATGGCCTGCGCGGGCGTGATCGAGGGCTTGCCGGATTTCAGCTTGTAGATGCGAATCCAGACTCGGTTTCCTTGTCCCAGTTCTTCGAGAGCCACTGGGCAAAGGCCTTCTCGTCGACGAACGCATGGACCCGGCTCGCGTCGACCTTCACGCTGGCCATGCGCTCAGATCCGCGCGCGGGGCGCGAACTCGTCGGTCATGTGCCGCAGCCGCTCGGCGAGCACGGTGATCAATCGCTGCGACATCTGCATGCTCGACTTGAGGGCGGTGCGGAAGTCGTAGCCCTCGAGCACCAGCAACACCGAGTTCTCCATCGCGCGCACGGTCGCGGTGCGGGGCGCCGGGTCGAGAATCGAGATCTCTCCGAAGAACTCGCCGGGCTTGAGCTCGCGAATGCGGTTGCTGCCGCGGCGCACCTCGCACACGCCTTCGATGATCAGGAACACCGACGAGCCGCTGGTGCCTTCCTTGATGATCTCCGCGCCCTTGTTGTGGCGAACCTCGACGACCTTCTTCGCGAGCTGCTCGATGTCGCTGTGAGGCAAGCCCGCCATCAGCGGGATCGTCTTCAGCGCGTTCACTCGGTCGATGGGCTCGCTCATGGGTGCTGCAACCTACCTCACCACCCGGGACGGCGGGACCCCTCAGGCAGCCACGCTGGGAAAATTCACCGGGACGAAGTTCCGCGCAGGGCGGGCGAAGAAGTAGCCCTGCAGCAAGTCGACTCCGAGCACGCGCAGGGTCGCCAGCTCCGCCGCGGTCTCGATGCATTCGGCGATGACACGCAGCCCCATCTGCTTCGAGAGGTCGCGCACGGCGGCGACGATCAGCTGATTGACGCCCGAGGTGTCGATGTTCCTCACCAACGAGCCGTCGAGCTTGACGAACTCGGGCCGAACACGGGCGAGCGTGGTGAGGCCGGAATAGCCCGCGCCGAGGTCGTCCACCGCCACCCGGTACCCCAACGCCCGCAGCGCCTCGACGTGCTGGGGCAGTTCTTCGTCATGAGCCACCGAAGCCCGCTCGGTGATCTCCAGCACCACCCGCGACGCGAACGCCGTGAGCGGCGAGCCCTTGTCATAGAGCTCCGGGTCCTCGAGATCCGCCGGGTGGAGGTTGACGAAGACGTCCACGC
>JAYVNA010000363.1:0-15331 GCA_043758715.1 Archangium sp.
GTGAGGCTGGTGGCGGACGGCACGAGCGCGCTGGCCGTGGCCCGCGAATTCCGGCCCCGGGTGGTGATCTCCGATCTGGGCCTGCCGGGAACGATGGACGGCTACGCGGTGGCGCGCGCTCTCCGCGCCGAGCCCTCGTTGCCGGGGGTGCGGTTGATCGCGCTGTCCGGTTACGCCAATGAAGAAGCGCGACGGCGATCTTCTGAAGCGGGCTTCGACGTGCACCTCGCCAAGCCCCCCGATTTCGAACGGCTGCAGCAGACGCTCACGCACTTCGCGCGGACGCCGTGAGCGTCAGTCACCGTTGCGCAGCGCCTGGTTGGTGCGATTGACGTCGAACCCCTCGGGGTCGAAGAAGCCGCCCACCCACGTCACCAGCTCTTCATCGTCACCGTTGAGCAGCGCCGAGAGCAGCCGCTCGTAGCCCGCCGGCCCGCCGCAGTCTTCGGGAGGGCAGGCCCGCGCTCCGCCGATCACCACGGGGTACGTGTAGCGCGGGTCGAGCGGCAGCTTCTTCTCGACCTTCACCTCGTGCATCCAGTCGTCGCCGAAGTCGTATTCGTAGACGAAGCGATCCCCCACGCTCACCAAAGCGTCAAGGCTCACACCCCGTTCGTCTTCGAAGTCGCCTTCTTCATCGAAGTCGGGGTCGGCGAAGGTTCGCTTTGCGAATACGAACTGGTGCAGATGCGAGTTCGTCCACCCCATGGCTTCATTGAGCACGAGGTGCAGCTCGTCGAGCGGCGTGTCGGAAGCCACCAGCACCCGGCGCCACACGGGGGCTTCGACTTCCTGCAGGGCCACGTGAAGTTGGAAGACGGAAGGCTTCGGCTTGCGCGTTCGTCGCGGCATGCCCCCCAGCGTACGCTTGTCATGGAAGGTCTGGCGGGGTCCCTTTGTTTGCCTGTGAGGAAAGGGGCACCTAACTTCTGGTCCCTGCATCGATGCTGACCCTTCTTCTCTTCACCCTCACTGCCGTTGACGTGCCGATGCCCCCTCCCCCACCGGGAATGGTGCTGCTGGCGCAGGCTGACGCCATCGCGTTCGATGCGGGCGTCGATGCCGGTACGGCCGCGCCTGATGCGGGGGCAGCGCCGCTGTCCGCGGTGATTCAACCGCGCGAAGCCAGAGAACAGGAAGAACCCGACGCCGACGCCGAGCTCGAGGCCATGCGGGCCCTCGAAGAGGTCACCATCGATCCGCACGCGCGCAGCGGCGCCTCGATTCGCGCCACCCTGGGCCAGCTCGGGTACGCCTCGCTCACCCGCGATCGCCTCGAGAACGCGCTCGAGGCCTCGGAGCTCTCGGGTGAAGAGCTGGCCTTCGTGCTCGACCCCGTCACCGACGTCGAGAGCTTCGACGTGCTCAAGGTGAAGGACCGCTACGACATTCCGGTCGAGATGAACGCGCTGGTGGCGCAGTACATCCACTTCTTCCAGGGCGGCGGCCGCAAGTGGTTCCGAAGGTGGATGTCGCGCAGCGCTCGCTACATTCCCCTGATGCGCCCGCTGCTCGAGGCCAAGGGGCTGCCGCGCGACACCGTCTACCTGGCGATGATCGAGAGCGGGTTCAACACCCAGGCCAAGTCGTGGGCGCGCGCGGTGGGGCCGTGGCAGTTCATCGCGGGCACCGCCAAGATGTTCAAGCTGCGCGACGACTTCTGGGTCGACGAGCGCCGCGACCCCATCAAGGCCACCAACGCGGCGGCCGATTACCTGAACCGGCTGCACAGAGACCTCGGTCACTGGTACCTCGCGTGGGCCGGCTACAACACCGGTGGCGGCCGGGTGCGCCGCATGGTCGACACCTACGGCAGCACCGACTTCTGGGAACTGTCCGACAAGAAGGGGTTTGCCCGCGAGACCAAGCACTACGTGCCCAAGCTGATCGCCTGCGCGCTGGTGGCCAAGCACCCCGAGGCGTTCGGCTTCACCCAGGACGAGTTCGACCCGGAGACGCCGTTCGAGTTCGACCAGGTGGCGCTCACCGACTCGGTCGACCTCGAGGTGATCGCGCAGGCCTCGGGTTCGCCGCTGACCGAGATTCAGGAATTCAACCCCGAGCTCAAGCGCTGGTGCACCCCGCCCGCCACCGAAGCCGAGCCGTACCTGCTGCGGCTGCCCCGGGGGAAGAAGGCGCTCTTCACCGAAAACTTCTCGAAGTTCGCGCCGGCCGAGCGGCTGCACTTCAAGATTCACCAGGTGGCGAAGGGCGACACGCTCTCGAAGATCGCGCTGCAATACAGCTCGGCGCAGGAAGCGATTCTGCGCATGAATCACCTCACGTCCGCCCGCTCGCTCAAGCTGGGCAGCGATCTGGTGGTGCCGGTGCCCAGCGCGCAGGCGCTCAAGGCCGGCAAGACCGACACCGCGCTCGAGCGGCAAGTCGCACGCGCGCGCCGCTCAGGGCTCAACGCCGGGCGGCCCGAAGACGAAGTTCCCGCGGGGAGCCAGCCGCAGGCCGCCCCCGCCGACAAGGTGGCCGTGGGCGGATCGATCTCGGTCTCCACCGAAGGCGGGAAGAAGAAGGTCACCTACGGCATCGGCCGCGGTGACTCGCTCTGGAGCATCGCGCGCCGCTTCGACATTCACGTGGCGGAACTCAAGGACTGGAACCCTTCGCTGGGTTCTCCCAAGGGGCTCAAGGTCGGTGCGGCGCTCGTGATCTGGCCCGGGCCGAACGCCGACCTCTCCCCCACCGGGGCGCCCCTGCCCGCCGCGGCCCCTTCAAAGGTGGCAGCCGGCACCCGTCACGTGGTGTCCACCGGGGAAACGCTCTCGAAGATCAGCCAGAAGTACGGCTGCTCGCTCGACGACTTGAAGAAGTGGAACTCCCTGAGCAGCGATGGGCTCAAGCTGGGGCAGTCGCTCATCGTCGCGCAGTGAGCTAACTGCTCGCGCCATGCCCACCAATGAAGTGATGCTCGATTTCCAGCGCGGCGAGCGGATCGGCTTCGACGAAGCCATCCTCTGCCAGGGAAAGACGACCGAGCACCTCACGGAGATTCTGGCGACCGCCCGCGCGAACTCGGCCCGCTTTCTTCTCACCCGGCTCAGCCAGGAGGCGCTCGAGGGCCTCTCGCCGTCAGACCGGGACGCGCTCGATTACGAGCCTGTTTCGCGCACGGCGTATTTCGGCCAACCCAAAGCCGAAACCGGCCGGGCGCGGATCGCCGTGCTCGCCGCCGGAACTTCCGACGTGCACGTGACCCGTGAAATCCAGCGCACCTTGAGCTGGTCGGGCGTGCCTTCCACCCTCTTCGCCGACGTCGGCGTGGCCGGGCTGTGGAGATTAATCAACCGGCTCGAGGCCATTCGCGAACACCAGATCGCGATCGTGGTGGCCGGGATGGACGCGGCCCTGCCCACGGTGCTCGGCGGGCTGTTCGGCGGCGTGGTGATCGGCGTTCCCACGTCGACCGGCTACGGCGTGTCGACCGGCGGTCACACCGCCCTCAACTCGATTCTCGCCAGCTGCGCTCCGGGCGTCGTCACGTTGAACATCGACAATGGGTACGGCGCCGCCTGCGCGGCGATGCGCGTGCTGCATTGCGCCGAGCGGATCAAGTGAAATTCGCTCAGCGGCAGGTCTGCAAGACGGTCATCGGCGCCTGGCCTGCGATGGAACATTTGGGCGGCATGCAGGCGCTCGGCAGCGATGCTGAACACTGAGAAGCGAGCACCTTCGGCCCCGCGACGCCGCACGCGGGCGCAACCGGGGTCGCCCAACCCGTGCCGTTCGCGCAGTCGCAAGGAGGCGTCATCGGGCACGCCATCACCCCAGCGGCCTCGGGTTCGTCAGCGCCGCTGCAGTCGAAGTCGAAACCGCCGCAGGTGACCCGCGCCGTATCGAAGTAGCTCGTCTGCCCCGGCTTCACGCGTGGATCGGTGTCGCAGCAGTCGCCCGGGGTCAAGGTGAAGCCCGTGGGCGCGGTCACGCCACAGCGGGCGGCGGTCGTGGTGCTCCCCACGCCTCACCGGTTCGGTGACGGGCGATCCCGCGCCGTTCGAGTCGTCGAAGGGCCTGCTGTGGCTCTCGCTCTTCTACAACCCCAAAGGCGCGGGCAACGTTCAGTCGCTCGATCAATTGATCGAGCACGAGGCCACCCGCATCGCGCTCAGGCCCCCGAATGGCCTGACCTGGCCCATCTTCGACGCCCCGGAAGTGCGGCACTACTTCACCACCCCCAGCGGTAAACGATACGCGTTGGGAGTGCCGTACGCCTATGTCGACCTCAACGGCGACGGGCGGCGCAGCGTGGGGGAGGACCCGATCGGCGAGGCCCCCATCACCGCGGTCCTCTCGGTGGAGACGGCGCTGGAGGCCGGCGAATCGCCCACGGGTAAGGCGGTCGAGCCGGGCTTCTTCATGTTGGTGCGGCCGCTCTGGTGCGCCCCCAGGCCTGCTGAACCCGCCCCCACCGCGGCCGATTGCGGAGTGCCCCTGGGCGCAGCCTGCGCCGCCGACGGCGACTGCGGTGCGGGGGTGTGCTTGATGAACGAGCCTTGGCCGTGGCCCAGCGGCACCTGTGCCCTTCCGAGCTCGAGCACCTGCGTTCCCGAGGCCGCTCACCTCTGGCCCAATCACCGCGATCCCTCGCAGCAGTTCTGGCTGCCTGCGTGTGCCTCCACCGCCGATTGCCGCCAGCCGTACCAGTGCGATCCCGGCAACGGGGTCTGCCTGCCCTTCGGAAACCTGGCGATTCGCATTTCGCCCACGTGGCGAATGTTGGCCACCTGCCAACCGACGATGCCGTGAGCTGATCAGGCCAGCTGGGCGCGCCCCAGCGCTTCCCCCAGCGTCAGCGGCGTAAACGGCTTGGCGAGGAACCCCACCGCTTCGCCTTGCGCCTGCGGGTCCACCGCGGTGCAGCCACTCATCAACAGCACCGGCAGGTCGGGCCGGGTGCGGTGAAGTTCGTGCACGAAGGCCACGCCGCCGCCCTCTCGAATGGTGAGGTCGACCAGCGCGCAACGCACCTCCGGGTGCTCGTGCACCAGCTGCTGCGCGGCGCTGGTGCGGGCTGCGAGCAACGGCACCAGCCCCAACGCCTCGAGTTCCTGCCCCAGCACCGCGCGTAACCCCTCGTCATCGTCGACCACCAGCACGGCGGCCCCCGCAGGCAAGGGCGGCACCGGCAGGCTGTCGCGAGAAACCACCGCACCTTCGGCTTGCGCCAGCGGGAGCGAGAGCGTGAAGGTCGAACCCAGGCCCAGCGTGCTCGCGACGAACACGCTCCCGCCATGGCGCTGCGCGATGGTGCGCACGGCCGAAAGCCCCAGCCCCCTCCCGGCCGCCTTGGTGGTGTAGAAGGGGTCGAAGATGCGTTCCAGCGCGTCGGGGTCGATGCCCCGGCCGGTGTCCGTCACCTCGATGCACGCAGACGCTGGCTGCTGCATTCCGGGGGCGCGGGCGACCAGCGTCCTGACCCGCACCACGCCCTCGCCCGCGACCATCGCTTCGGCCGCGTTGTGCACCATGTTCATCACCACCTGACGCAGCTGCGTGGGGTCGGCGAGCACCAGCGGCCTGCGGGGGTCGAGTTCGAGCACGACCCGGGCCTTCTTGCCCACCGTGACTTCGAGCAATTGGGCCATCTCGCGCACCACCTCATTGAGGCTCACCTGTTGCCGGCTGAAGGGAGCCCTCGCCGAGTACGACAGCAGCTGCCTCACCAGGTCGGCTGCGCGTTGAGCCGCGAGCGCGGTCTGCCCGACCAGCTCGCGGGTGAGCGCGTCACCGCGCAGCCCCATCAACGCCAGCTCTGCATTGCCGATCACGATGCCCAAGAGGTTGTTGAAGTCGTGAGCGATGCCGCTGACCAACACCCCCACCGTCTCGAGCTTCTGGGCCTGCAGCACCGCCTGCTCGACCCGCCGTTGCTCGGTGACGTCGTCGCAGGCGATGAGCGTGTGGCGCTCGCCTGTCGAGCCGCGGGTGGTCCGGGCGGTCTCTCTGACGGCGACCACGGTGCCGTCCTTGCGCGTCTTGCGCGCCTCCCACCGGAACAACTCACCTTCGTGGGCGGAAGAGTGCTCGAGCTGCCGCCGAATGGTCGGGCGATCCTGCGGCACGAAGACCTCGAGCACGTCGAGGCCGATCAGCTCTTCGGCGCCGAAGCCCAGCTGTTCGTGGGCGAAGCGGTTCGCTGAGACGACCTTTCCCGCTTCGTTCACGGTGAAGAACATTGCGGGGGTGGCATCGTAGAGCATGCGGTACCGCGCCTCGCTCGCCTCGAGGGCCTGGAGCGCGCGCTTGCGCTCTTCCGTCAGGGCGATCTTCACCAGGGCGAGGTTCACCTGCCGGGCGACCGCCTCGATGAAGGCCCGCTCGACGGCCTGCCAGGGCCTGGGCTCGAGCTGGTGAAAGATGAGCAGGTGGAAACGCTCTGACCCGAACCCGAAGGGGAACCACAGCAGGCTGGCCACTTCCATCTCGCCGTGCAGGAGCGCCAGCCCGCGGCGCCCGATGCTCTGGTGCACGTGGTCCCGGTGGCTCTCGATGAAGCCACGGGAATGGAGCGCCTCGGCAACCGAATCGCCGAACAGGTCGAGGGGAAAGGTCCCCAGCGTCGAGGTGAGGCGCGGGCGGCCGGGGTTGAGCCACTGGGCGAGCCCCACCGCTTCGTTCGTCGCGGGGCGAATCTCGTACACCAACGAACGATCGACCTGCAGCGTGGTGCCGGCGAGGCGAGCCATGGCCTCGAGCAACTGCGTCGGCTCTTCAGTGGAGAGGGTGATCTCGGCGAGCTGGTTGAGGGCCGCGGAAAATCGGAGCTGCTGCTGGAGTTCGTTCTCGACCATGCGCCTCCGGGGGCGGATTCTCAGGTTCTCAAATCTGGCAACCCCGGCAAGCCCCCCCTCCCCGCTCTCTCCGAGCCGAAGTTGCAGCACCTGCCCGCCGACCGTGGCTACGGTGTGCCTGCCTGCTTGGGCCTCCTATGATTCTTCTCCCCGCGCTGACGCTGCTCTCGTTGTCGCAGCTCGACATGTCCCCCATGCTAGAGCGGGGCCCGATGGTGCTGGTGGAAGAAGGCGCGGGCGGCAAGTTCGCCCAGGCCTCCGCGATCGTCGTGATCGACGCCCCCCCGCAGAAAGTCTGGGAGCTGGTGCGCGCTCAGCAGAACTTCAAGGACTTCATTCCCAAAGTGCTCACCAGCGACATGAAGGCCTCGGGCACCGACTTCGAGGTGCACATGGTGATCGACGTGCCGGGGCCCGACACCGATTACTTCGTGCGCTACACCATCGATGACGCGGCCCGGACCATGACGGGCTGCTGGGCCAAGGGCGACTTGAAGGCCTCGCGCTGGTTCTGGAAGGTCGAAGCGGCCCCGAATGGAAAGTCGCTGCTCACGCACACCGCCGGGCTCAAGAACTTCTCGGGCATCGCGCAGTCGCTCGAAGACGAGAACCAGACCATCACCGTCGGGGTCAACGTGAGCTCGGTGCTCGCGGCCACCAAGGCGATCAAGAAGAAAGCCGAGTCGTCGAAGTGACGGAACCGCTGCTCTTTCCCCCTGACTTCGTCTTCGGCGTCGCCACCTCGGCGTACCAGGTCGAAGGTGGCATCGAGAACGACTGGAGCGACTGGGAACGCGCCGGCAAGTGCAAGGATCCGAATGCACGCTGCGCGAACTCCGTCGAACACTGGGATCGGTTCTTCGACGACGTGCCGCTGATCAACCGCCTCGGCGCCACCGCGTATCGGCTGAGCATCGAGTGGGCCCGGGTGGAACCGGTTCGCGGCACCTGGGACGACGCGGCCTGGGCCGGCTACCGCGCGCGGCTCGAAGCGCTGGTCAAGGCCGGCATTCGCCCGGTGGTGACGCTGCTGCACTTCACCCACCCGAAATGGTTTCACGCCCAGACGCCGTGGCACGAGCCTTCGTCGCTCGTCTCGTGGAAGCGCTTCGCCGACAAATGCGCGGAACTGGTCTCGGGCCTGAACGTCGCGGTCACCACCCTCAACGAGCCCAACGTATTGCTGCTGGGCGGTTACCTGGCCGGGGCGATGCCCCCGGGAATTGCCGATGGCCGGAAGGCCTTCGCGGCGATGGCGAACATGGTGCGCGCACACGTGATCGCCCGCCAGGCCCTCAAGGAACGGGAGCCGGCGATGGAGATCGGCATCGCGCAGAACATGCTGCTCTTCGCGCCCACCCGGCGCTGGCACCCGCTCGATCAGGCGCTCTCCCGGCTGGCGGAGGGCAACTACAACCACGCCTTTCTCGAGGCGCTTTCGACCGGCGTGCTGCGGCTGCAGATGCCCGGCTTCACCGCGGGCAACGAGCGCATCGACGGCGCCGAGAAGTCGACCGAGTTCACGGGTCTCAATTACTACACACGCGCGCACTTACGTTTCGTGGCCAGGGCGCCCTTCGTGAACTTCGAGTTTCTCGACAAGCACTCCCGCGGGCTGACCGACATCGGCTGGGAGTGGTACCCCGAAGGCTTCGGGCAGATTCTCCGCCAGCTCAAGCGTTACGAGCGGCCGGTGTGGATCACCGAGAACGGCCTGGACGACCGCACCGGTCTCCGGCGGCCGCAGTACCTCTACGAGCACTGGCGCGAGCTGTTGCTGGCCCGCGCTGACGGAGTCGACGTGCGCTCGTACCTCCACTGGTCGCTGATGGACAACTTCGAGTGGCTCGAGGCCTGGGAACCGCGCTTCGGGCTCTACCGGGTCGATCGAAAAACCATGACGCGCGAATGGACCGCGGCGTGTGAGTACTACCGCACCATCGCCACCACGCGGCGATTGACGCCGCCCGCGCCTGCAGAGCAGAAGTCCGCCGCATGACGACGCTCGCGACCGTGTTGATCGACCCGCCGACGACGTTGTTCGGCGGCGCCATTCTCGGGCTCATCTCGATGCGCCTGGTGCAGAAGCGCGGCGCCGAAGAGATCTGGCGGGTGGGTGCGCTGGCCGCCATCTGGGGCCTGGTCTACGGAATCTCGGTCGGCTGGCACTTCTTCTTCCGCACCGACTGGATGTTCTTCTACGCGATGGACACCTCGTCGCTACAGCTGGTGCCGATCTTCGTGCTCTTCCTGTTCGTCTGTTCGGCGTGGGGCGGCCTCGGCGGGCTCTCGGTGGCGGCGTTGGTGCATTTGAAGAAGACCGCGCTGGCCTGGGTCGCGTTCACCGGCGCGATCGCGGGCTTCGTGATGCTGCTGCTCATCACGCTCGATCAGTACAAGCACGTCGGCACCCGCGCGGAATACCTCGCCGGCACCGCGAAGCTGATCAGCGATGACTCGAGCTGGGTGATGGCCTCCAACGTCTCGCCGGCGATCTTCGTGAGCGCGGCGATCGTGATCATCGTGCTGCAGGTCAAGAGGATGCGCGCGCCTTGAGTGAAGCCCAACCGCCCCTGATGGCCCGGGTGGGCCGCCGTTACTTCGCGTCGCGCTCTTCGAAGGTGAGGTCGCTGGAAGCCGTCGACGCCTTGCACGTGCTCAACCCGCAGGAACGGGCGGCGCTGCGCAGGGTCGAGGTGGGCGCGATCGCGCGCGCGGCGCTGGCGGGCATGGCCTCGGGGGGCGCGTGTGCGCTCGCTGAATTCATCGGCCAACGTCAATGGCCTGACGACGCCATCGCCCGGTACACGCTGCTGGGCGTGGTCACCATCGTCGCCTCGGTCGGCGAAATCGCCTTCATCTACTGGGAGACGCTGCGCTCGGTGCACGAACTCGCCCGGGTGGCCGGCCTCGAGCTGTTCGGCACCGATCGCAAGTCGAGCGACGAGGCGCTGATCGACGCGCTGGCCCGGGCCGCGCTCGAGTTGCCCAACCCCGTCGACGCCAGGGCCGGGGTCAACCCGCACCGCGAGGCGAAGAAGTGGCGGCTGCTGCTGGTCTCCCTCGCGTACAAGGCGAAGGTCGGCGTCACGAACTTCGTGGTGAAGCTGCTGGTGCGAAGGCTCGCGAGCCGGGTGGCGCTGCGCGGGTACCTGCCGTTCGTCGCCCCGCCCGTGAGCGCGATGTGGAACGGCATCGTGATGTGGATGGTGCTGCGCGAAGCGCGCATTCGCGCCATGGGCCCCAGCGCCATCGAAGAGCTGGTGAAGGTGATCTTCGAAGACGCACCGAAGCTCTCGGCCGAAGGAAAGCTCTCGGCGGTGAGGGCCGTGGCGGCGGCGATCGTGCGCACCCAGGATCTCCACCCCAACCTGGTGCGGCTGCTCGCCACCGTCGCGCGGCATGCGGGTGACACCGGGAAGAACGAGCTCGATGACGTCGGGCTGTTCCTCGAGCGCTTGAAGAACCTTGATGCGACTGAGCTCAAGGTCTCGTTGCAGGTGCTCGCGGTGGCGTGCGTAGTCGATGGCCGGCTGACCCTGCGAGAGAAGAAGCTGTGGAGTGACGCGCTGGTCTCGGTCGGCCGGCCGATGGAGTTCAAGACCGTCGAGCGGCTGCTGACGGCCTTCGTGCACGGCGACGAGATTGCCGATGGGGCCCTGCGCGCGATTTGACGTGACTCCCCTGAAGGAGCGACAGATCGCCTTGAAGAGGGCGGTGAGAAAGGTTCCGCTCCCGGGCCCGCGCGAAGAAGCTCTCGACTTCGGGCGTTCTGATTCTCAGTGAGCGAAGCGATGTGATGGTGACGCAGGGCTGAGGCGTTGACGTGCTGCGGGAGCCGAGCCCCTCTCATCCCTCGTAATCGGGTGATTACGTTTTTTCCGGAGTGGGCGGAAAACGTAATCGCACGATTACGTGGTCGGAGACCGTTCCGCCCCGGCTCGTCACCGTTACATCGCTTCGCTCACCAAAATCGGAAAGCCTCGCGATGCGTGTACGTTTCGCCCATGAGCGCCTTTCCCACCACGCGGTGGACGCTGATCCTCTCGGCCCGTGAGTCTCCCGAGGCGAGGGCCCAGGCGTGGCGCTACCTGCTCACATCGTATTGGACCTCGCTCTACGCGCTCTTCCGGGCGCGCGGGCTCGACCCGGCGGCTGCGGCCGATTCCGTTCAGGGCCTCTGCGTCGAGTTGCTCGAGCGCGACGTGATCGAAAAACTCGCCCCCGAGCGCGGACGCCTGCGAGGTTTTCTCAAAGTCGCGGCCGAGAACTTCCTCATGCGTCAGCACGAGAAGGCCACCGCGACCAAGCGAGGTGGTGACGCGCGGCCCCTCGAGCTCGATCTGGCGTTGGGCGAGCGGCTCGCTGACCCCGCCCTCACCCCCGACCTCGCCTTCGAACGCGCGTGGGCCCTCGGTGTCTTCGAGCGTTCGATGACCAGCCTCGAGCAGGACTGGGCTTCGCGCGCCGGTGACTTCGAGATCATTCGCCGCTTCTTCTCGCCCAACGCAGAGCCACCGGCGTATCGCGACGCCGCCGAGCAATTCGGGGTGTCCATTCCCCAGCTCAAGTCGCTCCTTCATCGCGCGCGGTTGCGCTTTCGGGAGCTGGTCGAAGCGCAGGTGATGGAGACCGTCGGCGAAGGTGCCGAACTGCAGACCGAAGTGAACTCGTTGTTGGACGCCTTGAGCCGATGAAGTGCGTGCGGTGCGGAAGTCAGCTGCGCAGCGAAGGTCCCTGCCCCCGGTGTCTGCTCACCGAGAGCAGTCCGACCTTCGCGGGGCTCGAGCTGCTCGAGCCCATCGGTGAAGGCGGCATGGGGACGGTGTACCGCGCGCGCCACGTGAAGCTCGATCGCCAGGTGGCGGTGAAGTTCCTGTCGCGCGCCTTGAGCGTGCAGCCTCAGCTGAAGGAACGCTTCACCCTGGAAGCCCGCGCGCTCGCGAAGGTGAAGCACCCGAACGTGGTGCAGATCTTCGACGCCGGCGAAGAAGACGGCGAAGCCTGGCTGGTGATGGAGCTGGTCGAGGGCGGCACGCTCGCCTCGCGCCTCCCGCTGCCCCCTCGCGATGCGGTGCGAATGATGAGCGCCGTGTGTGAAGCGCTGCAGGCCGTGCACGATGCGGGGCTGGTGCACCGCGACGTGAAGCCCGAGAACGTACTGCTCACGGCCACCGGCGAAGTGAAGCTCTCTGACTTTGGCATCGTGCGCGAAACGAAGGGGCCCGCGCTGACCCGCCCCGGTGAAGCGATCGGCACGCCGGGCTACGTCGCGCCCGAGGTCCTCGCAGGCCAGCCCGCGACCGTTCGTGCCGACGTCTACGCGCTGGGCGCGATGTTGCGGCAGGCGATCACCGGGCTGAGCCCCGTTGGAGAAGTGAATCGGCTGCCCGGAGGAATCGACGCCATCGTTCGGCGCGCGATGGCCGCCCAGCCCGAGGCGCGCTTCGAATCAGCGCGCGAATTTCAGCTCGCGCTCAGCCAGGTGACGCTGGAAGAAGCCGGCGCGCTGCCCGCCGAAGAGCAACTGTGGAGCCGCGCGGTCGCCGTCTCGATGACCGTGTCCTTCGCGGCGATCGCGTGGGCGGGGCTGGTGAGTTTGACGCCTCGCATGCACGCTGCCGGAGACGTGCCTCCGTTGGTGGCGCTCGGCACACGCTCGCTCCCCGACGGCCGACTGTACACGCAGGCCCGCTTCGAGACCGGGTGGATCCTCGCGGCCGCGGCGCTGTTCGGCGTCGCACTCGCTGCCGTCGGCGCGCTGCGCCAGCATTGGCGAAAATCGGGCCTGACCACCGCACGCCCTTCAGGCCCCCTGCCCTTTGCGCGCGCCACCTTCATCGCGGGTGGCGTTGCGCTGTCGATGTATCTGGCCCGGGTGGCGGCGCTCGGTCCAGGGGCGGTGGGCTCGGCGTACATCCCCCTCGGTGGAGGAACGTTGCTGCTGATGGTCACTTACTTCGCCTCGCTGGCCCGGTTGGAAGCGTGGCGCCTCGGGCGTCAGCTCCATCGGGAGCCGGCCTGGGTGCTCGGAGTCCTGGCGGGCGCGGTGCCCCCGGTGGTCGATGGTTTGCGCCAGATGATCGAGCGCGTGGTGCCCTGACGCAACCGATGGAAGGCCTTCCGGTACTCCTCTTTGAAAGGAGCAGTACCCATGGAAACGCTTCCCACCCCGTCGGAGTCTCACCTCATCATTCAGCACGTCACCTACCTCGTGCTCTCGCTCGCAACCACCGTGTGGGTGGGCCGAACGCTCTTCAAGAATGGCATCGCGTTCCTCGCCGATACCTTCGTCGGCAAGGAGCGGCTGGCCGACTCGGTGAACCAGCTGCTGCTCGTCGGCTTCTACCTGGTCAATGGTGGTTGGGTGGTGCGGTCGATCAACAGCAACCTGGTGCCGACGAACGCGGTCGGCGTGATCCAGAACGTGGCGACCAACTACGGGACCGTGTTGCTGACCCTGGGGGTGATGCACTTCGGCAACCTCTACGTGCTCAACCGCATGCGCCGTCGCGCCATCGCCGATCGCAGCGCCGCACCCATCGCGCCTGAGCACTACTTCCAGCCCGCGCGGGTGGGTGCATGAACCCCGCGATCTGGGTGCTGTACGACGAGACCTGCGGCTTCTGCTGCGCCTGCGCCGACTGGCTTCGCACACAGGACAAGGTGTTGCCGCTGACGTGTCTGCCGCGCGGCGGCGAGGTCTCGAAGCGCGTCTTCACCGGGCTGCCCTGGGGTCATGACGAGCTGGTGGTCATCGACTCGGCGGGCGGCGTGTACCGCGGGGGCGATGCGTTCGTGATGGCCCTCTGGGCGCTGCAGGCGTTCAGGCCCTGGGCAGAACGCGCGGCGAAGGAGCCGTTGCGAAGCCGGGCGCGCTCGCTGTTTCACTGGCTCTCGTCGCGGCGCCAGCAGGTCTCGAACACGCTGGGGCTCCAGGCCGAGGCTCAGCTGGTCGAGACGTTGGATCGTTCGGCTCCCCAGGGCTGCGAAGACGATCAGTGCGCCGTCTCGCCTTCCGATTCGTCGCAGCTCAGGCGGCCATCGCTCAGAGGTTGAGCACGAGGTACTTGAGCACCTGCGCCACGTCGGTGCCGGACTGGGCGACGTTGTGGAACGAGGTGTACACCACGTTGCCGCCGCGCACGCCCGCCTGGCCTTTTCGCACCCGCACCGCCAGCGGCACGTTGCTGCGGTTGGGCCCCGCCGTCGCGCACGCCGTGTCCGGGCAGGTCACCACGCTCGCCGCCGAGACGAGCACCTGCCCGGTGGTGCTCGCCATCAGCCCCCAGTGCAGGCTGTTCGCGCCGGTCTGCTTCGGAAAGGTGATCGAGAGGGTCGACTTGCCCAAAAACTGCGCCAGCCCCGCATCGTCGACCCGCGCGTTGACCGTCTGCGGCGCGTAGCCCTTGAGCACCGAGGCGTTGAACGGGCTCGCGACGGCCGCCCCGCCCGAGGTGGCGAAGCTGATGCCGGTGGGCGCCGCCGCCAGGGAGAAGATGAGCGCCCAGTCTGACCCGTACACCGAGCCGCCCTGCTGCACGTACGCCAGCAGGTTCTGCTCAATGCGCGCTGCGTTCGGACCCAGATCGATGGTGGTCCCGCTCGACTTCGCCGCCGCGCAGTCGATGAACACCAGGTCGTATTGCTTGAGCGCGTTCAGATCGGACAGAAAAGGTTCTGCCTCGGTGGTCCAGGTCGAGCTGTCGCCGCGGAACACGGTGAATTGCAGCCGCAACGAGGTGAGCAGGTCCTCGATCCGATCGCCCGCTCCCGTCACCACCGCGATCCGCACGGTCTTCTGCGCCACGCACAGCTGGTTGTCGGGAATGGTTGTCGACGCGCCCGCGCGCACCGCCACCGGCGTCTCCTGGGAGAAGGCGCCCAGGGTGGCCTTGATGGTCCAGTCGCCCGGGGGCGCGCCGCTGAGGGTGAAGGTGCCGTCGGCCGCTGAGGTGGTCTCCACGTGCGCCGGCTGGCCGTGGCAGTCCGTACCGTCGAGGGCCACGGTGGCGCCGTTGAGCCAGGTCGCGAGGTCGGGGGCGCAGACCCGCCCCGTCACCGAGCCCTGATCGGTGCAGGGGTCGAGACCCGCATCGACTGGAGGCAGGCCCGCATCGACGCACGCGGCTGGGTTGAGCTCACACAAGGGCGGCACGTGCTGCAGATTCGGCGTGCCGCAATCACACCCGGTGAGGCAGATCAGGAACGCCGCGATAAAGGTCACTCGGAGCAGCACCCAGCCGCTGTACTCCAGCCCCGGGGCCCAGATCCATGGGGACAAGGGAGACACCCGCGTCAGGGCTGAGTAAGCCCTGCGGAAACCACCATGAAGCTCTTGAGCCTCCTCGCCGTGCTTTTCATTCTGGGCTGTGACAATTCCCGTATTCGGCACGTGCCGCCGACCCCGAATGCCCCGGGCATCGACGAGCTCTCCCCTGACCCCAAACAGGAGTTCAAGTCGGGGCGTTTCTCTCCGGACAGCAAGAAGATCGCCTTCCACGCGCTGATGGAGGGCACGCGCGACG
>JAYVNA010000364.1:0-1570 GCA_043758715.1 Archangium sp.
CGAGGCGGTGGGCACCAGCCCCATCGGGCACGCTTCGTCGATGTCACCGTCCGAGGCGTCTCCGTCCCAATTGGCGCATCGGGTGTCGTCGAGTGATGAGCTGAAGGTGCAAAAGCGGAGTAGACGCGGGGTCGACATGGATCGTCCCCGTTTCTCACCCAAAGCCTCCCTGGCCTACGCGCGGCAGGTGCTGACCCAGGAGGCGCAGGCGATTGAGTCGCTCCGCAGCCGCCTGGGTTCTGACTTCATGATGGCGCTCGACGCGCTCGACCGCACGAAGGGCCGCGTGGTGTGCACTGCCATGGGTAAGCCGGGGTTCATCGCGCAGAAACTCTCCGCCACGCTCAGCTCTATCGGCGTGCCTTCGTTGTTCCTCCACCCCGCTGAAGCCGCGCACGGCGACCTGGGGCGAGTGGCGAAGGGCGACGTCGTGGTGGCGCTGTCCAACTCCGGCGCGACTGAAGAAGTGGTGCGGCTGCTGGTGCCGCTCAAGCGCCTGGGGGTCACGGTGATCGCGATCACCGGTGACGCGAGCTCGGCGTTGGGGCGCGGCGCCGATCTGGTCGTCACGCTGGGCGACATCGACGAAGCGTGCCCGATGGGGCTGGTGCCCACCGCCTCGTCAGCGGCGATGCACGCGGTGTGTGACGCGTTGGCGATGACGCTGTGTTGGCGCCGCGAGTTCACCGAGTCGCAGTACGCGCTCTACCACCCGGGCGGGAAGCTCGGCCGCAGCGTGATGAAGGTGCGCGAGGTGATGCGCACCGGCGACGCGAACCCGCTGATCAGAAACACCGCGACCCTCGAGCAGGTGGTGGTGGTGATGACGCGCACCAGCGGCCGCCCCGGAGCGGCCAACGTGATCGACGCGAAGGGCAAGCTGGTCGGCATCTTCACCGACGGTGATCTGCGCCGCCTCGCCGAGCGCCACGAGCTGAAGCTGAGCCGGAAGATCTCGGAAGTGATGATTCGAAGGCCCCGCTGCATCGGGCCTGAAGAACTCGTGCTGGCGGCCGCCGCGCTCATGCGCGAGCTGAAGATCGATCAACTGCCGGTGGTGGACGCCGATGGCCGCGCCGTCGGGCTGCTCGACGTGCAGGACGTGCTCGCCGCCCGCCTGGGATGACCGTCGACGATCAGCCGCCGGTGCCGTTGAGCCGCACGCTGGGAAGTGCCGCGTCGGCGTCGTGGGAGAACGTCACCTGCGTCGACTGCGCGCCCCCAGCTACCGCTGACCGGGCGGAGAACGACAACGAACTGACGACGAGCGACCCGCGCACCGCTCAGAGCTTTCCTTCGAGCTTCGGCGCGTACTCCGGCAGTGTCTCCTTGAGCCGGGTGAACAACGCGCGCGCGCCCTCGACATCACCCTTTGCCTTCAACGAATCACCCAGCTCGACCACCGCGTCAGGCGTCTGCGTCGCGACCCTCCACACGTTGTCGGCCATCGGCTGGCGGTTGAGCTTGATCATCGTCCACGCCATGCCCGCGCGCAGCCGGGCGTTCTCGGGCTGGTACGGCATTACCTGCTTGTAGGCGGTGAGCGCTTCCTGGAAGCGGCCGCGCGCGA
>JAYVNA010000365.1:0-15317 GCA_043758715.1 Archangium sp.
TCGAGCCCGCGGCCGCGTGGGTGCGCCTGGTGGAAAGACAGGGGCCCTTCGAGTGGTCGACGGCGGTGGCCGCGCCCAACCCCGAAACGCTGCGAGGCCTCGTGAGCGTCTCGGAGTTGGGCCCTGGCTCAGGGCCGCCCCGGTATGTCGATCTCGACGGCCTCGGGTCGGAGACGGTGATCACCAGCTCACCGCGGGGCCTGCTCGGTCTGGGCGACAGCCTCGAGGTGCTCTCCGTGCCGCTCGCTGCGGGGCGATTTCCTCCAGCGATCGGTGATGCCGACGGAGATCGCGTGCTCGACTTCGTCTTCGCCGGTGACGACGGTGTCCTCGATGGCCGCTCCTTCGGTCTGAACGCGGTGGGCGGCCTTCCCCGAACCCTCGATGGGGGAATTGCGGGGCCTCCGCTGTTGGTCCCCACGCGCGACGGCATGGCCCTGGTCACCCTGGAGAAAGACGGCCGGGTGACCCACTCCGTCGGCGGCGGCCAGTGGACGTTCGAGCTTGGAACCATTCAGCTCAGCGCGCCCGCGGCGGGCTTCATCGATGGCGACGTCTACGCCGATCTCGCGATCGCGAACGGCACCGAGCTCAGGGTGCTGCTGAACAACGTGCGCGGGCCCCTCCCGGAGAGCTGGGCAGCGCCTTCGCTCGCGACGCAGGCGTTGCTGGGAAACCTGGTGGGCGATGGCGACCTCGAGATCGTCGTCGACCGGGTCTACGACGCGCTGGGCCGCGTGATCCTCTCGCTCGACGGCTGGACCGTTTCCGTGGTGCCGCCCGCGCTCGCGCGAATCGATCGCACCGCGAACCGCGCGCTGCTTCAGGTCGAGCGCCGGGCGGACGGGCTGTTCGAGCTGACCCGCTACGACGTCGAGCGCGCGCTGCGTGATGGTGATTCGCTGGCCCGCCGCACGGTGCTGCGAACGTTCGCGCACGTGCCCGCACGAGGTGGCTTCGCGGTGGCCGACGTCACGGGCGATCGCAGCCCCGACGTGCTGCTCCCGACCGAAGACGGGCTGCTCTTCGTGATCGATGGGCTGGGCGAGAGCCCGTTCTGGTCGCCGTTACCCACGCTGGGCACCGTCGTCGCTTCACCCGCGGTCGGGGTGGTTCACGATCAGTTCCAGTTTGCGGTGCGCACCACCCGCGGCGATCTCGTGCGCTGGCTGGCGCGCGGGCTGGTCGAAGACATCAGCTGGGAAAGCGCGGCGCACGATCGCGCGAACACCTGGAACGCCGAGACGAAGTTGCCCGCGCGTCAGCTGACCGGCCTGGGGGTCACCAATCCCCCGATCCCCGAGCCGAAGCCCTGCGGTTGTTCCAGCCTGGGTGGGTTCACAGCCCTCGGGCTCGTTTTCCTCTTCCGGCGCAAGCGCAGAACCTGCTAGCCGCCCGCGAGCCATGGGTCGCATTCCCCTTCGTCCTTCACCTGCCGGTAACGAGCTGCTCGGCCTCGACGTGCCTCCCGACTGGGACAAGGTGTTCGGGATGACCGGGCCCCTCGAGCTCGAGATCGGCTGCGGCGCAGGTGGCTTCGCGCTCGAGCACGCGCGACGGCACCCGAAGATTCGCTGCGTCGCCTTCGAGTGGCGAAAGAAGTACGCGCGAGAGGTCGCCTTTCGGGGCGAGAAGGCCGGGCTGACCAACCTCAAGGTGATCGAGGGCGACGCGCGCCTCGAGGTACCCAAGCTGTTCAAGCCCGGCAGCCTGAACGTGATTCACCTGCAGTTCCCCGACCCCTGGTGGAAGCGGGCACACCAGAAGCGCGCGATTCTGCAACCCGACTTCACCGTCTTCATGTTGACGCTGCTGGCGCCGGGCGGGCGTTTCGATTTCCGCACCGACGTGCAGGACGTGGGCGAGCGCGGCATCAAGGCGCTGGAAGGCGCCGGCTTTCACAACCCGCTCGGGCCGGGC
Organism: Archangium sp.; assembly: GCA_043758715.1. Lineage (GTDB taxonomy): Bacteria > Myxococcota > Myxococcia > Myxococcales > Myxococcaceae > Archangium_A. Next base: position 1,921 of record JAYVNA010000365.1, read on the forward strand.
GCCTTTCACCCCTACGACCCCGAAGAAGCACCTTCCACGCGCGAGCGCCGCTATCTGGCGTCAGGCGCACCGGTCTATCGCGCACGCCTCGTCAAGCCGTGACATCCTGCGGCCCGCATGGCCGCCCGTCGCAAGACCCTCGAAGCGACCCGCCGTGAGGGCGCGGACAGGCCCCTGAAGGCACGCACCATTCTCGTCGCCGATGATGACCGCGGCATCGTGGCGCAGGTGCGTGCGGGCCTGGGCGACTCCGGCTACGGGTTCGTCGAATGCCAGGACGGCACCCAGGTGCTCTCAGCCATTCGCGCGCACCAACCCGACCTGCTCTTGATGGACGTCGAGATGCCGGGCCTGGGCGGCGTCGAGGTCTGCCGCATCGTGAAGGCCAATCAGGGCGCGAGCGGCTTTGGCTTCATTCCGGTGATCCTGATGACGGCGCGGCGCACCGGCAAGGTCGAGGGCCTCGAGCTGGGCGCCGACGACTACCTGGTCAAACCGTTCGACATGCTCGAGCTCTCGGCGCGGGTGAAGTCGATGCTCCGCCTCAAGGCCCTGCAAGATGCGCTGGTGGAAAAAAACCGCGAGCTCGATCGTGCCAATAAGGAGCTCGAAGAGAAGCGGCTCGAGTTGCTGCAGCTCTCGCGCACCGATGGGCTCACGGGGCTCATCAACCGGCGCCACTTCGAGGAGCGCCTGTCCTCGGAGTTCGCGCGCAGTGAGCGCTACCGCGCGCCCTTGAGCTGCTTTCTGCTCGACATCGATCACTTCAAGCGCGTCAACGACACCTGGGGTCACCCTTTTGGCGACGTGGTGCTCAAGGAAGTCGCCGGCGTGGCCCGCCGCGCCCTGCGCGATGTCGACGTGCTCGCCCGCTACGGTGGCGAAGAGCTGATCGCGCTGCTCCCCGAGACTTCGCCCGAAGAGGCCTGGCGCGCAGCTGAGCGGGTCCGAATGGGGGTGGAAGCGATGCGCCTGACTGCCCAAACGGAGCGGGGGCCCGAGACCGTGAAGTGCACGGCCTCGATCGGCGTCGCTACTTTTCCCAGCGACTCCTCACAATCGGCAGAGAAGCTCGTGCAGGCAGCTGACCAGTGCCTGTACATCGCCAAAGAAAACGGCCGCAATCAGGTGCGCCAGGCGACCTGAATACCGCTATGAAGATGGGGATGCGGATCGTGGGGGTCGTGCTTTTGTTGCTGGTGGCAGCCGGGTGTCGGCGGGAAGCGCCTACCAACTCGCCCGAAGCGGCCTACCGCGGCTTCATCGAAGCGCTCCAGAAGGGCAACACCCGCAAGGCGTGGAGCTCGCTGTCGGCCGGCACCCGCCATCTGGCTGAAGAGCGCAGCAAGGCGATCTCAGAGGCTTCGAAGGGCGTGGTACGCGACGAGCCCGAGTTGTTGGTCTTTCAGGGCACGAGGCCTGGCCCCCTGAATGAAGTCACGCAGCTCAAGGCAGACGACACCTCAGCGGTGCTCCGGGTCGCGAGCGCGTCAGGACAGAGGGAAGTGAAGTTGGTGAAGGACTCGGGCAAGTGGCTGATCGATCTCTCTGAAACTCTCGAACGACGTGACACGCCGTGACTGAACGAACCAAGAAGCCCCCCACCCCGCTGGTGCAGGTCATTCGCAAGCCAGCGGGTGCGCCCGTCACGCCGACCCCGAGCGCCGTGCGCCCCACCGTCGTGGCCACGCCGAGCGCGAGTCTCCTCAAGCCGTCTTCACCCCGCCCGCCGTCGGCCAGCGGTCCCCGGCCCGCCGTGGCCGGAGCCCGTCCTCCCTTCCGGGGCCCGCCGCGTTCGAGCACCCCGCGCCCGCCGCCCACGGCCGAAGGCATCGCCGCGCTGGCGAAGAAGGAACGCGTTCCCAATCGCATCGCCAAGGGCGAGCTCGACGGAAAGATGAAGTGCCGCATCTGGAAGAAGCTGCACGCCGAAGAGGCGAAGCGCTTCGACCAGGCGTGGACGCTGCTGGAAGCGACGCCCGGGCTCGACCTCGCCGACGCGTTCGGCATCGTGCAGAGCGGCATGTCGGTCGACGAGTTCAAGGCGCGGCGCGCGCGGGCCAAACGGCGCGAAGCGATCAAGGAAGCGCGCTCGACGGTCGCCGCCGAAGAGACTGACGCCTTCATCGCCGCGCGGGTGGCCGACAAGGCCGAGCTGGCGTTCGTGATGGGTGAGCGCACGGTGCTCGACGTGCTCACCGCGGTGGCCCCGGTCTCCTTCACCGGGGAACGCACCGGCCAGCACGAGAAGCTTCACGTGGTGGTGGTGGCGCGCAAGACCACCTGGGACGCGCTGCTCCCGAAGCTGGAGCGCGATTCCCGGCTCTCGCAAAAGCCCGCCTCGGTGGCGCGGCAGCCCGCGCGCCGGCCCGTGAGCGATCCGCGCGGGTTCCTGCCGCACCTGGGCAAGCCCGTGACGATTCAGCTGCGCAACGGCATCAAGCTCGATCAGCCGCTGCTGGCCGTGGGTCCCTTCGACGTGTTGCTGGGGACCGCCGGTGACGAACTCTTCGTGCCCCTGCACGCGATGATCTCGTGGGTTCCTCAGAGCTGAGCGCGCAGCACATCGAGCACCTCGAGCCGCGTGCGGTTGCTGCGCTCGTCGAACTCCACCCGGCACAGTGACTTGATGCGCGAGAGCAACCGGTAGGCGGTGGCGCGGGAAACCCCACGCCCCTGCGCCCAGGTCTCGATCGGCTGACCATCGAGCTGCGCGCGCATCAGATCTTTTTCGTCGTCGCTGAGCACCGAGATGATCCCGCGGGCGAGCCGCTGGGCATCGAGGCGCGCGCCGATCACCGCCGGAAATTCGCGCACCGACGAGTGGCTCGTCTCGTTCGACAACGCGCCGGCCACGTAGCGGGTGAAGAGTTCCTGGGTGGCTTCCCTGGCCGAAGGTTTGCGCCGCAGCTCGCTCCAGACCGCGGCCACCGCCTGCTCGACCGCGATCGCCGAGAACCCCTGCTTGTTCGACAAACCCGCCGGGTAGCCCGAAGCCCCGGGGCCCGCGAGCGCTGCCAACGCCTCGCGAACGTGCGCAGAGAGTGCGTGCCAGGCCTGGTGCGAGTCCTGCCCGCCGGCGACTACCTGCTTGAAGCGGTGGCGCACCGCGCGCTCGAGCTCTGCGTGGCTGAGCGCGAGCAGCTCGGCCCGGCGCTCGTCGTCGTGAATGTGACGCTCGAAGAAGAGGCCGAGAAAACCGTCGAGCAGGGTGGTGTCGACCCGGCCGACGTTGCTGACCAGGCGGCGCAGCGCGAGGTAGTCCTCTTCGGAAAACGTGCCCTCTGCGTCGTAGCTCCGCAGAGCGTCGTGAACGCGCGCCACGTCACCCATGACGGGGGCTCACCGCCGCTGGCGGTACGCCTGCAGGGGAATGACCTGGCTGACGTGGGTGCCGGCGCGCGCCGACTGAGCGCGGCGAATCAGGAGCGGAATGTCGCCCTCTCCCCGCTCCACCGCCAGGCGCAGATCGCCCAGGCGCTCGAGGTGACGGCGCACCGGAATGCCCTCGGGGGAAAGCGTCACCACGCTGCGCAGATGGCTCTCGGCGGCCTCGAGCTGCTGCTCGGCGCGCTCGAGATCTTTTCGGGCGAGCGACAGCCAGGCGGCCGTCTCTTCGCTGACCAGCTCGAGCTCGTGCGAGATGCCGACCACCAACTTGCCGCGGGCCGACTCGGGCGTGACGCGCTCGTGTTCGATCTTCCAGTGGCGCACGTCGCTGCGTTCGCGCGCCGTGGCGTGGAGCTGCACGCTCCAGTCGGGTACAGAAACGGCGCCGGTGAGCAGCAATCGCCGGGCGTAGCCGCGGGAGACATCGCCCAGCGCCACGGTGAGCGCTTCGGTGTCGAGGCTGGTGGGAAACGAGTGCCGGCAGGTCAAGGCGACGAAGCCCGAAGGCTGCACGCGCACCGACGCTTCGGTGGCGACCTGGCCGTAGAGGTGCGCCATCAAGCCGCCCATCGCCTCGCCCAGGCCCTCCGGTCCGTCGACGTGCTCAAAGGCATTGCCCGAGGGCTGGGTCAGGGCCTGCAGCACCTCGGCGACGTAGTGTTTGGCCAGACCAAGCGCGTGCACGGAGATCTTTTCCCGCGCCAGCAGCTCGCCCAGTTCGTCGAAGGCTTCCTGCGAATCGGGGCCGACGGAAGGCTCGCCATCGGTGAGCAGCAGCATGCGTGGCTTCCGGCCGGGCACGAGGGTGCGCTTGAGCCCCTTGAGCGCCAGCTCGAGCGCCGCGTGCAACGCCGTGCCCCGCCCCGTCTGAATGCCCTGGAGCGCCTCGACCATCTGCCGCTTGCCGCGGGCGTCCATCATGGTGAGGGGCACGCGCTGCTCGGCGACGCCGTCGAAGAGCACCAGGCCCAGGAAGTCTTCGGGCTGCGAGAGCTCGACCAGTTGCTGCGCCGCTTCAATCGCCGCCGAGAGCGGAGCGCCCTTCATCGAGCCGCTGCGATCGAGCACCAGGTTCACCATCACCGGGCTGCGGACCTCTTCGGCCAGCGCTTCGCCGGTGATCAGAACGTGGGCTTCCTTGTGGTCGCCCCGCGGTGTCTCGACGCTCCAGGCTGTCCATTGCATGTGCGGCTCTCTTTCGTCGCTGCGGCTTCGAAATACTGGACGGCAGCACCCGCGATTCTGTCTCAACCGGGCGACCACAAGCGTAACCGTGCGAGGGCAAGGCCGTCGCGCTAGACAGCCCCTTCAGGAGACATACATGCGCACACTCTTCACATTGACCGTGCTCACCCTCGCCCTCGCGTCCTGCAAGAAGGACGAGGTCGTGCCGACGAAGCCGGTTGAGGTCGTAAAAGCCCCGGAAGCCGTCAAGGCCGCAGCGCCGGCGACGCCCGTCGATGGGGTGCGATCGATCGTGATGGCGGTGACCGACGAAGGGTTCGTGCCGGCCAACGTCACGCTCAAGGCCAACGAGCCGGTGAAGTTCGTGGTCACGAGGAAGACCGATGAGACCTGTGCGACGGCGCTCCTCATCGACGGCACGGACATCAAGAAGGACCTGCCGCTCAACCAGCCCGTGGAGATCGCGTGGACGCCCACCAAGCCCGGCAAGGTGAAGTTCGGCTGCGCCATGGACATGATGATCGGCGGCGTGCTGCTGGTGGAATGAAGTCGCCGCTGCATGTCGGCCCCTCAAGGTAGGGTGGGCCGCGTGGAAGCGATGGCGTCCATTCTCAGCCGGCTCTGCTTCGTGGACATCGAGACCACGGGGCTCGAGGCGTCGTCCGAAGAGATCATCGAGATCGGCGCCGTCTTCGTCGAGCGCGGGGTCGTCACCTCGCGGCGGCGCTGGTTGGTGCACCCCACCCGTCCCATTCCGGCGCTGATCACCGCGCTCACGGGCCTGACGGACGACGAAGTCGTCGGGGCGCCCCCCCTGGCCGAGATCGATCAGGAACTGCGCGCGGCGCTCGGGGGCTGGACCCTGGTGGCGCACAACGCGGGGTTCGAGCGCTCCTTCCTGGGCGATCGCATCGCGCAGAACGCCATGCTCGATTCCTGCGAGGTGGCCCAGCTGCTCTTTCCCGAGCGGGCCAGTCACTCGCTCGACGCCCTGGTGCGCTGGCTCGAGGTGGGGCGGGCCGCCAGGCATCGCGCGCTCGATGATGCCGAAGACACCTTCCTCGTGCTCGCGGCGCTGTGCGATCGGGTGCTCCAGGAGACCGATCGTTCGCGGCTCGCGCGGCTGATCTTTCACCTCGAGGGTGATGGTGAGCGCAGCGCTTTGCGTTCGCTGTTCGAGACGTTGCGTGATGCACCGGGGCTGCCTCCGCGCGCTTGTCCTCCGGCGACCGCCGAGACGACGCCGCACCTCACCGCCCATTTCGCGCGCTGGCTCGAAGCGCCTTCCTTCGTGGCCGCGGAGCTCGAGCGCGACGGGCTGCTGCCGGCCGCCTTCGAAGCCGGGCGCGTGGCCGCGACCCACACAGGTGAGCCGGTCGCGATCGCCGTCTCGGGTGGCACGTTTCGCGAGTTGAACGACTACCCCGCCCTGCCCCGGCGAGCGGTGTGTTCGACCGCGCTCTCCCGCGCCCTGGGCGAACCGTCCCCGGACGGCAACGGCCGCTTCGCCCGCGCGTATCTGTCTTCCTGGCTGGCACGCACCCGCACCGGAGACCTCGAGAGCATCAGCAGCTTCGTCCGCTCCCGCGCCTCTGAGGTGATGCCGCTGCTCGAGGCGGCCACCACCTGCCAGTGTGACGATCCCTCCTGCTTTTCGCGGCGCGCGCTGGGTCACGAGCCCTGCGTGGTGATCACCCACGATCACGCGCTCGAATGGCTCGAACGGGGCGCCCCCGTCTCACTGCTCTTCCTCGAAGCCGATCGGCTCCCCGACGTCGAAAAGCGCCGCACCCAGCGCAGCTTCGAGCTGTGGCAGCTGCAGCGCTTGATTCAGGCCGCTCCTGACTTCGCGCCGCATCTGACCGAACTCAGCACCGCGCTGGCCGCCTTCCCCCAGGGGGTGGTGATGATGCGCGCGCGGGTCAGCCCCGAATGGCACGCGATTCGGGAAGCGATGACGAACCTCTCCCACGCGTTGCGCGCGGCGCCCCCGAGTGACGAGCGAGTGCGGCTGCTCGGGCGCATCGTCGAGGTGCTCGAGCCGCCGCCGCCCGGCTTCGAGGTACAGGTCAGCCCCCAGGGGCTCGTGCGGGCGCTCACGCAGCCGGGCGAGCGGGTGCGCCGGCGCCTGGGCCGTGGGCACTGTCTCATCTCCTCGTTCCGCGGCGGGCTGGGGTGGACGAAAGCCTCGCCGGTGGCCGCGCCCACCGAGCGGCCCCGGGCGTTGCTCGAATGGCTCGCCGAGCCCGCCTCACTCGATCGGCTGGCCGAGCTGGTGGCGCAGGCGGCGCCGGTGGTGCTGGTGGCGCCCTCCCCGCTCGCGCCCATCGCCGAGGCGTGCCAGCGGCGCGGGTTGTCGATCTCGCTCGATGGCAGCCGGCCTTCGGCGGTGCAGCTGTGCGAATGGCGGCGCGATCGCCCCACGCCCGCGGGAGCGACGTGCGTGTTCTACGGAGTTCGGGAATGGCGGCGCGCGGTGCTGTCGAGCAACGCCCAGCGGGTGATGTTGATGTCGCCCGCCGGTCTGCCGCCAGAGCCCATTGGGCGTGCGCTGCAGGGCCTCGACCCCAGGCCGCTGAGGGCCTGAGCGTTACTTCGCCAGCCGCTCTTCGAGGGCGGTCTGCAGCTTCTTTATCTCTTCGGGGTTGCCCGACTTGACGGCCGCGAGATCCGACTCGGTGCGCGCGCGCAGCTGCGTGACCATGTCTGCGAAGACTTCGAACACGTCTTGCAGCTCGTCACTGGGGCGCAGGCCGTAGGTCGGCGGCCGCACCACCCCGTTGGCCACTTCACGGGCCATGCGCTTGATCCGGAAGAGCGGGCCGACGATGCGGTGGGTGATCACGATCGCGGTGAGCGCGATCAGCGCGATGAAGGCGACCAGCACGCCGGTGAGGGCATAGAGCGTCCACTGCTGCTGGCGCTGCACCTCGATGCTCTGTTCCTGCGCCGCCGCGCGCTCCGCCTCGAACGCCGCGTCGATCGCCTTGCTCCGGTCGGCGAGCTTGGCGGTGAAATCGGGGTCATCCATGTTGCGGGTCAGCTCGTTGTTCAGCGTGCAGCTGCCCAGCTCACGGCTGGTGTCGGCGGCCTTCTTGCGCGACTCCACCGAGGCGGAGATCTGGGAGAACAGCGACGTCGTGGTGCGGACCAGGAAGGCCCCGAGCAGCCCCGTGATCACGAGCGTGAGCACCACGAAGTAGCTGGCGAACTTCAACTGGAAGCGCGCGTCGAGGAGGAAGTTCCGCAACTTGCGGTCTTTCGCTCCTGTCGACGGTGCTTTCTTGCCTTCAGACATGGTGTCGATCCCCTGACAGCTTCAGTTCTTCCACTCCAGTTCCTTGGCCGCGTCATCCACGACGCGCGGAACCATCGCCTTGATCAACTTCTCCTGCTTGCCGCCCGCCGCGTTCACGCTCCAACTGCCCTTCAGCGCCTGGTCCGGGTACGACATGATCAACATCTCGACCTTGAGACCCTTGTCGGACGAACCGGGCAACAACTGCATCCGCAGCAGGAACCCCTTGAGTTTTTTGGCACGAATCAAGCTCGCTGCCGATTTCTTGTCTTCGTTCTGCGGGGCGATGTGGGCCCCCAGGGTCGAGAGCTTTTCCCTCATCACCTGGTCGGCCAACGCGAGAATGTCGCTTCCCACGTCGCTCTTGTTCTGAATCGGCTCGACCTGAAGGTAGAGACCGCCGGCGGTGATCGCCCCCTGCGCGAGGGCCTTGGTCATCGCCGCGCGCACGCCGGGGTCACTCTCACCCATCGCGCCCCTCAGGCACGTGAGCGCCGCTTCAGAGCGCAGCTCCCCGAGCGCCGACGCCGCGGCTGAACGAACGACCGATTCACCATCTTTGAGTACGCCGCACACCGGAGCGACCGCCGACTCACTGCCCGTCTGGCCGAGCAGGAGAACCGTCTGGGTCCGAACGCGAGGGTCCTTCGCTCCGGCGAGCTGCTTGACGAGGAAGGTGACGCGCGCGTCTTCTTCGCCGAAGGCCACGGCCGACAACACACAAAGCAACAAAGCGACCGGCCGCACGCGACTCGCACTCTACAGGGAGGTGTGCCGTTGAAATCGAGGAGTTCGTAGAATAACCCGTGCGCATGCCATCCCACATGAGCGCTCCAGAGATCCGCGAAGCGTTTCTCTCCTTCTTTGAAAAGCAGCAGCACCGACGTGTGGGTTCTTCAAGTCTGGTGCCCGCCAACGATCCGACCCTGCTCTTCACCAACGCCGGCATGGTGCAGTTCAAGGACGTCTTCACCGGCCGCGAGAAGCGCGACTACGTGCGCGCGACCAGTACGCAGAAATGTGTGCGCGCCGGCGGCAAGCACAACGATCTCGACAACGTGGGCTTCACCGCCCGCCACCACACGTTCTTCGAGATGCTCGGGAACTTCAGCTTCGGCGACTACTTCAAGGCCGACGCCGTGCGCTGGGCGTGGGAGTTCGTGACCGACGTCATCAAGATTCCGGTCGAGCGGCTGTCAGTGACGGTGTTCAAGGGCGAAGACGGAATTCCCGCCGACGACGAGGCCGCTGAGATGTGGGCGAAGGCCGGGGTGCCCAAGCACCGCATTCATCGCCTGGGCAAGGCCGACAACTTCTGGTCGATGGGCGACACCGGCGCGTGTGGGCCCTGCTCGGAGATCTACGTCTATCTGCCCGAGGGTCCGGTCGATGAGGAGCATAAGCCGGGCGAATCTGATGCCTGGCTCGAGATCTGGAATCTCGTGTTCATGCAGTTCGAGCGCAAGGCCGACGGGCAGCTGCTGCCGCTCCCCAAGCCGTCGATCGACACCGGCGCGGGCCTCGAGCGCGTGACCGCCTACGTGCAGGGCAAGAAGTCGAACTACGACACCGATCTCTTCACCCCGCTCTTCGCCACCATCGAGCGCCTCTCGGGTCAGAAATACGGCGCGAAGTGGGACAACGTGAACGACGGAGCGATGCGGGTGATCGCCGATCACGCGCGCGCCACCGCGTTCCTCGTGGCGGACGGCGTGCAGCCCTCCAACGAGGGCCGGGGCTACGTGCTGCGGCGAATCATGCGCCGCGCGATTCGCCACGGTGATCAGCACCTCGATCTCGAGCAGCCGTTCTTCGACAAATGCGTCGAGTCGGTGATCGAGACCATGAAGGCCGCCTACCCCGAGCTGCATGAGAAGCGAGGCTTCCTGCTCGAGGTGGCCAAACACGAAGAAGAGTCGTTCCGCCGCACGCTCAAGCGTGGGCAGGGGCTGCTCGCGCAGGAATTCGAGAAGTTGCGCAAGACGAACCAAAAGCAGTTGAGCGGCGAGATCGTGTGGGATCTGCACCAGACCTACGGCTTCCCGTCCGACCTCACCGAGATCATCGCGCGCGAAGAGGGGTTCACCACCGACGAGGCCGGCTTCAAGGCCCTGAAGGAAGCAGAGAAGGTGCGCGGGTCGGCAGGCGATCTCGGCTCGGAGAAGGGCATCGCCGACATCTACATGAAGCTCGCAGGCTCGCTGCCCGAGACGAAGTTCCTCGGCTACGAGACTGACGCGGGGGACGGCAAGGTGCTCGCGCTGGTGAAGAACGGCCAGCAGGTGCACAGCGCCAAGGCCGGTGAAGAGGTCGAGCTCGTGCTCGATCAGACCCCGTTCTACGGCGAGTCAGGCGGCCAGGTCGGCGACACCGGATCAATGCAGGCCGGCGCCACCCGGCTCACGATCGTCGACACCCAAAAGCCCGTGGGCTCGCTGGTGGTGCACAAGGCGAAGGTGAGCGTGGGCGGGGTCTCGGTCGGTGACGCGCTCTCGCTCACGGTCGACTCCGAACGCCGCAACCGCATCCGCGCGAACCACTCCGCCACCCACCTGCTGCACAAGGCGCTCAAGGTGGTGCTGGGCGAAAACGTCAACCAGAAGGGCTCGGTGGTGTACCCCGAGTCGCTGCGCTTCGACTTCTCGGTGATGCAACCGATGACGACCGAGCAGATGGATCGCGTCGAAGATCTCGTCAACGGCATGGTGCGCGACAACCGCGAGTCCGAGACCAAGGTGATGCCCATCGCCGCGGCCAAGGCAGCGGGCGCGGTGGCGCTCTTCGGGGAAAAGTACGGCGAGCACGTGCGCGTGGTCTCGGTGCACCCCCAGTCGACCGAGCTGTGCGGCGGCACGCACGTCAAGCGCTCGGGCGACATCGGCTTCTTCAAGATCGAGAAGGAATCATCGGTCGCCAGCGGCGTGCGGCGCATCGTGGCCCTCACCGGAGCGGCGGCGATCACCCACGCCCGCGAGCAGGAAAAGCTGCTCAGCCAGGCGGCCGAGCTGTTCAAGGCGTCGCCTGCCGATCTGCCCAAGCGCATCGAGTCGGCCCAGAAGCGGGTCAAAGAACTCGAGCGCAAGTTGGAAGAAGCGCAGCTCAAGGCCAGCAGCGGCGCAGCGAAGGCCAGCGAGACCATCGAAGAGATCAACGGCATCAAGGTGCTCACGCAGCGCATCGACCCGGCGGACGCCGGCGTCTTCAAGCAGCTGTGGGACAACCACAAGGACAAGACGGGCTTCGTGGTCGCGTTCGGTGGCGAGACCAGTGATGGCAAGGCGCTGCTCCTGGTGGGCGTCACGAAAGACCTGATCGCTCGCGGCATCAAGGCAGGCGATGCGGTGCGCGTGATGGCGGCCGAGGTCGGCGGCAAGGGCGGTGGCAAGCCCGAGATGGCGCAGGCCGGCGGCACCGACCCCTCGAAGATTCCCCAGGCGTTCGAGAAGCTCCTCGCGATGGTGAAGAGCGCGTGAGGAGCGGCGCCGGTGCAGCGGAACGCTGTACCAGCCAGGCTCTCAGCGGAGCGGAGAACTGGTCAGGGCGGCGCGACCAGAAAGTGAGACCGCTTCTCTTCGGGCTGCTGCTGTTGTGCGGCTGCCCGAAGAAGGAACCCGAGTTTGATCCCAACGACCGGCTGCTGCAGAAGATGCAAGCCGAGCAGGCCAGGCTGGCGAAGACCCGTGCGCCGGTGGTCGAACCTGATCCCCTCGCGGAGATCGTCACCCGGCCCTCCAAGCCCGAGAACCTGGGCATTCCCCAGGGCGTGGCCGCGGACCTGGGGCCCGTCTCGTTGAGCCTCATCGAAGTTCAGCAATCGCAGACGGTCGGCAGCGGCAAGGTGTCGCTTTCGACCACCGACAGGTTCCTCAAGGTGACCCTGGACGCCACCTCGAAGAAGCAGCTCGATCTCGACCTCAGCGGCACCACCCTGTCGATCGACGAGCACACCATTCGGGTGGCTCGCGATGCCCAACGGGCTGCGCACGGCTCCGAGCTCCTGGCCCAGTTCAACGAGGGGGAGCACCGCCAGCTCATCCTCTATTTCGAGGCCCCTGACGAAATGATCAGAAAGGGGCTGAAGATCATTCTGACGACTGCCGAGAGCAGAGTAGAACTCCCTCTCCAATGACGTCTGAGTCGTCGAACGAACCCAGAAAGATCCCCTTGCGGATCCGTCTGCCGTTCGCGACCGAAGACGAGTTCGTCGACCGCTACGGAGTTCACGTCACCCGCGGCGGCATCTTCATCGCCACCAAACATGGCAAGCCCGAAGGCACTCCGCTCTCGTTCGAGCTGGTGCTGCAAGACGGCGTGCGCCTGATGCGCGGCGAGGGCGTGGTGCAGAAGTTGGTGGCCGACGATCTGCTGCCCGGCAAGTCGGGCATGCTCGTTCGTTTCACCCGCATCGACACCCGCACCAAGGGCCTCATCGATCTCATTCTGGAGCGCCGGGAGGGCATCAAGAACCCCGAGCCGCCCACCAGCAACAGCTCGCAGCCGCCGCCCCCCATGCCTTCTCGCGCCACGCCCGTTCCGGTGATGGCGCCGCCGAAGAAGGGGCCGGTCGCTTTCGGGGACGACGTGGTGCTGGGCATCGATCTCGGCACCACCACCTGCCGGGCGGCCGTGGTGCTCGACGGCGTGCCCCGGCTGGTGCCCATCGCTTCGGAACGAGGCGCCTTCGCGCTGCCCGCCCTGGTCGCCTTCGACGTGGCCAAGGACCGGCTGCTGATTGGCAGCGCCGCGCGCAAGCACCGGGTCGATCACCCCGAGCAGGCCGTGGTGGGCTTCAAGCGGCTGATGGGCCGCCGGGCCGCCTCGAAGAAGGTGCGCGAGCTCGCCAAGGTCTCGCCCTACACGTTCGCCGCCGACCCGGAAGGTGACGTGGGCATCGAGCTTGCGGGGCGCGTCTTCCCCATCGCCGAGTTCGCCTCTCACCTGCTTCGGGAACTCAAGAACGCCGCCCAGGACTTCCTCGGCCGTGAGCTGACCCGCGCGGTGCTGTGCGTGCCCGCCTGGTACACCGATCATCAGCGCGCGGCGGTGCTCGCCTCCGGACAGCTGGCGGGGCTCGAGGTCGTCAGCATCTTGAACGAGCCCTCGGCGGTCGCCCTCGCGTTCGGGTTCGGGCGCGGCCTCGCCCGCAAGCGCGTGCTCGTCTACGATCTCGGCGGCGGCACCTTCGACGCGTCGGTGGTCGAGATCACCGGCGACGATCTCGAGGCCGTCAGCACCGGCGGTGACAACTTCCTCGGCGGCATGGACTTCGATGCCCGGCTCGCCGACGCCCTGATCGGCACGATGGACGAGGGTCCCAAGGCGCAGCTGCTCAAGTCGCGCATGACCATCGAGCGGGTGCGTGACGCGGCTGAGGTCGCGAAGATCTCGCTCAGCGAGAAGGTGCTCGCGCCGGTGCACGTGCCGTTCGCCACCACCGACCTCGATGGCAAGCCGGTCGACCTGAGGGTCGAGGTCGAGCGCGGCTTCCTCGAATCGGCCACGCAAGACCTGGTGGAGCGCACCG
>JAYVNA010000366.1:0-5175 GCA_043758715.1 Archangium sp.
GGGGGCGCGGGCGCGTGATCGAAGTCGAACCCACCGGGCGCAGGAGGCGGCGGCGGGGCGTCGAAGTCGAAACCACCGGGAGCCGCGGCGGGCGCCGGATCTTCAGGAGGCGCCTCGGAGAAGTCGAACCCACCGCCGTATTCCGGCTTGGGCTGATCGCCGCTGGGCAGCGGAACGTCGTCGAAGCTGCCGCTCTCAGGCAGGGGGACCTCGCCGAGATCGAAGGTTCCACTCCCGGGCAGCGGCACCGAGCCGTCGTCGTAACCACCCGCACCGGGCAGCGGGACGGAGCCGTCGTCGTAACCACCCGCCCCAGGCAGCGGCACCGAGCCGTCGTCGTAACCACCCGCCCCGGGCAACGGCACGGAGCCGTCGTCGTAACCACCCGCACCGGGCAACGGCACAGAGCCGTCATCGTCGCTTTGAGGGGCGCGGCCGCCGGGCAGAGGAATGCCCGCGCCGTGCGTGGCAAAACCATCGTCGAGCGGAATGCCCGCGGCGCCCGGGAGCGGAATGCCAGCCCCGTGCGTCAGTCCATCGTTGTACCCGCTCGGCGCGGCTGCACCGGGGAGCGGAATGCTGGCGCCGGCCGACGGCCTGGCCTTCGGCATCGCCGGGGGAGGGGGTGGGGGAGGAGCGGCCTTTGCGGCCGCGCCGGGCAACGGAATCGAGAAGCTCTGAGCCGCTGGGACCGACTTCGGCGCGAAATTGGGGAGCGGAATCGAGGCCGTGGAGAAGCCGTCGTCGAGCGGAATGTCGCTCTCGAACGGATCGGGCGGAGGCGGGCGGCTCGCGCCCGGCAGCGGAATCGCACCGCCGGCGGAAGCGCGAGGAGGAGGAGGCGGCGGAACGTAGGCCGGTGCCACTCTGGTCGCGCCTTCCTGGGCTGCGGCGCCGGGCAGCGGAATCGCCGCCGAGCGTGGCGCGGATTTCGCGGGCACGTACGCGGGGGCGACGGCCGTGGCGGCGGAATGCACCGCGGGGTCGGGTGAAGAGACGCTGAAGTCGAGGTCGATTGAGCGGGGCGCGGCAGCCGGGCCGGGCAGCGGCACGTCACCGATGCGCGTCGCTTCGTCTTCCCAACTCTGCCGCTGCGGCTGCGCGGCGCTGATGCCGGGCAGCGCCACCACGCCCGAGGACGAGCTGCGAATCGCCGGCTGGCGCACGTTGGTGGGCGGCGCCGAGACGGTGGTCGCGCCGGGTATGGCGGCGGCCGGCAGAGGGAGGGTCGACACCCGGGTCGCCTCGTCTTCCCATTCCTGTCGCTGGCTGGGGGCGGCACTGATTCCCGGGAGCGGAACCAGCCCGGCGGGCGACGAGGAGACCGGTGCCGGCGGCTTCACCGGGAACACGTTCTGGCAGGTCGGGCATTTGATGCGCGCGCCGCCAGGCGGGATTTTCTTGTCGTCGATGTTGAGGACTGAGTTGCAGGACTGACACGAGACCTTCATGCGTCTCCTAGAAAAGGAACCGACGAGGTGCGGCAGGCTACTAGACGAACATGACGCTGGCGATTGTCCGTGTTAGCTGCCGCGGGCGCATGTCTGCTTCTCCGCAGCTGTCAATCGTCATCCCCGTGTACAACGAGGAAGCCATCGTCGAGCAGGCGGCGACGGAGCTTTCTGCTGGCCTCGATGCCCGTGGCTGGAACTACGAGATCATCTTCGCCGAGAACGGTTCCCGCGATCGTACGCAGGAAATTCTCGAGCGGATGACCAAAGCGAACCCACGGTTCAAGTGGTTTCACTCGGAAACGCCCAACTACGGCGTCGCCCTGAAGAAGGGCATCGAGCTGGCGCGCGGGGAGATCGTCGTCTGCGACGAGATCGACCTGTGCGACCTCGTTTTCTACGATCACGTGGTCCCCCCCCTGCTCCGGGGTGAAGCCGACCTCATCATCGGGTCCAAGGCCGCCAAGGGCGCCAGCGATCGCCGCCCCCTCATTCGGCGGGTGGCCACCCGGGTGCACAACGGCCTGTTGCGGTTCACCCTGGGCTTCAAGGGCACCGACACCCACGGGCTCAAGGCCTTCCGCCGCGAGCGGCTGATGCCGGTGATCGCCCGCTGCGTGGTCGACATGGACGTCTTCGCGTCGGAATTCGTGGTGCGCGCCTGGCGCGAGAACCTCGACGTTCGCGAGATCCCCATTCAGCTCGAAGAGAAGCGCCAGCCTTCCATTCACCTCTTCAAGCGCGTGCCCAACGTGCTCAAGAACGTGGCCCGGCTGGTGTACGTGATTCGCGTTCGCGGCGAGTGACCGGCCATGCGCCTGTCTGCCCTCTCCGTCGACCTCGATTCGCTCCCGCACTACTGCCGCATTCAGGGGCTGCCTGACAGCCTGCTCGACGAACGCGCGCGCGGCGTGGTCGCGACCAAAGCCATTCCCCGGCTGCTGGAACTGTTCGCCCAGCACCGCGCCCCGGCGACGTTCTTCGTGATCGGCGCAGACGTGGCGCTCGACGGCATGGCCGCAGCGCTCAAGACCGCGCACGCCGCGGGCGTCGAGTTGGCGAGCCACAGCTACTCCCACGACTACGGGATCTCGCGGTTGCCGCAGGCGGAAATCGAAGCCGATCTGATTCGTTGCGAAGAAGCGCTGGGGACCATTGGCGTGATGCCGAAAGGGTTTCGCGCCCCCGGCTACACGCTCTCTCCCGCGCTGCTCGCGGCGGCGGCGGCGCGCGGCTACGAGTACGACTCTTCGACTTTTCCGGCGGCCCCGTATTACCTGGCCAAGGGCGCGGTGATGGGCGCGCTGTCGCTGCTGGGCCGTCCGTCGCGCGCCATTCTCGACTCACCCCGCGTGCTGTTCGCGCCGCGCACGCCGTACCGGCCGTCGCTGACCTCGCCCTATTCGCGGGGCACCGCGGGGCTCATCGAGCTGCCGATGGCGGTCGCACCGATCACCGGGCTGCCTTTCATCGGCACCTTCGCCACCTCGGCGCCCTGGCTGCTGGTCGAGGCGGCCTTCCGTTCGCTG
This sequence comes from Archangium sp., assembly GCA_043758715.1. Classification (GTDB taxonomy): domain Bacteria; phylum Myxococcota; class Myxococcia; order Myxococcales; family Myxococcaceae; genus Archangium_A. Next base: position 2,981 of record JAYVNA010000366.1, read on the forward strand.
CGGCGCGACGCGCTCTTCAATTTCGAGCTGCATGCGATCGACGTGCTCGACGAGAGCGACGGCATTCCGCCGGAGCTGGTGCGCCAGCAACGCGATCTGCAGATCAGCGCCCGGGTGAAGGTCGAACGGCTGGGCAAGCTGTTTGCGTGGCTGGGAGCGGATCGCGAGCGCGTCACCGTGCTCGAGGCCGCGCGTCGCCTGCGCCCGCTCGTGTAGGGTTCGGCCCTCGTGTCGGAGAGCCTCGGCCGCTACCGCCTTCTCAAGCTGCTCGCCACCGGCGGCATGGGAGAGGTCTTCCTCGCGCGCCAGGAAGGCCCGGCCGGCTTCACCAAGACCGTGGTGATCAAACGGATCTTGAGGCACCTCGCGAGCGATCAGAACTTCATCGATCTGTTCTTGAACGAGGCGCGGCTGGCGGCCCAGCTGCAGCACCCACACATCGCGCAGGTGTTCGGCCTCGAGAACGAGGGCAACACCTGGTTCATCTCGATGGAGTACGTGCACGGCCGCTCGCTGCGCGACGTGATGGTGGCGGCGAAGCAGCAGGGGCTCAAGGTGCCTCCGCGCATCGCGGCCCGGCTCGCCTCGATGGCGTTGCAGGGGCTGCACTTCGCGCACGAGCTGACCGATTCCCGCGGGAAGGCGCTGGGCATTCTTCACCGCGACGTCAGCCCGGAAAACCTGCTCGTCGCCTTCTCAGGGGTGGTGAAGCTGGTCGACTTCGGCATCGCCAAGGCGATGAGCGGGGCGGTGACCCGGGTGGGCCAGCCCAAGGGCAAGCTCTCCTACGTGGCGCCGGAACTCACGCGCGCGGGCGCAGAGGTGGATCGCCGGGCCGACGTCTTCGCGATGGGCGTGGTGCTGTTCGAGGCGCTGACGCTGGAGAAGCTGCCGGGCACTCCGAAGACGCTCGAAGAAGCCCAGGCCGCGCGGCCGCCCTACGCCGCTGAGCCCAGCCTGCCCAAGGGGCTCAACGACATTCTCTCCCGGGCGCTCGCTTCGGAAGCCGACGGCCGCTTCAGCACCGCCGCCGCGATGAGCGAGGCGCTCGAGTCGTGGCTGATGACCAGCGCGCAGACCGTGGTGCCCGGTGACATCGTGGGCTTCCTCGCCGCGCTGTTCGGCAATGCCGCGATCGACGCCAACGCCGGGGTGACGATCGATGAAGGGCTGCTGGGTACCACCGGGGTGCTGCACGCGCGCAAGCCGGTCGGCACCCAGCCGCTCTCGTTGGCTTCGCTGCAGCCGGTGCGGACCCGCGACCCGCTTCCGCAAGACGACTCACCGCGCTCGCTCATCTGGCCGGTGCTGATCGGCAGCAGCACGGCGTTGCTGGTGGGCTTCGTGCTGCTCCTGGCGCTCTGGCCCCGCGCGCCGCAGGTGATCGAAGTGCAGGCGCTGCCTGTCGACACCCAGGCGGAAATCGTGGTGCCCTCCGAGGTAGAGTTCGACGCGCCCGAAGACGAGGACGCCGTCGATGCGGGTGTGCAGGTGCGCCCGCCCGTGGTGAGGCGGCCGCCCGTGAAGCGCGTTGCCAAGACGGGCCGGGTGACGGTGCGGGTCAACCCCTGGGCGCAGGTGTCGTTCGGAGGGAAGAACCTCGGCACCACGCCGCTGCCGGCGATCGAAGTGCCCGCGGGCACGGCGACGTTCGTGCTCAAGAACGATCAGCTGGGCGTCACCCGGAAGGTCTCGGTGAAGGTGCCGGCGGGCGGCTCGGTGGTGCTCAAGGCGGATCTGTTCAAGAAATGAGCGCCCGAACATGAACCGATGGACGGTGGTGATCGGCACGCCCGGGCGCACCTGGTCCGTCGAGCTTCACGGGGGCCGCACCGCGGTGGTGGGGCACGCGAAGGGCAGCGGCATCGAGATCACCGACGCCGGCCTCGCGGAGCGTCACGTGTCCCTGCTCCCCCGGGATGAAGGCGTGGTGGTCGAGCCGTTGCGCGGGGGCGCCGAGGTGCTCGTCAACGACGTGCCCGCCAGCGCGCAGAGCTTGCTGCGCTCGGGCGACGAGCTTCGGGTGGGCGACGCCCGGCTGCTCTTCACCATGGTGCCCCCGATGCCGCCGTCGCGGGCTCGCATGGCGGGTGCGGAAGAGTTGTTCAGCCGCCTGGAGGAAGAGGTGCGGCGCTCGGGGGTGAGCCGGCCGCTCGGGCTCGCGCTGGTGTCTTCACCCGGCATCAACGTGGCCG
>JAYVNA010000367.1:0-5172 GCA_043758715.1 Archangium sp.
GTGTTCGACTCGACGAAGTACTGATTGATCTCCGGGCGGATCAGCTCGAACAGGTACCGGAAGTTTCCCAAGATGGGAAAGTTGCGGCGCACCGCCTGCCGCGTCTGCAGCAGGTCTTGATAGCCGCGCACCAACACGGGGCCGACGAGAACAAAGCTCCAGCCCCACATCGGCTGCAGATACGAGAGGCCCAGCAGCACCGCGGTGAGAACGACCGAACCGGCCACGAAGAGCGTGCGCATGAAGCACGCAGCATGGCCGAGTTACGCCAGAAGTCAGCGCCTGTTCGCGACGATGTTGATGAGGAAGTTCTCCACGGTGCTGCTGCCGCCGGTGCAGTCGGTCTTCACTTTTCCGCGCGCGGTGCCTGAAAGCGCGTCGCCGGTGCGGGTGGCGGAACCGTCATCGAGCGTCACCTGCCGGGTGCACCCGTCGGCCGGGCTCGCGGTCAGTGTCAGCTGCGTGGGGCCGGTGAAGCTGGCGGTGGTTCCGTCGATAGTGGCGGCGGTGAGCGTGGCACTGAAGGCGATCGCGGGCGTGCCTTGCGCGTCGGACGTCATCGCGAAGCGCGCGCCGTCGCTGATGGTGAGCGTGCCGGTGAAAGGAAGCGGCTGACGCCCCGTGTTCACGTCACCGCTGCCGGCCCAGGTGCCTTTCCAGGCGGTGACGTCGGGACCACACGCGGCCAACAACAACATCGTGGGAAGAAGGAGGTGCCTCATCGGCCCGCGAGTATCACAGCGCTCTGCTAGAAAGCTCAGATGCGAACCCTGCTGCTGCTGACGCTGTGCGTTTCCACCGGCGCCCTGGCCATCGCGAAGGGCGGCACGCTCTACATCCGCTCGAAAGACACGGCGTTGCTGAAGGAGCCAAAGGCGAACTCGCAGAGCTTGATGAAGCTCCAGCCCGGCACCGAGGTCGTCTGGAACGGCCCCAGCGAGAAGGACAAGTCCTTCCACGAGGTGGTGGTCGGCGGGAAGAAGGGCTTCGTGCTGATGTCTTCGTTGTCGCCGAACAAGCCGCAAACCGAGGTCGATTCGAGCAGTGGCAAGCCGATGAGCGCTGCGGCGTTCGCGAACAGCGGAGCCGCGTCGAAGGACGGCGACATGGGGCGAGGTGGCAATTACGCACAGCGCAGCCCTGCCGAATCCGCGGCGGCCGCTGAGCTCATCTACGTCGAGGAGCTCAACAAGGCGAAGGCCACGCCCGAGGCGCTCAAGGCGAAAGAGAAGGAGCTGAACGGCCGCTGAGGAACGCCTTCACTGCTCAGCCCGGCAGCGAAAAACCGCTTTCGGTCGCGTGCAACTCGATCAGCGCAGGGCGGGCCCGGTCGTCGCTCCAGACCGGCATCAGCGCCACTTCCTGAAACTCGAGGCGGGTGTTCTCGAGCGCGTCGAGCAGCGCCTGGAACTCCTGCTCGATCTCGGCGCCGCGGGGCGCATTCCACGCACGCCGCAGCTCGATCCGATGCAAGCGCAGCTTCGAGTAGCGCATCAACACCTCGAGCGTGGGCGTCGCGCGGCACCACACCGCCACTGAGCGCAGCTTCGGAAACACCGCGCGCACCAGCCCCCAATCCATCACGTCTTCCGCGAGCTCCAGGGTCTCGGCGTCGAGCTCACACTTTCCCTTTTTCAGCGCGAGCAGCGTCTCGGTGGTGAGCGTGCGATCGATCTCCCGCAGCGCCCGCATCGGGGCGCGCTCGAGCAATTCCAACGGCCAATTCCCCTCGAGGCGCTCGACCGTCTTCCATTCTTCCGCGCGCCAGAGCGGCTCGAGCTTCTTGCCAACGGACAGAATGATGTCGGCCGTCGAGATGAAGCCGCGCTGGAAGGTGGTGCGCGCGTAGCCCTTGCCGAAAGACAACACCGGTGCGAGCGCCCCCAGCCACTGCTTGCCGTGCTTCTTGAGCAGCGCCTGCTCCCGGCGGCGCTCAGCCTCCGACAACGCTCTCTCTCTCTGCTTGAACTGCAAGGTGATGAACTCACCGCGGGGCTCGCCGCGCTCGAGCAACCAATCGGCATAGACGAGCCGAGGTCCATCATCGCGAGGTTGGGCGTAGACCGCGGCCAGCAACGCCTCTTCGCTCTGTGACGGCGCAGCCAACGGCGCGAGCCGCACAGCCAGCGAGGCCTCGAGCGCGTCGGGACTGCGGAGTTTCATCGCCTTCAGCAAGCTCACCGCGTGATCCAACTCCGCGAGCAACGCATCCCGCACCGGCGCGCGAGTCAGACGCGTGCGCAAGGCCTCGCGAATGGCTTTTGCCCGCGGCAACAACCGCACGTCTCTTCGCTCGAGCACCACCCGCACGAAGGCCTCGAGCAACGGCTGCGCACCGGGGGTGGTGAAGGGCAATCGCTCGAGCGCGGCGAGCGCAAAGGCAGACACGCGCGGATCATCGACCCCGCTCACGACAAGAAACCGCTCGAGCGTGGTGTTCACCCGGGGCGTCAGCACCTGATCGAGCTGTGCCTTGAGCGCATCAGGCTGGCGGGCATCAAGCAGCGTCACCAACTCCGCGACCGCGGGACTGCGCTTCGCACGCCAGGCTTCGAGCAACGCCACCCGGGCCGCCGCGGTGTCACCCTGGTCGAGGGCTGCCGAAGCCTGCTGCAGCGGCTCGGTCACGGCTTGGTCGGCGGCGGCAAGAGCTGGCTCTTCCCCATCGCCTCGTTCCGCTGCTGCGCCGCTTGAATGGCGAGCTCAGCATCGGAAGGCCCGCCGCACTTGAGGCGCAGCAAGCCAAGGACCGCTGCGATCAGCAGCGTGATCAGAAATGCCGAAGGAGCCGACTTGGATGGAGGCTTGGAACCCACCGCACCGTCCTATCTCAAGTAGGCTGGAACAGCGCCGCCCCGTGAAGCGTCGCAACCCCGAACATTCTTGGAGAACCCCTCGATGCGTGCTGCCCTCACTGCCTTCTCGTTGTGCGTGCTGCTCGGCGCCTCACCCGCGCGCGCGTTCTGCGGCTTCTACGTCTCGAGCGCTGGAGGCAACCTCTTCAACGACGCCACCATGGTGACGCTGATGCGCGACGGCACCCGCACGGTACTCGGCATGCAGAACAACTACCGCGGCCCGCCCGAAGACTTCGCGCTGGTGATTCCCGTGCCGGTGGTGCTGCAGAAGGAGAACGTGAAGACGCTGCCCAAGGGCGCGTTCGAACGCATCGACGCGCTCGCCTCGCCCCGCCTGGTCGAGATGTACACGGACACCGAGCCCTGCCGGTCAAGGTCAGCGATGGCGCCGTCGCGCGACAAGATGGAAGAGAAGTCGTCGATGCCGCGCGATCTCGGCGTGAAGGTTGAGGCCACCTTCTCGGTCGGCGAATACGACATCGTCATCTTGAGCGCCAAAGACGCGCTCGGCCTCGAGATCTGGCTCAAGGAGAACAAGTACAAGATCCCCGAAGGTGCTGCGCCGCTGCTCAAGCCCTACGTCCAGAACAACTGGAAGTTCTTCGTCGCGAAGGTGAACGTGAAGAAGGTGAAGTTCGTGGCGGGGCAGGCCGTGCTCTCGCCGCTGCGCTTTCATTACGACAGTGAAAAGTTCGAGCTGCCGGTTCGCCTGGGGCTGGTCAACAGCTCGGGCTCGCAAGACCTCATCGTTCACATCATCGCGAAGGGCCGGTACGAACTTGCCAATCGCCCGAACGTCACCATTCCCACCAACCTCGACGTGAAGACCTCGGTGCAGCCGATGTTCGGGGCCTTCTATGCAGACCTGGTGGCGCGCACGTTCGTCAAAAACCCTGGCGCGGCGATCACCGAGTTCGCCTGGCAGGGCGCGCTGCCTCCGCCCGAGGTGATGGTGGAATCAGGCATCTACGGCGTCACCTGCGACCCCTGCCCGCCTCCGCACCCGATGGACGATCCGCTCGCGCGCTATCTGGGGGCTGACGTGCTTCCCGGCGTGAAGACCGATGAGCAGGTGGCGAAGTTCGCGGCTGCTGCGACGGTGACGCGGCTGCACCTGCGCTACACGAAAGAGAGCCTCACCGACGATCTCGTCTTCAAGCTCGCCGAGCCGATTCACGGCGGCATCCCCGGCGTCGAGAAGACCGAGCCCGCGAAGGCCAACCGGTTTCAGGGGCGCTACGTGATGTGGAAGCGCGGCGGCGGTTGTTACGGCGGAATGGGCGGCGTGGTCTCGTCGGGGCTCGCGGGCACCGCCGCGGTGATGGCGACCAAGGCGAAGCTCGACGTGCCCTTCGAGGACCTGCTCGTCACCGACATTCCCGAGCTCGACGTGGTCGCGAAAGGCAAGACGCCGCCCCCGAGCAAGTAAGCTGTTTCCATGAGCAAAGCGGGCGCAGTCGTGGTGTTGCTCCTCGTCGCCTGCGCTCCGCCGCCGGTGGTCGTGGTGGTCAAGGACATCGACTTCAAGACCGAGCTCGCGCGCCAGGGCGAATGGATCATCGTGGCGCCGTACGGCCGCGTCTGGCACCCCAACGCCCAGTTCGTCGGCCCCGAGTTCATTCCCTACGTGACCGGTGGCGGCTGGGTGCACGGCGCCGACGGTTGGAACTTCGCCAGCGAGTGGAAGGCCGCGCCCTTCGTCTTTCATTACGGCCGCTGGTTCATCGCCGATGATCTCGGCTGGTTGTGGTGGCCTGATCAGACGCTCGGCACCGCCTTCGTGGAATGGCGATCAGGCGATGGCTACACCGGCTGGTCTCCCCTGCCCCCTCCGGTGAAGGCACCGCGCGCGCAGAAGCCGCAGTGGTTCTTCACCAAGACCAAGTACCTCTCGGCCCGCGACGCAGCCGACTTTCAATTAAAGCCCGACGAGGTGACGCGGCTGATGGGCATCACCGAGGCCCTGCCCGCGGCAGGTCCTGACGCGAAAGAAGTGGCCGCCCTCGGTGGGCTCGATCGCGACGTGCAGTTGCCGGCGATCGCCCCGCCACCTGAGCCGCCCGCGCCCGAGCCGGTGAAGGAAGAACCGCCTCCGCCGCCCCCCAAGAAAAAGGTAAAGGCGAAGAGGAATCACTGACGACTCACTTCGGCTGCAGTGTGCGTTGCAGCCGCTCGAGCGGGTACTGCTGCTCGGTCTTCAGCTTCTCGAGAATCGCCTCGTACTTCGCTTCATCCATCGTGGGCGTGCGACTGAGAATCCACAGGTAGTCGCGGCTCGGGTTGCCGACCACCGCGTACTCGTACTCATCGCCGA
>JAYVNA010000368.1:0-5169 GCA_043758715.1 Archangium sp.
AGTGCCCCGGGGTCTGCGCCTACGCGCGCGACTCGCTCACGGGGCGAATGTCGTGTGAGTGCCAGCCGGGCGTGCGCACGGCTGGGGGTGAAGCCGACAAACACCTGCTCGAACTCCTCAAACGCATGCTCGATGAGCAGCGCCCCCCGAGGGAAGTCGAGCCGAACGATCCCGACTGAGACTTACTCCTCGCTGAGCGAGGTCTTGAACGAGTCGAGCACCGCCTGCGACGCGCGCGAGAGGTACTTGCCCTTGCGCACCAGGATGCCGATGGGCCGGGTGAAGCCGGGCTCGTTGAAGAGCTTGGTCACCAGGGTGCCGCCCGCCACCTCCCGCTCCACCGTGGGAATGGGAAGAATCGAGACGCCCAGGCCCAGCTCGACCGCGCGCTTGATGGTCTCGACGTTGTCCATTTCCATGGTGGGGTTGAGCTCGAGCCCCTTGTCGCGGAACAGCTTGTCGATGCCCTTGCGCGACGGCGCTTCGCGATCGAACGCGATGAACGGCAGCCCCGTGACCGCGGTCATGGCCACCTTTCCTTTTCCCGCCAGCGGGTGCCCGGGAGGAAGAATGAGCGCCATCTTGTCTTCGCGGAACGGCACCAGATCAACCCCCGCGCGCGGCTGGGGGTAGGCGACCAGGCCCAGGTCCGCGGCGCCCAGAATCACGTCGTCGTACACTTGATCGCTGCGCCGATAATTGAGGCGAACGTTCACCTTCGGGTGCGTGCGCAGCAGCTCTTTTTGAATCGTGTGCAGCTCGTGCAGACCGACCGAGTAGATGCACGAGACGTTGCAAGTGCCCGAGACCTCGGTGGCTTGTTCCCTGATCTCCCCTTCGACCTCCGAGAAGCGCGCGAGGATCTCCTTGCACCCGCGGAACAGCCGTTCGCCCGCAGGTGTCGGCGTGACCTGGCGCGCGCTGCGCGACAACAGGCGCTGCTCGTAGCGGTTCTCCAGGGCGCGAATCTGCTGGCTCACCGCAGACTGGGTGACGTGGTTGAGCTGCGCGGCTCGGGAAAACGACCCGGTCTCAACCACGTCGACGAACATCTTCAGGGATTCGAGTTGCATGAGTTCTTCTCCTCGGGTGATGGAGTCTTATTAGTGCTGCGCACGTATTAGCGCAAGTGAAGTGAAACCCCTTGATGCAGATCGGTGTCCGGCACCGCATGCACGCCTTTCTGCTGCTCGTGATCGCCGCCGCGCCGCCCCAGTCGCGGCTCCCCCTCACCAGCCTGGTGTTGTACGAAAATGGGGTCGGGTATTTCGAGCGCCGGGGGCCGGTATCGCCGGGCTCCGTGGCTGAAATTCCGCTCGAGCCCGGGCAGCTCGACGACGCGCTCAAGTCGCTGGTGGTGGTCTCGGCGCAGGGCGTGGCGTCGGTGGAGTTCGCGCCCCCGCTCTCGGCCGAAGCGGCGCGCGCGATGGCTGGGTTGCCTGAACGCGGCCAGCAAGCGTCGTTGTCGAACCTCTGCCGCAGCCTCACCGGAGTCGAGGTGGAGATTCATCGGCAGGTGGGGGCGGTGGTGAAGGGCCGGGTGATCGAGGTCTCCGAAGAGGCGCTCTCCCAGCTCGACAAGGAAGGCAAGCCGGTGCCCGAACCCACCTTGCTGGTGTTCGGCGAGGCGGGGCTGGCCAAGGTGCCGCTGCGTTTGATCGAGGCGGTGCGCCCGGTGGGTAGCCAGGTGCAGCTGGCCTGGAGCCGGGCCGTCGGGGCCACCGCGCTGCAACCGGAGCGGGAGCGCCTGGTGGTGCGCGGCTCCTCGGGCGGAGGGCTGGTGGCGGTCGGCTACACCACCGAAGCGCCCGTCTGGCGCACCACCTACCGGCTGGTGATGGGCAAGAAGCCGCGGCTGCAGGGCTTCGCGCTGGTGCACAACGACAGCGACGAGGCCTGGTCGAACGTGAAGGTGACGCTCGCGTCGGGCCACCCCACCTCGTTTCTCTTTCCCCTCGCGGGGCCGCGATATGGCCGGCGTGAGCTGATGTCTCCGCAAGACGGGCTCGACACCGCCCCCCAACTGGCCACGCGGGAAGCCCGCGAGCACCTGCGCGGCGAAGGCGAGTGGTCCGGCGTCAGCCTTACCGGCACGGGCTACGGCGGCGGCGGGGCTGGCATGGGCGCGGTGGGCGCGGGCTCCGCCGGCACGGTGACTCGGGGCGTGAGTGTCAGCTCGGGCTTGAGCTCGACGATTCTGGAAGACGGGCCGACGCCTCTCGAGCCCGCGGCGGTGAGCGAGGCGGGCGATCTCTTTTTGTATTCCGTGAGGGAGCCGGTGGTCCTGGGCGCGCGCAAGAGTGCGCTGCTGCCGATCATCGACGGCGCCACCAGGGCCGAGCGGGTGACCTTGCTCGATGGGGAAGGGCGGGTGTTCACCGCGGTGCGGCTCGAGAACACCACGCCGCTCACCCTCGAGGGCGGCACGCTCTCGGTGTTCGCCGATGGGGCGTACACGGGCGAGACGCAAATCGATCGCGTCAAGCCCGGCGAGGTTCGGGTGCTCAAGCACGGAGAGGATCTCGATCTCGAGGTCAGCCGCAGCTCGTCGCGCGAAGAAGGCAGCCCGCGCAAGGTGAGGGTGGTGGGCGCCGAGGGCAGTCGCCTGCTCGAGCTCACGCGCGTCGACCGCCTGGTGCATCGGGTCGACTTCACTTCGCGCACCGACGTGCCGCGCGCGGTGTTGGTGCAGCTCACCGAGGAAAAGTACCGGGTGATCTCGGGCGGCGAAGAAGACGCGCGCTCACCGGGCCAGCCGCGTTTCGGGCGCATTCTGGTCGCCCCCAAGGCTTCGGAGACCGTCGAGTTGGTGGAAGAGGGCGCCGTGGTCGAGCGGATCGCCGCGGCTCAGCTCACCTCCGCGCGGCTGACGGCGTTGTTGAGCCGGCCCATGCCCGATGAGGCGAAGGCGTTGCTCACTTCACTCAAGGCCGAAATCGGCCGGGCGGAACAGGCCCAGGAGAAGGTGGCGCTGCTCGACGCGCGGGTCCGCGAGATCGAAGGCGACATGGCTCGCACCCGCGACAACTTGAACGCGGTGGGGAAAGCGGGCCTGGTAGACGCGGCGCGAAAGCTCGGCGAGAAGCTGCTCGCGCTCGAAGAGACCCTGGTGGCGTTGCGGCGGGAACGGGAGTCGACCGCCCAGACCAGCGCGACCATTCGGCGCACGCTGGTGAGCGCGCGCTAGCTCACATCACCCACTGAAGGCTCGCCGTCGCGGTGATGTATTGATCCGCGGCGGTCTTCGCGAAGAAGGTCGAGGTGTCGGCCGGATTGAGGGTGACGAAGTACCGCTGCCATTCCACCCCGGCGCGCAGGCGCACGTGCTCGACCAGCTCCACTGAGAGCCCGCCGCCGACATCGACCGCGAAGGCGTTGGCCTTGGGGAAGTAGCGATCGCTGCCCAGCTCGCCTTTGCCCACCACCAGCTGAAACCCGCTGAGGGCATCGAGCTCAAGTGAGCCCACGATGCGCAGGCGCAGCCCCAGCCCGCCGCGGAAGCCGTTGAAGAGCACGTCGGGAATGTTGGGCCGCGCGCTGCCATCGTTGACGGCGATTTGCGAGGTGGTCAGTTCCTGCCGCGAGTAGCCCGCGTGCACCAGCAGGCTGAAGCGCTCGGCCAGGGGCAACCGCACCAGCGCGCCGAAACGCAGCCGATTGGCCGAGTGCGCGAACCGCGAGTCCTGCACCCGCGAAACCATGCCCACCCCGAAGTTGCCCGAGATGAAGAGGCCCAGGTGCGCGGGGAAGGTCTGGGTGAAGTGGGCCCCCGGAAACCAGTTCGCGTCGACCGCAATGTCGCCCGAGAACGGCTGGCTGGCCGTGGCGAGTGACGGGCTCGGGTTGCCGGCCCAGGTGAAGCTGCGGTTGAAGCCGCCCACCCCGACCGAAGCCCGGAGCGCAGGCCAGGTGGCCACCCTGATTTCAGAGGCCGTTTGATTGCCTCGAACTTCGGCGGGCGGCGTCTCTTTCGCCTTCACCGGAGTCGGCTCGTCCCTCTTCGAAGGCTTCGAGGCGACTTCCTTCTTCGGCTCGGTCTTCGTGGGCGGCGGGGCGTCAGCGGGCGGGGGCTTCGAATCGGCGACCGGGTCGGGCGGCGGCGCGGCCTCTTTGCCGGGCGCCTTGCCACTGCCCACCGCGAAGAGCAGCGCGGCGAGCTGCGGCCTGGGCATCACCTTGGGCAGCTTCTTCACCGCCGCCTTGAGCGAGATCGTGTCGAGCGGGGTGCCGTCAGCGCCGTTGAGCACCTGCAGCGTGATCGACGGCCCGGTCACCTGGCAGATGATCAACGCGACCGCACCCGCAGGAGCAGTGACGTCTCGCACTTCCTTCGCGGTGGGCATCGAAGGCACGGGACGCGAGGCGATCTTCGAGGTGTAGCGTTTCGAGAGCTCCTTGCTGACCCACTTGGTGAGCGGCGCAGGGCCGCTGAGCACGACGGTGTTCTCTTTGGGAGCCGCGAACGCCGCGGTCGCGAAGAGTGTCAGGAGGACCGGCCAGGTACGCATGGGCGGCATTTGACCTCAATCAAGGCAGGCTGCGCACCCACAATACGTCGTCCCAAGCCCTTGATGCGTCAGGGCGGTCCGATGGTTTGCACATGGAAAACGGGTTTGGCGTCAATCACCTCCTGTGCCCGAACTCGCCGCCCTCCTTCGAACCTTTGGCCCGCTCATCTACTCGCGCTGTCGCCGTGCGCTCCATGACGAGGCGCTCGCCGAATCGGCGATGCACGAGGTCTTCCTCCGCGTCTCAGCGAAGCTCGATCCGCTCGACCCGCCCGGGGCGGTCGCGGCGCTCGCATCGGCCTGCGAGCTGGTCTGCGGCTCTGCTCAGTTCAGATCGCGATTGCGTGCATCTCAGGGAAACGCTGCGTGACCGCGGTCTCGGTCAGACCACCCGAACTGGGCGCCCACACCACTTCCGCGCCGAGCAGCGCGCTGGCGTCGAGCCGGGTGCGATCAGTGAGGAGTTCGTTGATCTGCTGGCGGGTGTCGAGGCGATCGACGCCGAGGCGGCGGCCCCGGGTGCAGATGATCAATGTGAGCACGGTGAGCGCACCGCCATCACCTGCGACGGCAGACCGGGAACGGAAATCGGTCAGCGCCGCGGCGTAGCTTTCCTGCGCGCCGTTGATCTCGTTGAGGTCCTTCTCGCCGTAGCCGAAGA
>JAYVNA010000369.1:0-5167 GCA_043758715.1 Archangium sp.
AGCGAAGAAGAGATCGCGAAGCTCGGCATGAGCATGGACCGCTTCCGCGCGTTTGGCGGCGGCAAGGTCTACCGGGCCAGCGCGCGCGGCTGCACCACCTGCAGCAAGGTGGGCTACCGCGGCCGCACCGGCATCTACGAGCTGCTGGTGCTCGACGACGACATTCGCCAGCTGGTCTTGAAGAACGTGGACTCCGGCACCATCAAGAAGAAGGCGATGGAGAAGGGCATGCTGGCCCTGCTCGACGACGGCGCCCTCAAGGTGGCGCGCGGCGAGACCACCATCGCGGAGATTCTCTCGGTCACCCAGGAGGACCTCTAAACCGCCATGCCTGTCTTCGAATACAGGGCGCTCAACGCCGCCGGGAAGAACGTCGAAGGGCTCAAGGAAGCCGAGAGCCCGAAGACGCTGCGCGCCGTGCTGCGCAAGGAAGGCATTTTCCTGACCGACGTGGTGGGCCAGTCGGAAGGCTCGGTCAGGCCGGGCACCAAGTCCAAAGCGACTTCGTTGGCCAACACCGAGGTCAGCTTCGCGAAGCTGGGCGGCGGCAGCGTCAACACCGACGACATCGCCGTGATGACCCGCCAGCTCGCCACCCTGCTCAAGGCCGGCGTCTCGCTGGTCGAAGCGCTCTCGGCGATGGTCGATCAGGTCGAGAAGGAAAAGCTCAAGCGCATCCTCTCCGACGTGAAGCAGCGGGTGAACGAAGGCAGTTCGCTGGGCGACGCGCTCAACACCCACGTGAAGATCTTCGGGCCGCTGTTCGTGAACATGATTCGCGCCGGTGAGAGCTCGGGCGCGCTCGATTCGGTTCTTCTCCGCCTCGCCGAGTTCACCGAAGGCCAGGCGCGGCTCAAGCAGAAGATCGTCGGCACGATGATCTACCCGGCGATCATGTTGGTGATCGGCGGCGGCGTGCTGATCATGCTGATGACGGTGGTGGTGCCCAAGGTCACCAAGATCTTCGACGACATGAAGGTCAACCTGCCGTGGACGACGAAGCTGCTGATCGCCAGCTCGAACTTCCTGCAGAACTATTGGTTCGTGGTGGTGCCCGCGATGATCGCCGGCGCGATCGGCTTCTACCGGTGGACGGGGTCGGAGACCGGCAAGCCCGTCTGGGACAAGGTCGTGCTCAAGGTGCCGGTGTTCGGGCCCCTGGTGCGCCACCTCTCGGTCGCCCGCTTCACCCGCACGCTCGCCACCCTGCTCAAGTCGGGCGTGCCCTTGTTGACCGCGCTCGACATCGTCAAGAACGTGATCACGAACAGCACGATGTCGGCGGTGATCGACACGGCCCGCGACGCGATTCGCGAAGGTGAGAGCATCGCCGCGCCGTTGAAGAAATCGGGCGAGTTCCCGCCGCTCGTCTACCACATGGTCGGCATCGGAGAGCGCTCGGGCCAACTCGAAGACATGCTCTTCAACGTCGCCGAGAGTTACGAGTCGAGCGTCAACGTGCGCATCGGCGCGCTGACCGCCCTGCTCGAGCCGATGATGATCGTGTTGATGGGCGCGGTGATCGCGTTCGTCGCCTTCTCGATCTTGATGCCCATTCTGCAGATGAACTCGATGGTCCGGTGAGGACTCCGATGCACGCTTCCAGTGTTCAGAAGACTGACCGGTTGATTCAGCGGGGGGTCACCGTCGCCCTGCTCACGCTCGCGGCCACGCTCGTCTGCGCGGCACTCGTTTTGTACGTCTGAAAGGAAGTCATCATGAAGACCCTGACCCAACAGCTCGCCCGTCGCCGCCGCTCAGCACGCGGCATGACCCTCATCGAGATCATCGTCGTCATCACCATTCTGTCGCTGCTGATGGCGGCGGTCGGCGTCGCGGTGATCCCGCAGCTCGACCAGGCGAAGGTCGAGCGTGCGCGCCTCGACATTGCGAACATCAACAACGCCCTGAAGACCTACTACGCCAAGAAGGGCAACTACCCGGACACCGGCGGCGGCCTGAAGTCGGTGGTCGACGCGCAGATCCTCGAGAAGATGCCCGTCGACCCCTGGGAGCACGAGTACATCTACCTGAACGAGGGCGGCAAGCCGGTGATCATGTCTTACGGCAAGGACGGCGCGCCCGGCGGCACCGAGAACGACGCAGACATCTCCTCGAAGGACTCGGGAAAGAAGCAGTAACCGTCACCATGAAGCCCTCCCACGATGACAAGCAGACCGGGCTCTCGCCCCTCACGATCGGCCTGGCCCTGACCGCCAGCGCCGGCGTGTGGCTCGTCATCGAAGTGTTGCGGAGGGTTTTGTGAGTCCCTCGACTTCGCTCGGGATGAACGGTCGACGCCCCCGGGGATTGACCCTCATCGAGATCACGGTCGCGCTCACCATCGTGGTGGTGCTGTTCGCCGCGGTGGTGATGGGCGTCGGCGCGCTCACCGGCGCCAAGGCCAAGCAGAGCTCGACCGAGTTGGCCGGCACCATTCGTGCGCTCTACGACACCGCCGCGCTCTCGGGCCGCACCTGCCGGCTGGTGTTCAACCTCCCCGGCCCCAAAGAGGAAGAGACGCCGGTCACCTGGCGCGCCGAATGCGCGAAGGCCGGAGCGACCGCCTCGCAGAAGCGCGACGAAGAACTCAAAGACGCGCAGAAGTCGCTCAAGGACAAGGTCGCCGAAGACGGCCGCTTCCGCCGGCTCGATTCCGACAGCGCCCCCACCCTGCAGCAGCTGCAGGAACAGGAAAAGCAGCGGGTGGAAGACGCGGCGAAGTTCTCCGAGTTCTCCAGTGAAGACGTGGTGGAGCGCACCCTGCCCGCCGGCGTTCGCATCGAGGTGTGGACCGCCAAGCAGCACCAGGCTGCGAAGACGGGCGTCGCGTACCTGTACTTCTTCCCGCAGGGCTACACCGAGCGCGCGCAGGTCTGGGTGCGCCAGGGCGACAACACCTGGACGCTCACCATCTCGCCGCTCACCGGAAAGACGAAGATCCACAACGAAGATCTTCAGGTACCCAACACGTGAGAACCAGAGCGTTCACGTTGCTCGAGGTGGTCGTCGCGCTCGCCATTCTGGGCGTGTCACTGGTGGCCGTGCTCGACATCAACGCGAGCGCCGTCTACTCGCACGTGTACGCGAAGAAGCTGACCGTCGCGACGCTGCTGGCCCGCTCCAAGATGACGGACCTCGAGCAGAAGCTCTACGACGAGCCGCTCGGCCTCGATGACGACGAAGACGCCGGTGACTTCAGCGCCGAGGGGTGGCCCGGGTTCAAGTGGCGCGCGAAGATCATCGTGCCCAAGACCAACGGCCTGTCTCCCGAGCAGCTGTTCGGGGCGCTGTTCAATTTGCCGCTGGGCAACGGCGCTGACGCCAAGGACGGCGCCGGCAGCATGCTCAGCGGGATGTTCGGCGGCGCCAGCGGTGGGCTGCCGGCGGGTGCCGCGGCCGCAGCTGCGGGTGGTGGCGTGCCCGGGCAAAAGGGCGGTGGCCTGATGGGAATGCTGGGGCCGATGGCCGGCATGGCGCAGCAGCAGTTCACCCAGATGGTCGATCAGCTGCAGAAGTCGGTGCGCGAGGTGCACCTCACCGTCACCTGGAAAGAAGGGAAAATCACCGAGAGCATCGACCTGGTGACGCACGTGGTCTCGCTCGGGCCCGGCAGCGATCGCAACGGAGGCGCGGCAGCGGCAGCGGGTGCTCCCAACGCGCAGAACGGCGGCCTGGTGCGCCCCGATGGCACCCCGCCCCACGGCACGCCCAAGCCCGGCCCCAACGGCGGCATGGTCGACGATGACGGCACGCCCCTGCAGTCGGGGGCGCAGAACCAGCTGAGCAACCCGAACCTCGGGCTGGTGCCGCGTCAGATGAACCTGGGCGCGGGCGGAAAGCTGACCAAATGAGGACACGCGGCTTCACCTTGATGGAGGTGGTCATCGCGATCGCGATCACGTCGTTCATCGGCGTGGTGATCGGCGTGAGCTTCAACACCACGATCATGAACAAGGAAATCATCGAGGGGCAGGCGGAGCACTACCGCATGCTGCGCACCTCGATGAACCGCATGGTGCGTGAGATCGGCGCCGCCTACGTGAGCGATCGCTACGACGCCAAGCGCTACCGCGACGCCTACGATCGACCGAGCAACTTCGTGGGCAAGCGCGACTCGCTGGTCTTCACCACGCTCTCGCACCAGCGCCTGTATTCCGACGCGAAGGAATCGGACCAGATGGTGGTCGAGTACAGCGTCAAGTCGTCGAACGACCCCAAGGCGCGCGGCCGGCTGGACCTGATGCGCCGCGAGAACGTGCGCCTCGAGGAACGCAGCATGGAACGCGGCGGCAACGAAGACTCGCTCTTCGAAGGCGCCAAGAAGATCGAGTTCCAGTACTGGAACAGCGAACGCAAGCAGTGGGAAGACGAGTGGGACACCCGGCGCGCCGAGCGCAAGAGCATCTTGCCCACCCGGGTGAAGATCACCCTGACCGCGGTCGACGAGAGCGGCAAAGACGTCAAGTACACCACCCAGACGCGCATCATGTTGAACACCGAGTTCCCGAGGTACGAATGAGAACCCGGCGCGCGAAGAGGAACAGCGAACGCGGCATCGCCATGCTGCTGGTGCTCGTGGGCATCGCGGTGCTGGCGTTGGTCGCCAACGAGGTCCGCTACAACTCGGTGGTCGAGCTGCGGCTGGCCACCAACCAGCGTGACGAGCTGCGCGCGCACTACCTGGCCAAGTCGGGCATCGCGATGTCGCGGCTGATGCTGCGCTTTCAGAAGCAGCTCGACGCGATTCAGATTCCGAACCTGGGCGGCATGCTGCAGACCCTCATGGGCGGCGGCGGGGCCGGCGGCGCGAGCCCCCTGGCGGCACTGCTGGGCGGTGCGGCGGGCGGCGCAGGTGGACTGGGCGCGCTCGCAGGTCTGGCCGGCGGCGCAGGTGGGCTGGGCGCCCTCGCGGGGCTGGCTGGCGGCGCAGGTGGGGCCGCAGGTGGAGCCGCCGCGGGCGGCGGTGGCATGTCGATTCAGCTGTGGAAGATGGCGAAGATCGACTGCCACATGCTCGAGCAGATGGTGCCCGAGTACGACGAGAAGGACACCGTCATCAAGAAGTCGGGCCTCTCCAAGAAGTTCGACTTCGACGACGAGAACCCCGAGCTGGCGAAGGCCCAGGCCACGCGCCGCTTCGGCAGCTTCACCGGCTGCTTCGACA
>JAYVNA010000370.1:0-5163 GCA_043758715.1 Archangium sp.
GTGGCCGCCGCCGGGGGGACGATCGAAGACGACGCTCCCAAGAAGGCGCTCGCCCCCTCCGCCAAGCCCGAGCCCGACGTGCGGTACCGGAAGCTGCAGGCGAACTGGGCCTCGCAGAAGAAGGCCGACCCGTTCTCGCCCACCGCCCCGACGGCGATCGATCGCGCGTTCTCGATCGGCGCCGAGATGCCCGAAGCCCGCGTGAAGGAATTGCTCGAGTCGGTGCTGGCGAGCCCCCTGGTGCCGCAGGTCGCGGCGGAGATCGAGAAGAAGGCCGGCCGCAAGCTCGAGCCGACCGACCTCTGGTTCAACGGCTTCCTGCCGCGCGGTTCGATTCTCGAGACCGAGCTCGATGCCAAGGTGCGCGCGAAGTACCCGAGCGCGCCGGCTTTCGCGAAAGACATTCCGCGCATTCTCACCGGGCTGGGCTTTCCCGCTGATCGCGCGAAGTACCTCTCGGAGCGGATCCTGGTCGACCCGTCGCGCGGCGCCGGTCACGCGTTGCAGGCGGCGCGTCGCGGCGACTTCCCGCATCTGCGCACCCGGGTGGAGAAGGATGGGATGGACTACAAGGGCTACAACATCGCGGTCCACGAGCTGGGTCACAACGTGGAGCAGGTGTTCTCGCTCTACGACATCGACCACACATTGCTCGCGGGCGTACCGAACACCGCGTTCACCGAGGCGATCGCGTTCGTGTTCCAGGCGAAGGACCTCGAGCTGCTCGGCCTGGGCAAGCCCGATGCGGAGTCAGAGCGGCTGCGCGTGCTCAACGACTTCTGGATGACGTGGGAGATCGCAGGCGTGGCGCTGGTGGACATCGGCGTCTGGCACTGGATGTACGATCACCCGAAGGCAATTCCGGCGCAGCTGCGCGACGCGACGGTCGAGATCTCCAAGACGATCTGGAACAAGTACTACGCGCCAGTGCTGGGCGGGAAAGACACGCCGCTGCTGGGCATCTACTCGCACATGATCAGCTACCCGATGTACCTCTTCAATTACCCGCTCGGTCACCTGATCGCGTTTCAGATCGAGGAGCAGGTGAAGAAGACCGGGAAGATCGGGCCTGAGATCGAGCGCATGGCGAAGTTCGGCGCGGTCACTCCCGATGCGTGGATGGTGAACGCGAGCGGTGAGCCGGTCTCATCGGGCCCGCTGCTGCGAGCGACCGAAGCCGCGCTCAAAAAGTAACTTCAAGAACTGTCTCACTCTCCCCGCGGGGGAGAGGGTCGGGGAGAGGGCTTACAGCCCTTCAATCACCGGACAATCGGTGATCGGCCCAGAGTTCACGCCGCCCGCCCAGCTCTCGTCGTAGTGCACCACCGTAAAACTCCGGCCCCAGCACTCGGTCACGGTCGCGCCGGCGTAGGTGCCCCTGGTGGCGAGGCCAACCGCCTTGCCTTCGCCGGAGGGCTTCCACGCTGAGTTGATCTCGAGCTCGGTCACTTCAGGCCCCGGCAGCCCGTAGACGAACCGCATCGCGCCCGAGCCATCTTCCTGTGCGCGCGAGGTGTAGCCGAGCGACGAAATTCCCAACGTGCTGCCGGGCTTCACGGTGAAGAGCATCTCCACGCGGCGCGGAAACGCATCAGTGATGTAGCCGACGTCGATCTGATCGAGCTGCTTCAGGGTGTCGTCGACCTTGATGACGTCGCGGAAATCCTTCACGTGCACCACGAACGAGCCCACGCCGCGGCGCGCCGTATCAGTCGCTTTGAAGTTCCCGGTGAGCACCTTGATGAAGTCGCCGTTGCTGGCGCGCGACTCGATGCTCCATTCGAAGTTCGCCTCATCGACGAGCGAGATCACCACCTGCACCTCGCGCCCGACGTTGTTCGAATCCGAGAACGGGCCCCACGTACGCGACGTCGCAGTCCGGCTCGAAGGCGGCGCCAGGCGCACCTGGTCGACCACCCCGAGGATCAGATCGAGCAGGCCGTTGTAGTCAGTCGCCGCCTTTCGGGTCTGCGCCCACGCACCTGAAGGATCTCCGACGACGAGCCCATCATGCCGGGTGCCCACACCCTCCAGCGGCTGCGTGGTCGACGACGGCAGCTTCGAGCGCAGATCATCGCGCCGCGGCAGCGCATTCGCGAACGCGAGATCGCTGTTCGACCAGTTCCCACCGCAACCAGCCAGCAACAACACACTGAAGAGAAGTGAGCGCATGGGTCAGTCCTTGAATTCGTAGTCGAGCAGCGCGCCGAAGTCGGCGCTGCCCAGGTTGCGCGTCTCATCGACGTTGTAGAGGAGGTAGTGCACGCGGGCGCGCGCGATGACC
This sequence comes from Archangium sp., assembly GCA_043758715.1. Lineage (GTDB taxonomy): Bacteria > Myxococcota > Myxococcia > Myxococcales > Myxococcaceae > Archangium_A. Next base: position 2,285 of record JAYVNA010000370.1, read on the forward strand.
GAGATGTTCTTCGAGAGCCTGACTTTCAACCCCGCCACGATGCCCGGCGTGAAGGTCGAGTAGCTCTGCTTCGCGAGCGACGCGTCGGTGAACTCGCGCGACATGATGTTGAAGCTCAAGTGCAGGCCGGCGAACGGAATGAAGCGGTCGCCCTGAAACCACTCGTAGAAGAGCGCCGCGCCAAACGTGACCAGCGAGTAGCTGTAGGGGGCCGGGTCGAACAAGGGGCCGGTCACCACGCCCGTCGTCCACCCGTAGCCGCCGTCGATCGAGAGCGCGAAGCCGCGGCCAAAGGTGTTGTGCATCGTGGCCTCGACGCCCAGCAACGGCGCCGAAGGGAAGTAGCCGCCGGCATCGGTCGGACGATCGAAGACCGCCTGGAAATTACCCGCCGCCGACAGGCTCCAGTGCCGTGAATAGATCGAGCTGATGCCGGTACCTTTCACCGGGTCATCGGTGAACTTGGCGTTCTGCAGCATCGACTCGTCGAGGGTGGCGACCTGCCCGCTGGTGATGTCGATGGTGCCGATGCGCAACCGATCAGCGAGCCGCCGCTTGATCGTGTACTGCCCTGGCGCGAGCGCGATCATCCGCTCGGGTTCGGTCTTCACGGTTTCGGCCACCACCACGCCCCGGGAGTCGATGATGAAGTAGGGCCCCTGCGGAGCGGCCGCCGGAATGCGCAGGCCCTCGTGGCGCTCGATGACGTCGGTGAGCACCAGATCTCCGTTGCCCTCGAGATCGAAGCTGAAGGTGGGGTGCTGAGGGCCGGCCGCGCTGTCGGCGGTGCTCGCGACCGTGCGCTCGTACGCCCAGGCATAGGCTTCGGAGAGCGTGACGCGGCCGTCGCCTTGCGAGTCGGCGCTGCCCAGCAGGCCGGTGGCGAGGTGATACGAAAAGTAGCTCGCGCCGATGATGTCGGACTCCTGCGAGTCTTCGTCGGAGGCGGAGGAGGTGAGGATGACCAGCCCCTTCGCCTGGCGCGTCGCGTCGGTTTCTACTTCGAACGCCGGCGCACGGCGCACGCCCTTGGTCCTCGTCACAGCGCCCGAACGGCAAGCGTCCAGAAAGGCCACCCGCATGTCAGCCGGCCCCGTGGCGAGGCGCGCCTTGAGTGACTCGAGCGGCAGCTTGGTGGAGCCCAGCCGCAGCGCGCCGTCTTTCGCGTGGCCGGAGTAGTAGAAGAGCAGGGTGGTGCGCTCGCCGCGCGACTTGGCGTCTCGAATGCGACGCTCGAGCTCGGTCAACGCCGTGGTGACCGCGTCAGCCGATTCATCGAGCAGCAGCATCGTGTCTTCGGCCTTGAGGCCGCCGAGGCGCACGAAGACCTCATGCAGACGTTTGGCGTCGTCGCGCGCGTAGAGGAGCGATTTGGTGCCTTCGCCCCCTTCGTTCTGGCCGACGAACAACGCGAAGCGGTGCAGGGGGCCGGCTTCTTGCGCGAACGCGGCCGACGCGAGCAGGGAGAGGCAGACAGATGTGACCTTGATTTCGTTCACGGCTTCACGAACGTTCGGTGTACCTGAAGTCCACCCACTTCGAGCGCGCCCAATTTTGTGACGTCCCCGCCGGACCTCTTGAAGTGTTCCTTGAGCTGGGCGGCGACCGCTTCTGCCCCGATTTCTTCGTCCGACAGCACCACCACCAGGTGCTCGCGGCCGCGGCCGGTGAACTCGAAGGACTCCGGCAGCCAGGTCTGCGCTTCGCCCGCGAGCTTCTGGGCGTAGATGGTCGACACCTCGCCGGCGTCGTCAATCGACAGCGCCACCACGTACCGGTGCCCGCGCACGCCGATGCGTATGCGCTCGCCACTCGCGAGCTGCTCGAACTCGGCCGCTTCGCGCTGCCCCGCCGAGCCCGCGATCACGAGGTCGACCGCCGCGCCGCCCTTGACCCGATTGTGCCCCGCGTTGTCTTCGATGATCTGCTGCACGGCGAAGAAGGCCACAAAGCACGCCGCCAACGCGACCAGCACCGTGACGAACGCACTCTGGCGGGGCGCCGCACGCTGCTGCCGGGCTGACTTTTCCACGCCCGCCGCGAAGCGATCGAAGGGCACCTCGGCTTCGAAGGCCTTCTGCTCCTCCTCGAGCTTCGCCAGTCGGGCGCTGCACTCCGCGCAGTCCGTGATGTGAGCGACGACCGCCGCGTCCAGTGGCTCCTCCGCGAGGAACCGGCGCAGCGTCAACTCACCTGCATGCTTCATCGCCAGCGTGCTCATGACAGTTCTCCAGCGAACGTCTGCCCGGTCTCGTCCGCGAAGGCCCGCAGCCGCTTGCGGATGGTGGGCACCGAGCGTTCCAGCGCCACCGCCACCTCTTCCAACGTCAGATCGTCGACCCAGTAGTGAATGACCGCCTGCTGGGTCTCGAGATCGAACTTCGCGAGGCTCTTGCGCACGAGGTCTCGGGCCTCCAACGCCGGGGCGCCCCCGTGAGCCTCACCGCGCACCACCTGCATCGCTGAATATTCATCGTGCCAGGCCGCCCCCGCGCTGCGGAGAACGTTGAGGCAGTGGTGGGTGGCAATCTTCATCAACCAGGTGAGCGGCGAGGCCTCGGCGCGGAAGCCGTTCTCGTTCACCATCGCGCGGGCGAAGACGTCCTGCATGGCGTCTTCCGCGGCGGTCGGGTCTCTCAAGATGAAGCGGCAGCGCCCGTACACCGCGCTGCCGTACTTCACGTACAACGACTGCAGCCACGCCCGGCCCGTCGACTTGCCACCTTCGATGACCTGGAGCGCGGGCCGCATGGCGCGTGTTTACAACGACGCGTACTCCGGCGTCGCGAAGGCGCAGATCGAGGCGGCGCCGTAGTTCTGCGCGGGGCTGTACGAGGTCTGCTGGAAGCGGCTGAGGAACCCGGAGTCCCAGCACTCGT
>JAYVNA010000371.1:0-15277 GCA_043758715.1 Archangium sp.
GTCGACCAGCGTCAGTTGAGGGGCCATCATTTCTGGAAGGAATCCGCGCTTGAAGCCTCTGAAGTCCGCTATGGGCGAGCCAATGGAAGCGGCCAAACATGTGCGCGATCTCAAGGGGCTAACGGCGCTTCGATTTCTCGCCGCTGTCTGGGTATTTAGCTTCCACGTGCATATCAGGTGGCCTCTCCCGGGACTCGGGCCGCTCGAAGGCGTCGTGAATCAAGGAGCGCTAGGAGTCACGCTGTTCTTCGTGCTGTCGGGCTACATCTTGGAGCGGACGTACGCGCCCTCCTTCAAGAACCCGTCGCGCGGTGAGCTCTCGCTCTACGCAATCAAGCGATTCGCTCGTATTGCACCGACCTATATCGTAGGGATGCTGCTCTGCCTGCCATGGCTATTTCAAACAGCGCGTGTCGGCGCTGGGGGCGCTGGGATGGAGGTTGCTGGAGCAATCGGTGTTACGAACCTCCTCGGGATCAATGCGTGGTTTCCAAGCATTTCGATGGCGTGGTTTGGAACCGGAGGCTGGTCAATCAGCGTAGAACTGTTCTTCTATGCAGCATTCCCGCTGGTTGCCTGGGGGATAGCGCGACTTGGGCCAACAGGCGTTGCGGTCATGCTGGGCGTGTCCATCTTGGCGTTGTGCATCCCGACTTTGCTTTTGCTCAGTGGGCAGCGTTTTGAACTGGCCTATGCGTTCCCATTGTCGCGATTTCCAGAATTCGCAACGGGTATGCTTGCGGCATCATTCGAGCAATCGGGAAGATTGAAACAGATGCGTCGGTGGTGGGCGGTGACGGCCCTCGCTGGCCTAGGCTACTTGGTCGCGAACGGGGAACGTTGGCCAGAACATGTTCAGCACAATCCCATTGTTGTTCCTCTCATTGCCCTCGTTGTCGTCGGGGTTGCTCAAACGGAGCGCGGGCTGTTGCACAGTCGTCTCCTGGGTGTCTTGGGAAAGGCCAGCTATGCGTTCTATGTGGTGCAAATGCCGCTCCTCTTCCTTCTCGCGTCAATCGACAAGCGCAGCCCGCTAGGGGAATGGCTGCCCAGCGTCGTGATTCTCGGAGGAGCATTTGTGGCCAACACGCTCCTTTCGCTGTTGTTGTGGCGATTCGTCGAGGAACCGTTTCGCAAAGGCATCATCGAGAAGTTCGAAACGTGGGCACGGATTCGCCCCCTTCCAGCAAGCTCGTAGCGGTTCAATGAAACCCGGAATTTCAGCCCTACAAATCGAATTCGCTCAAGGATTGTCGCTGAGCGAGCCCACTCAATCGGCAGGTCAAGAAGACGTCCGGGTCGCGCCTTGGAGCTTCGCCACCCCGATGACCCCGAGGGTAATGGCAAGGACGAGCACGACACCCCGCCCAGCAAGCGAGTACGTCGCGAACTCGGCCGCGAGTGCACAGGTGGCCGCTAAGCCGACGAGCCGCAGAAGCACAGAGACGGGTAGCCGTACGCCACCTCTCCAGAGCAGGCCAACAAGCACCAGAAACTGGATGAGCACCGCAACGGAGAGTGCGACACCCAAGATGGAGAGTGATTTGGTGTTGGCGGCGACCCCGACCGCCAGCACCGATGCGACCAGCGAAACACCTTCGACGAGCAGGTATTGACGGTAGAAGCCGCGTGCCGTCAAGGCGGTCGCCATGACCCAGCACGGCAAACGCAATACCTCTCCAACCAATTGCCACCGCAGTTGGTCCGCGACAGGCAGAAATGCCTCGGAATAAACCAACCTGATGACCAACTCAGGCATTGCTTCGACGGCCAGCACCACCGGCGCATACAAGAGGAGGTACACCCCGACCTGCTCGGCGACGACGCGAGAGAGTTTCTGTGGATCCGCTGCGGCCGCACTAAGGCGCGGCAAGACGCTGGGCCCGACACTACTGGCGAGCACGCTAACCGAGATCGCAGCGAGCGCCATGGCGGACTGGAAATACCCGAAGGAGAAGTCGCTCAGCGCATCGTGTGCGGCCGTACGCATCAAGAGTTGAGACAGCACCGGCAAGACACCTGCAACTGCCAGCACGCTTGATTGTCGGCCGAGTTGAAGTGCTAACCGGACGGAGGTTCCCCAAGGCTGGGAATTTCCGAAAGTGGGATGCCGGTTGAGCGCAACTGCGAATACCAGTACCTGCGCAAGCGGCAGGGAGATCGCCACAAGAGCCCAAATAGCCGGCGATGCCGGAACCAGAAACAGGACCGCAACGAAGATCGTCGCGACGGTGGCGGCCACGATCGAACTCAGTCCTAGATCGAGAATCTTGCGAAGGCCGGCGAGCACAGCTCGAAGGTTCGCGCTCACCACGCCCAGGACTGCTCCAGTCGCAACGATCATCATTTGGGTGACTGAGGCAAAGCCCAAACGCGCGCTTAGCAGGAAGAATACGCCCAGCGATCCCAATGCCCCCAGCGCCGCTACCACCGGCATGCCCCAGACGGCCGCATCGCGAATGCGACCGGCTTCCTCTTGGCCAGACCGAGCCAACTCGCGCGTCACAACCGCGTCTGCCCCAATCCCGGTTATCAAGGTCGCCGTCGACATCGAAGACTGAAGCAGCCCGATGGCTCCCATGCCAATGGGGCCAAACGCGAGGGCTTGGATCTTGGTGCGCGCAAGACCAAGCAAGAAACTGACTGCCGCCGAGGCGGCCAGCAGCACCGTTTCTCGGATGGCCGCACCTTTCGGCTCCTCCTGCCCAGTCGATGTGCTCACTGCTGACTCTCGGCTGGCACTCGACTCTCGCTATCCATTCCACTAGGAGCGCAGAAGACCTCTGCTGGCTCGAACGTCAATGACGCCGCCTACACTAGTTTCAGTTTGCATGCCGACGTACAACTACGGCCAGTTCATCGAACAGGCCGTTCGGAGCGTCTTCGAGCAGGACTATCGCCCCATCGAACTGATCGTCGTGGATGATGGTTCCACTGATCGCACCTGGGAGCTCCTGCAACGACTCCAAGCGGGATCGCCGATTCCCATGAAGACCATTCAAGGCCAGCATCGCGGGGTCTCCGCGGCGCTGAACCTCGCACTGTCCGCAGCCAGTGGGGAGTGGATCTGCATCCTTGCGGCTGACGACATCGCTCGGCCCGACCGAGTTTCGAAACAACTGGCGGTCACGTTGCCCGGGGTCGTTCTGGTGCACAGCGAGTACAGTTGCATGGACCAATTCGGCGCGGCTTCCCTCTACGATTCCTCAACCGATCTGCCTCCCGCCCAGGGTGAATCACTTCGAGACCTGTTGCTCCTGCGCTCAGATGTGCGCTCGATGACCGTGATGATTCGGCGGGCGGCCCTCGCAGCACAAAATCCGTACGACGAGCGACTGCCTTCCGAAGATTGGCAATCGATCTTGAGGCTCGCTCGCGCGGGCACCATCGCCCACGTCCCTGAGCAACTCGTCGAGCGACGGGTCCATTCTGGGAGCGCGAGCGTCACGGGCCACCGACTGAAGAAGACCTTCTCGTTCACGGAGATCGGCATCGATGTCCTCCGGGAGGTGACGCCACCGGACCTTGCAATCGACCGCGTCCTCGCAATCCATACCGCCGTCGTATTGCGGAACGCGCTAGCGCTGGGCGCGTTCGAGAAGGTCCTCGACGGTCTGCGAAAAGGCTTCGCGGAGTTCCCGACCCAACGTGCGCTGCTCCTCCGGGAGACGCTGCGCGCGGTGCCAAGCTACTTCTGGGTCCACGGTCTGCGTGAACGGCTACCGAAAACAGCGGTTCAACAACTTTTGAAGCTCAAAGCCCGGGCAATGAAGCTTCGCGCCTGATCCGAGCCATGGCGATCCACCTTCTGCTCCCGGACGCGTGGCGCATCGAGCTGATGCGCCGGCCGCTCGAGGCCGACGCCTGGCTTTCCGCACTCGCCGCCTGGCCGAGAGTGAAGCTCGTCGACTGGGCCGCGCCGCGGCCAGCTGCCGGTGAGGTGGTGCTCGTCGCCCATCTCGATCTGGCCGCCGCGGAGTTCCTTCTCAAGCTGCCGCCCGAGGTCACCGTGGTCGCAGTCGAGACCCACGGGCAACTCCCGGTACTCGGCGGCAGGGGCGCGTTCCTCGCGCGGGGTTGGGCCCGAGTGCAGCGCCGGCTCGCGCTCTCGCAGCGCGGCCACACGCTACCTCTCGCCCCCGTGCCGTGGCTCGCCACCCTGATGAGAGCTGCCGGAGTGAGTTCGTGATCACCGCCGCCCTCATCGGCAACATCGGTAACTCCGTGATGGTGCGCGGAGGCCTCGAGGTGTTGCTCGACGCGACCGCTGAGGCGCTTGAGTCCTCCGGGGTTCGCGTGGTGCGCCGTCTCGAGCCTGGCTCACCCCGGCCCGACGTCTTTCATTTCTTCGGAGCGTTCTATGGGCTGGAGGACGCCTGGGTCGCTGCGGCAGGCGCCCCACGGGTGATTTCCCCCATCCTCCTGCTTGCGGACGAAGCCCTCCGCTGGTGGCGCCCGATGGCCGATCGCCTGCGCAGTCGCGTCCCAACGAGTCTGATTCATTGCCGTCACCGGATGTTGCGTGAGGCCGACGCGGTGATGGCCAACTCCCAGGAAGAGGCCGACAACTCGATGGCGTTCGGCGCACGCCGCGTCGACATCCTGCGGTGCGGCGTCGACCTGCGACTTTTTGTTCCCAACCCGGCGCCGCTCGAGTCCCTTCCTCCGGAATGGCAAGAGCGCGCACGCCAGTGGCTCGAACGATCCCCGAGGGTGATCTCGGTCGGGCGGTTTGAGAAGCGAAAAAACCAAGTCGAGGTGGCGCAGGCGGCCAAGGCACTGGGCCTGCCCGTGCTGTTCATCGGGCGCCGAAGCCCGATGGAACGCGAGTACGCCCAAGAAATCCGGGCCGCGAGCCCGAGCCCACAGCTCTTCTGGGAAGATGCCCCGTGGTCAGTGCTGCGCTGGGCCATGGCCCACGCTGACGTGCACGTGCTGGCGACTCGCCACGAGACCATCGGCCTCGTCTCGCTGGAAGCCGCGGCCTCCGGTGCCCGGCCGGTGACCATCACCCAACCGACCAGCCGCGAGTACTTCTCCTCTTACGGCGAGTTCGCCTCGGAGCCCGCCCCCACGCTGCTTGCCGAAGCGATCCAACGCGCACTCGCACGCGGGAGGCTCAGCTCCGACGAACGCAGAAACCTCGAGCCGTTTTCGTGGAACGCCTTCGCTCGCGGTACGCTCGATGTCTACCAACGCGTGCTTCGCGAGCGGCACCGTGACTAGCGCTCGAGGCCCGAGCGCCTCACTTTCGCGCTGGCAACCGCAGAGGAATAGAGATGACGCCCAACATTGAGTGGAAAGCCGAGAGCCGTCCCTGCCCGCTGTGCGGGGAGACTGCCTCAGACTTGATCGGCATGCGCGGTGGACCCGCGCATCGCAGACAAGTGGGCATCGAGACCAACGTCGTCATGTGTCGTCGCTGCTCCCTTCTCTACACGCGGCCGACTCTGCTGCCGATGGGCAACCCCTACTCGACCGAGAGCGTCGACAGCTACTTTGCCCATCTCTCGCACGAGCCAACCCTTCGACGCGGCTACCACTATGCCGCCACCGCTAAGTCACTCCTCGGCGCGGAGGGGAGAATGCTCGAGGTGGGTTGTGGTCTGGGCCTGTATCTCCAGGGCGCGAAGGAGCACGGCTGGGAAGTCCGCGGCATCGACTTCACCCCCGCCTTCGTGGAATCGGCCGCGAAACGCGGCATCGAGGTCGAGTGCGCAGGGCCTCTCGACGCAAAGTTCCTTGATGAGCAATTCGACTGCATCCTGCTGGTGAACATTCTGGAGCACCTCTACGAGCCACGTGAGGTGCTGGCGCGTGTGTTCAAGGCCCTGCGGCCGGGCGGCGTCGTGGCGATTGGCGTGCCCAATGAGCGGGGCCTGACGGCCCGCGCTGGAAATCTGTATTTCAAGGGCCAGCGCAAGCCGTGGGCCATGAACCTGAGCCCGACCTTCCCTCCGTTTCACGTGATTGGGTTCTCCCCTCGCAGCCTTCGATTCGGGCTTGAGCAAAGCGGGTTTGAGGTCGTCGCGCTCGATACGGTACGGGGCTACAACGACATGGAGCGCCCCAGCACACTTCGCGGCCGGATCGAGTCAGCGGCCCTGAGCGGCATCCTCCGCACCGCACAGCTCATGGGCCAGGGTGACGCCCTTGACTGCTGGGCACGCCGGCCCATCGCGCGTTGATGACGGTCCGCGCTGCAAGGATGAGGGCGCGAGACGTACCGGCACCGCTGATCAGCGCTTGAGCTCCCAGCGCTTCGTCTCGATCAGGTACTGGTAGACCCCGAGCAACAATGCGTAGTGCAAACCCTCCGCGCCATCGCGATACCCCTTCATCTTCACGTAGCGCACCGCCACCTGTCGTCCGGCCTTGTAGAGCGCGCGCAGCACCGACGGCGAGGCAGTCTCCTTCGACTGCTCCGCCTCGATGCCGCTGTAGACGTTGAGCTTGGTGACGAAGTCGGTGGTGGTCTCGAAGTTGAAATGGCGAATCGCCAGGGCGTCGATGGCGGGCAACTTCTCTTCCCGCTCGAGCTTGGGCACGAACGCGTGGATCTGGTTGCTGAAGGACGCGGCCTCGGTGCGAAACAGCCGCAGCTGGTAGTCGGGCCAGGCGCTCGAGTGGAGCAGCGGAGCGCTGAGCACATGATTGCGGCGGGGTACCCAGACCCCCTGCACTCCTTTCGACTCCAGCTCCGGAAGGCGCGCGAGCAGGTGCTCGACCAGCGAAGGGGGCACCCGCTCGTCGGTGTCGACCACCAGCACCCACGGCGCCTTGATGTGAGGCAGCGCTTCACTGCGCGCGGCGTCGAAGGCCGCCCCGAGTGGCAGCGGGTGGTGGTGCACCACCAGCCCAGGCCAGGCCTTCAGCTCGGCAGACATCGGCCCGGTCTCCACGAAGTGCTTCTCGGAAGCGAACGCGAGGTTCTCGATCAACCCGGGGAGCCGTTCGAGCTCGCCGCGCATGACGGTCAGGGTGGCGAGTTTCGACGCGGTGTTCGACTCGGTGTCCATCAGACCCTCGCCCTGATCATGAGACGTTGCCCCAACTCGGGCACTTTGTTCACCGCGCCCGCCACCAGGCGGCCCGCGCCCACGAGTGCGGGGAAGATCGCCTTCACCGCGCCGGGCAGCCCACGCTTTGACTTCACCGAGCCCACCGGCTGAAAACCTCCCACGTCCACCGCTCGACGCGCCGCCAACCGGGGAGCGCCCAGATGCAGCAGATCGCTGTGGGTCAGCGCGCTGGTCGTCACTTCCACGGGCGAGCAGCCCACGCGCACCACCGCGGTCTCGAGAGACTGGGCGGTCCAGTACATGAGGTGGTGTGGAGGCAGATCCTGCGGCTCGCGGCGGCCGAGGCGTACCGAGAGCCGGCGCCCGTTGGGAACGCTGATGAAGAGCGCGCCGCCGGGTCGCGCCCACGAGCGCATCATGCGCAGGAACTCGATCGGATCTTCGCTGTGCTCGAGCACTTCGAAAGCACACACCGCATCTACCGGCGCTTCGTCGGGCCGGCGGGCGCGCCACAAGCCGCGCTCCAGCTCCTGCGTGAGGCCAAGCTTCTCGTGCCCGTAACGGATGGACGCCGAGGCGAGCTCGACACCGCGCACGCGGTAGCCGTCCTTCTTCGCGAGCGCCAGAAAGGCTCCTTGCGAAGCGCCAAACTCGAAGAGCGAAGCGAAGCCATCTGTGTCGCGCAGGCGGCGCAGCTGCGTCAGTGCCCAGCCGGTGTTCGGAGCGACCTCGTAGTGAGCCAGCACCTGCTCCGGAGAAAGAGAGTTGTAGTCGGAGTTCTCGTCGTACTCGGCGTCGTAGTCGTAGCGCGATGAGCCCGCCCCGAGGAAGACGAAGCCACACTGATCGCAACGCTCGGGAACCGCGTCCGAAGAAAGCCGCACGTCACAAACCCTGCATCGCTTGTCGGAGCGCCTCATGCTCTTCCTCCTGCAACGCGCCTCAGCACTCCGTAGAGTTGATCGACCGCAGTGTCCCAATCGAAGCGACGCGCCTGCGCCACCGCTCGGGCTGACTGGTCTTCCCGGGCTGCCTTCAGTACCCGTTCGAGCACCGGCGCCCAGTCCTGCCCTTCTGGAACGAGGGCGCCGCCGTCACCGACGACTTCAGGGAGCGACGCGACCCGCGAAGCGACGACGGGCGCGCCGCAGGCCATCGCCTCGAGAGGTGAGAGCCCGAAGCCCTCGTACCGACTCGGGTACACGAATGCGGCGCACGCGCTCATCAGTGCGGCGAGTTCGCTTCGCGTGACGTAGCCCAATGATCGGAAACGTTCGGTCACACCGAGCCTCTTAGCTTCGTCATCGAGCTCGGTGCCGACTCCAACATCCTTGCGCCCCGCAAGCACAAATTCGAGGTCAGGGATCGTCTCGCGCAATGCGGCCAGGGCCTGGAGCACGATCTTGAGGTTCTTGTGCCGGGAAAGCGTGCCTGCGTAGAAGAGAAAAGGCCGGGTCAGGCCGAACTTCGATCGAACGCCGGCCACCATCTCAGCGCTGCGGGGGAAAAACGTTCCAGCGTCGAAGCCCTCACCGACGACGTCGATGCGCGAAGGAAGAAGACCGAAGTCAGATACCAGGTCCCGTTTGGTGTTCTCCGACACCGCCACTATGCGCGTCGCCCGCTTCGCCATCTGGGGGAGCAGGTAGCGGGTCTGAAGTACGGTCGCCTGCTGGTATGCCTCCGGAAAACGGAGAACCGTCAGATCGTGGATGACCATCACCGATGGTACCGGCAGCGCTATGGGGATCTCCGGCACAGGTGAAAAGAAAACGTCGATGCCGTCGCGCACCACGTCACGACGCGCCAACGCGGCCAACCAGCCCAGACGCAGAATACGCCGCTGTCCACCGGCGCCACCGAGCGATGGAATCCCCGAAGGAAGTACTCGCAGCTGCTCCGGCCGGAGCCAACTTGGTAGGACCTCGGATCGAGGCGTGTAGACCACGAGATCGGGGTTCTTCGCGCACAGTCTCTGAGCCACTTCCTCGATGTAGACCCCCACTCCCGCAGGCCGCGGATCGAGGTAGGGCACGAAGAAGCCAATGCGCACGGTTCGCCTCCTACCCTATGGGTCCCCGACTGGCACGTCGCCGTTCGAATGGCCGTGCTATGCGACGCAACTGGTACGACATGGCCACCGAAGCCGACCAGATTCTAGCCCGCGTCTCGTCATTGGCGCCTGAACTCCAACGCCAGTGGCGGTTGCCGCGCAAGTTCCCCTATGCGGTGATTGACGACTTTCTTCCAGAGCCGATCATCCGGGCGGCGCTGACTGAGTTTCCGAGCAGCACAGCCTCAAGCTGGAAGCGCACTCCTTACGCCCATCAACGGGAAAAGCTGGCGATGGAGTCGGGCATTCCCGCGTCCTGTAAGGTCGTGCTCGATGCATTGAACAGCAGGCCGTTTCTCGACCAACTCCAAATTGCCACGGGAATACGGGGCCTGCAGAGTGACGCGGACCTCGTCGGCGGTGGGCTTCACCAGATTGAAGCCGACGGGTTTCTGAACGTGCACGTGGACTTCAATTTCCACCCGCGAAAGCGGCTCCATCGGAGGATGAACTTGCTGGTCTATTTGAACCCTGAGTGGGACGACGCTTGGGAAGGCCACCTCGAGCTCTGGGACATGGACCAAAAGCGCCGTCTCGAGCGGGTCGCACCAAAGCTGAATCGGGCGGTACTCTTCGAGACGAATGAAGTCTCATTTCACGGGCACCCGAAGCCGTTGAAGACCCCGCGCGGCGTCTATCGCCGTTCGATGGCCCTCTACTATTACACTGAGAGCCGTGAACACGTCGCGCCCGAGCACAACACCCTCTACCGCTACACTTCGCTAGCCGACTATCCGAAGGTGGCGAAAGCGACCGCACGGGCCGTCGTCGACCGGCTCCGCACGGAAGGCGTCGTACGCACCGGGCGCACCATCGCAACCAAGTTGGTCGACCGAATTCTCGGCCGCGCCCCCCGTAACCGCTGAAGTAGGACTCCTCGACATGTGCGGCATCACCGGCTTCTGGGCGCCCCGTGCGCCCGCCACCCCAGAGGCGCTCCTGGCGTCGATGAACTCGGCCCTCAGGCACCGAGGGCCGGACGGCGAGGGCACCTGGAGCGCGGCGCCAGGCATTCACCTGGCGCACCGTCGCCTCGCGATCATCGACCTCTCGCCGGCCGGGCATCAGCCGATGCCGTCCGCCTCGGGCCGCTTCGTCATCACCTTCAATGGCGAGGTCTACAACTTCTCTGAATTGCGCGCGGAACTGACGCGCCAAGGCCACGCGCCGGCGTGGCGCGGTGGCTCCGACACCGAGGTAATGCTCGCCGCCATCGAGGCCTGGGGCCTCGAACAGGCCCTCACCCAATTCGTCGGCATGTTCGCCTTCGCGCTGTGGGACACGGTCGAGCGACGGCTCCACCTCGTGCGCGATCGTCTGGGGGTCAAGCCGCTGTACTGGACCCAAACGTCTGGCGGGCTCGCGTTTGCTTCTGAGCTCAAGCCGCTCCACCAGTTCCCGGGCTTTGATCGCACCATCGATCGCAACGCACTCCAGGGCTTCCTCCGCGCGAACTGCGTGGTCGGGGAGCAGGCGATCTTTCGCGGCACGCATCGCCTTGCGCCCGGCACCTTCGCGACCTTCTCTGCCGCGAACGCCACGCCCCTGATGACACGCTACTGGGACGCGGGTGCGGTAGCTCGCAAGGGCATCGCCCAGCCCTTCGACGGCTCGCTTCCCGAGGCGCTCGATGAGCTCGATCGGCTGCTGCGTGACGCCGTCCGCCTGCGAATGGTGGCTGACGTCCCGCTCGGCGCCTTCCTCTCGGGGGGCATCGACAGTTCGACCGTCGTGGCCCTGATGCAGGCGCAGAGCAGCCGCCCCGTTCACACGTTCTCGATTCAGAACGAGCGCGCTGACTACGACGAAGGGCCGGCCGCACGCGCCGTCGCCCGCCATCTCAACACCCACCACACCGCGTTCACCGTGACGGCGAAGGACGCGCTCGACCTCATCCCCACGCTGCCGACGGTATTCGACGAGCCCTTCGCCGATTCGTCGCAGATTCCCACTCTGTTGGTGTCGAGGCTGGCGCGACGGGACGTGACCGTGGCGCTGTCCGGCGATGGCGGCGACGAGCTCTTCGCTGGCTACACCCGCCATGTCTGGGCACCTCGACTGTGGGCGCTTGAAAAGCGGCTTCCCGCGGCCGTCCGAAGCGCACTTGGGAAATTCATCACCGGAAAGACGCCAGACGCCTGGGATGAGCTCTTCGCGCGCGGGCGGCCGCTCCTGCCAGAAACCCGCATCGCTGGCATCCGAATGCACAAGGTGGCCGCGGCTCTGAACGCTCAGAACCCGGCGCAGCTCCACCAGGAGCTGTCTTCGCACTGGCTCGAGCGCGACCACCTGATGCTGGATTCACCGCCTGCGCGCTCAGTCCCCGAGGCACTCCTGGGTGAGGACGCCGAGGTCAGCGACGAGCTGATGCTGCGCGACCTCACGGGATACCTGCCCGACGACATCCTTACCAAGGTGGATCGCGCTTCGATGGCTGTCGCGTTGGAAGCACGAGAGCCGTTGCTCGATCACCGGCTGGTCGAGTTCGCGTGGAGCGTACCCCTCAAGTGGAAGGTGCGAGGGAGCGAGGGCAAGTGGCTCCTGAGGCAGTTGCTCGATCGCTATGTTCCGCGAAGCGCAATCTCGGGGCCCAAGATGGGGTTCGGCGTGCCAATCGGTGCTTGGCTGCGAGGGCCGTTGCGAAGCTGGGCCGAGGCGATGCTCGACGAATCTCGGCTCAAGCAACAGGGACTGTTTGACGCCCAGGTGCTCCGAACACGATGGAATGAGCACCTCGCAGGCAAGCGTCCCTGGGAATTCCACCTCTGGGACGTCCTCATGTTTCAAGCGTGGCTTGATGCGAATCGTTTGAGTTAAGAGCTGCGCGGGGCGATCGGGCGATGCGGGTCTTGTTCTTCACAGATGGGCCAGAGAGCCCGGGCAGCCGCTTCCGGTGCCTGCAATTCTTCCCTCACCTCGAGGCGCGCGGCATCCACTGCGAAGTCCGATTCGCCTACGACAGCCGCTACAACGACGTCTTCGAGCACCGCTGGGCGCCGCTCTACAAACTCAAGGGCCGGCTCGCGCGCGTTGGGCATCTGCTGCTCGATGGAAACCCCGACGTGCTCTTCCTTCACAAGACCGCGCTCGCGCTCTCGGGCGTGCCCGAGTGGCTTCGCTCGATGCGAAGCACCCCGATGGTGTTCGACTTCGACGATGCCATCTATCTGGGGCCGGGCGGCGCGGACGACCTCAGCCGCCGCCGCGCTTTCGAGCGGGTCGCGTCGGTCGCCGACCAGTTGATCGCCGGTAATCGGCACCTGGTCGAGGTGGCCAGGCATCCAGAGAAGACGACCCTGATCCCCTCAGTGGTGGACACTGAGAAATACGTGCCGGCGTTGGGTCGGCGCAGCACGGACGAGCTCGTCGTTGGGTGGATGGGCACTGCCTCGAACCTGCCCTCACTGCGCACTGCGCTCCCATCGCTCGTCGCCGCGATTGAGCAGTTGCCTCGAGCTCGGCTGCGGCTGGTGAGCAATGCCGTGGTGCCCGAATATGTCGGGCACCCCAAGGTGGAGCAATGGCGATGGAACGAGGCGGGGGAGCTTCGGGCCCTGCAGAGCTTCGACGTCGGCCTGATGCCCCTGGAGAACACCGAGCTGACTCGCGGCAAGTGCGGCTTCAAGATGATCCAATACATGGCCGTCGGCGTCCCCGTGCTGGCGAGCGCGGTGGGAGCCAACCCTGAGATCTTCAGCGAAAGTGGTGCGGGTGCGTTGGTGGTGCCCGGCGAAGACTGGGGTGAAGCGCTGTTGCGTCTGCTCGCATCACCGCAGGGCCTCGCCTCGATGGGCGAACGTGGCCGCGCACATGCGGTAACGCGCTACTCGGTGGCTTCCGTGGTTGAGCGGTATGTTGAGGTCTTCAACAAGCTGGCGCCGAAGGCTCAGGCACCCTTCTTGTCGCCCTCGCCGTAATACCGATACGCGTAGCCGTAGTAGTAGTCGCCGTATTTGCTGCGCTCGAGATCAACGTCGTTGAGCACCGCGCCGTAGAGGGGCGCTTTCACGTCGCGCAGGGCACGCACGGTGCGCAGCGCCACATCGCGATTGGTCTTCGCGGCCTTGAGCACCACCACGACACCGTCAACTTGAGTCGCAAGCACGACTGCATCGGCGACGGCGCCCACGGGCGGGCTGTCGAGAATGATGCGATCAAAGCGCTCACCGAGCTTCGCGAGAAGATCCGAGAACGCCTTGGTGTGCAGGAGCTCGGCCGGGTTGGGAGGAATGGGCCCGCAGGGCATCACGAAGAGGCCGGGCACCTCAGTCGACTTGATGGCGTCGTCGATTTTTCCTTCACCCAGAATGAGCGACGAAACCCCGACATCATTCGGAACGCCGAAGGCCTTGTGCACACGCGGGCGGCGCATGTCGGTGTCGACGATCAGCACCCGATTGCCGCTCTGAGCCATCGCGATGCCGAGGTTGATGGTGGTCGTCGACTTGCCTTCTTGCGGCCCGCTCGAGGTGACCAGCATCCTCTTGAAGGGCTTGTCGGGGGACATGAACAAGACGTTCGTCCGGATGCCGCGCATGCACTCCGCGATGATGGACTTGGGTTCGCGGTGGATGTGGAGGTCAGGCGAGACGCCCGCCGTTACCGGAATCGTTGGCACGAACCCGAGGAACGTAAGTCCCAAGCGCTCTTCGATGTCTTGCTGACTCGAGATCGACGAGTCGAGGAACTCCAGCAGGAGTGCGAGGCCCAGACCCATCAGCAAGCCTCCGACCAGGCCCATGAGCACACCCTGGGGGACGTTCGGGCGAATGGGCGCCATGATCGGCCGCGCAGCATCGAGGACACGCACATTCGAAGTGCGCAGGAGCCCTGACAGCTCGATGTCTTTGAGCCGCTTGTACACAGAGTCGTATTGGCGCTTGGCGTTGTCGGTGTCCTGGCGGTACTTGTCCAACTCGAGCCTTTTCTTCTCGAGATCGAACGCCTCGGCCTTCGCCACATCGAACATGCCGGAGAGGTTTCGCTCTTTCTCCGTGGCCTCCTTCAACTCAGCCTCTGAAGAAATGACGATGTTCGAGAGCTCGCGTGCGAACTCCTTCTCCGCCGCCGCGAGCTTCTCGCGCGCCTCCAACAGCTTCGGGTGGTCCTCGAGATAGCGAGCCTGGAGGTCGGTCACGTCGTTGCGCATCGTGAAGACGCGGTCCTTCAGCTTCCCGAGGGTGAGGTTTTCGCGAGCCGCTGGCAGCGCTTCCGCCCAGAGCCGATCTTCAGCTCCTTGATTGGCCTGCACGCTGCGAATCGCCGCCACCCGCGCTTTGAGACCCGCGATGCGCAGTTGCGCTTCGGTGAGGGCCTTGTTCGTTTCCTGCAGTTTCTGAGAGACCATGCTCGAGCGATCGTCGATCGCGAGAATGTCTGCCTGCTTCCGGAACGTGTAGAGCGCCATCTCGCTGGTACGGGCGGCGTCGGAGAGGCTGTCGCGGCGCTCGTCGAGCCACTTCGACGCGTTCTCGGTGAGCTTCAGCTTCTGAGACATCACCTCGTCGGCGTAGGCCTGCGCGACTTCGTTGGCGAGCAAGGCAGCGCGGTTGGGGTCGCTGTCTTCGATCTTGATCAGCGAGACGCGTGACTCCTTCACCGGCTCGACCTTGATCTTTGCCTGGAGGAGCGCGACTGCATCTGCGCGCTCCATCGCTTCCTGTCGGCGCTTGGAATCAGTCACCTTCGTGAGCCCGAGAAATTCGGGGTCGGCGGCGAGCCCGAGGCGCTCGACGACGCGCTGGGAGACCGCCCGGCTCTGGATGATCTTGTACTGGGTCTCGAGATATTCCTTGTTCGCCCAGTAGTAGGAACCAGTGTCGCTGTTGACGTCCTGAATCTGCGTATCGAGGAAGCGAGGCTCCTTCGAATCGATGATCAGGCTGATCTGGGCTGCGAACACTCGCGGTTGGCGCGTTGTGTAGAGCGTGGCCGCCCCCAGCACCGTCGCGAAGACCAGCAAAATCAGCCACTTCCTGCGGAGGAGAACGCGCAGGTAGAAGCGGAGATCAACCCCACCGGAAACGGCATCAGCTGGTGTTGAACTCGAAGACACGCCGCGACTCAGTACCACCACGGCGGCCCGAAGTTCAATTCGCCGCCCGCTACAAGGGTGTCGTGCCGAGGGCAGCTTCGATTCGCT
>JAYVNA010000372.1:0-5161 GCA_043758715.1 Archangium sp.
GCGAATCATCGCCACCCGGCGCTGCTCTACCGGGTCGAGGCTCTGCTCCAGCCCTTCCACGCGCAGGGTCAGCTCGGGCTCATCGGGGAACGCGGCGGCCAACTTCGCGAGCACCGCGTACGCCTCGGCGAGCTCTCCGCGGCGCAAGTGCCGTTCTGCCTGCGTCTCGAGCGAGGTGCGTTCTTCCGGCGTCATCCCTGGCCTCTTTGAAGCACATCAGCCCCGCGTTTGCTCGGTCGGTTAGGCTCGCCGGACGATGTGGACCGCGGTCATCTTGCTGCTCAGCGCTGCCCCTTTGGGGCCCGTGCTCCGGCAAGACGGTTTTCAGATGAAACCGCCGAGCAGCTTTCGCATGGCGCGCATGGATCTCTTTCACGGCACCCAGGCGGGCACCATCTCCACGGCGCCGGGAGCGACCCGCTACCTGAGCGCGGCCCTGGTCGACGGCGAAGGCGAAGACGCCACCTCGATTCTCATCTCGATCGTCGACGCCCCGCTGTGGATGGGGCCGTCGTCGCGCGACGATCTCTCGACCGCGGTGGTGCGGCACCTGCGTGACGAGCTGGGCCAGCCTTTTCAACTCGAGAGGGCCGAGGTGAAGAACGGCCGCATCGAGGTGTTGGGCTCGGTGCGGCAGGGCAGCCAGCTGCGGCGCATTCTGGTCGCCGCCTGGCCCGGGGAGTCGCGGCACGTGGTGGCGATCTGCAGCGCCCCCTCAGGCCGGTGGGAAGCGCTGGCCCCTGTGCTGGGCGACAGCTTCGACACCATGAAGGTCGAGCCGGTTTCCTCGCTGCGGCCTCCGCAGCGGTTGCTCTGGGCCTTCGCCGCGCTGGTGGCGGCGCTGCTGCTCATCTCGATCGGCGTGTGGCGAAGGCGGCAGGCCGCCCGCGATCAGCCTTAGTTCGCGACCACGTTCACGTTGGCCGAACCGAGTTCTTTCTCGCCGCGCAGGACCTTGATGGTCCACTTGCCGACCTTGTTGAAGTTCTCGCCGCGCCAGCCGCGCGTGCGGCCGAAGCCGGCGACCGGGTTGTCCACGGTCTTGCGAACCACCCCTTCGTGCAGGAACTGAATGGTGACGTCTTCGTACTTGCCATCTTTCGGGCAGAGCCACTGCAGCCAGGCAAACACGGTCGTTCCCTTGGGCACCGAGGCGCTCACCGGCTCGACGCACTGGTACTGGGTCGGGCTGCCCTTGGTGCTGTCGACCTTCACACAGGGAATCAGGTCGAGCAGGGCGGGGCCGCGGTCCTTGCCGTTGTCCTGGTAGTCCAGGAACGCCTTGATCAAATCGGCGCTGGGAGGCGGCTCGACGGGGCCCGTGGGCGCGGCCACGCCGGCGTCCTGTGCGAAGGCAAAAGATGAGACCAGCGACACAGCGAGGACGACCGAGCGGCGAAACATGCGAGACCCCCAAGTTTGGAAACCGCGGCAGTGTGCCTAATGGCTCCCCCGTGAGGAATGGATTTCGCCGGGAGCGGATGCTACGGCCCGCCTCGCTCATGCCGTCTGAGAACGCTCACATCCGCAACTTCTCGATCATCGCCCACATCGATCACGGGAAGTCGACACTCGCCGACCGACTGCTCGAAAAGACGGGCACCACCAACAAGCGCGATGAGAAGGCCCAGTTCCTCGACAACATGGACCTGGAGCGTGAGCGTGGCATCACGATCAAAGCCCAGACCGTGCGCATGAACTACACGGCCAAGGACGGCAAAGAGTACGTCCTCAACCTCATCGACACGCCCGGCCACGTCGACTTCGCGTACGAGGTGAGCCGCTCGCTGGCCGCCTGCGAAGGCGCGCTGCTGGTGGTCGATGCCACCCAGGGCGTCGAGGCCCAGACGCTCGCCAACGTGTACATGGCCGTCGAGTCGAACCTCGAGATCATCCCGGTCATCAACAAGATCGACCTGCCTTCGGCGAACATTCCGGGCACCCGCGAAGAGATCACCGACCTCATCGGCCTCGACGGCGACAAGGCCGTGCCGGTGTCCGCCAAGGAAGGCGTGAACATCGACCAACTGCTCGAGGCGATCGTCACCCAGATCCCGCCTCCTCCGGGAGAGCTGACCGCGCCGCTCAAGTGCCTCGTCTTCGACAGCTGGTACGACAACTACCGCGGCGTGGTGATGCTGATCCGCGTGGTCGAGGGCGTGGTGAAGATCGGCCAGAAGATTCGCCTCTGGTCGAACCAGAAGGAATTCGAAGTGCAGGAACTGGGCGTGATCGCGCCGTACACCCAGGCCGTGAAGTCGCTGATGGCCGGCGAAGTGGGCATCTTCGTCGCCAACGTGAAAGAGCTCGCTGACGCGAAGGTCGGCGACACCATCACCGACGCGGTGCGGCCGACCACCACGCCGTTCCCGGGGTTCAAAGAGGTCAAGCCGATGGTCTTCTCGGGCATCTTCCCGATCGAAGCCGCCGACTACGACAACCTGCGTGACGCGCTCACCAAGCTGCGCCTCAACGACTCGGCCTTCACCTGGGAACCCGAGACCTCGACCGCGCTCGGTTTTGGTTTTCGCTGCGGCTACCTCGGCCTGCTGCACATGGAGATCGTCCAGGAGCGCCTCGAGCGCGAGTACAACCTGAACCTCATCTCCACTGCGCCCTCGGTGGTCTACAAGGTGTTCCCGAACGGGGGCGAAGCGTTCACCATCGACAACCCGTCCAAGATGCCGCCGGTGCAGAACATCGAGCACCTCGAAGAGCCCTTCCTGGTCTGCCACATCCACGTGCCCAACGAGCACCTGGGCGCCATCTTGGGCCTCTGCCAGGACCGCCGCGGGGTGCAGAAGGGCATCGACTATCTGGGCACCAGCGGCACCCGCGTTCGAGTGACGTATGAAATGCCGCTGGCCGAAGTGGTGTTCGACTTCTTCGACAAGATGAAGTCGGTCAGCCGCGGCTACGCATCACTCGACTACGAATTGGGCGGCTACCGCGCCGCTGATCTCGTGCGCGTCGACATTCTGATCAACGCCGAGATCGTCGATGCGCTCTCGATCATCGTGCACAAGGACCGCGCGTATCAGCGCGGCCGCGAGGTCTGCGAGAAGCTCAAGGAAGTCATTCCCAAGCAGATGTTCGAGGTCGCCATTCAGGCCGCCATCGGCAGCCGCATCATCAGCCGCGAGACCATCTCGGCCATGCGCAAGAACGTGCTCGCCAAGTGCTACGGCGGCGACATCTCACGCAAGCGCAAGCTCCTCGAGAAGCAGAAGGAGGGCAAGAAGCGCATGAAGTCGGTGGGCAGCGTCGAACTGCCCCAGGAGGCCTTCCTCGCCGTCTTGAAATCGGAGGGCTGACGTGGCCGCGGAGGCGACCCCCGCATTGCCGACCCTGGCGCAGGCCGTGCTCGGCAGGCTCTCGAAGGAAGACCAGCAGAAGCTGAACAAGTGGCGTTGGCACGATCGCCTGGTCAGCCTCTGGGCTCCGGTCACCGTGCTGGCCCTGATGTTTCTCGGCTACCTCGTGGTGGTCGAGAGCGTCGTCTGCACCTACCTGTGGCTGCAGCCCGCGATGCAGGCGGTGGGGCTGCTGTGTTTCACCTGGTGGCTCGTGCTGGTGGTGATGCGCACGCCGCTGGCGAAGAAGTGGAACGAGGCACGCGAGGCCCGCTACCGCGCCGAAGAGATCCTCGCCGAGGTCGAGTCGCTCGCCGGCAAGGGCCGCAAGCAGCTCAAGGACAAGGCGTGGGACGAGCTGGTGGCCGCCTCGGAGGCGACCGTGCGTTCGTTCGGGCAGGGCGCAGAGCCGGTGAAGACGGCCTCGAAGCAGCTCGAGGCGGCCTATGACAAGCACCTCAAGTCGTTCAAGCGGGGCTGGCTCGATCTGGGCGGCGGCTTCGTGCGCGCGCTGCTGATCGCGCTCTCGTTTCGCGCGGTGCTGCTCGACCCCTTCAAGATCCCCTCGGGCTCGATGATCCCCACCCTCGAGTTGGGCGATCAGATCTTCGTCAACAAGTTCATCTACGGCGTGCGCCTGCCGTTCACCAACTACGTGCCGTTCGTGATCATTCGCCCGCCCAAAGCCGGCGACGTGATCGTGTTCAACAACCCGGTGCGCACGGAGGTCGACTACATCAAGCGGGTGGTGGGCGTGGCCGGGGACACCCTCGAGTTCACCGAAGACGGCTTGGTGAGAAATGGCCAATTGCAGCCGCGCACCCTGGAGAACGCCGACTACAGTTTCTGGGAGCACAACGAAGTCCAGGTCACTTCCTTCGACACCTTGAAGTACTGGGTCAGCACCTGGCGCGAGGACGACTGGGGCGCTCGCCCGGAGGTGCTGTATCGGGAGTCCTTCGAAGGCGTGCCGCACCTCATCCTCGACGGGCCGGAGCGCCGCAAAAACGCGCTCTCGCAGCTGGCGGCGACCTCGGTGAAGGTGCCCGAAGGCCACGTCTTCGTGATGGGTGACAACCGCAACAATTCGGCGGACAGCCGGTTTGGTCTGGGCGTCACCGGAAACAAATTCGAGTTCGTGCCCTTCGGGAGCATCAAGGGCAAGGCCACGGTGATCTGGTTCTCGCTCGCGCACGGCGGCTTCTTGAGCTCGATCTTCGGGGGCACCGGCATCCGCTACGATCGGTTCTTCAAGCCGGTGACGATGTGTGGTGACGAGGCCCCTCGGAAGTGAGGACGGAAGGTAGTCACTGACGTTGCTTGACGCCTCCCGTGGGCCATGGCTACTTGGCTCCGTGCGCAACAACGGCGAGACCAACCCCGGTACCTACGTCGCAGTCGTCCTCATCGCGGCGGTGGGCTTCTACTGCTTCCACGTTGCCCCCGTGTACTGGGACAACCTCGAGGCCAAGGAAGCCGCGTCGGAAGCGCTCAGCGTGTACATCCTCAAGGGTGAGAAGCCTGCGCGCGACGGCCTCCTCTTTCGCCTCAACAACGTTCAGACCGTGAGCCACTACGAGGTCGACGACGAGGGCGTCGAATCGATCAAGCCGGGCTACGGCCTCAACGAGGACAACGTCGTCATCACCGCCGACGAGAAGCTCAACAAGATCATCGTTCGCGTCGAGTACGACCGCATCGTCGAGTTCGCCCCGCTCAAGAAGCGCAAGCAGTACCATCTGGTGGCCGAGAAGATCGGGACCTTCAAGTGACCTCCCGCCGTCACCTGCTCGGCATCGAAGGGCTCG
>JAYVNA010000373.1:0-15255 GCA_043758715.1 Archangium sp.
CCGTCACGAAGGTCGCCGATGCGGATGACGCCTCACCCGACGTCTTCGCCCGCGAGCACAACGAAAAGCTGCAGACCGCCGGCCGCCAGCTGGTGTCCGCGCTCTACAGGCTGGTGCGCTCGGTCAAGATGTACGACCCCGACAACGCCGTCTTCGAGAAGCCGATTGCCCAGCTTCAGGAGACGATGAACCAGGTCATTCAGAAGGACGGCAAGCTCGAGTTCATGGGCGTCAAGCAGTCGTTCTATTTGAACGGCATGCTGGTGAAGGTCGACATGAGCGCGCTCGAGAACGTGCGCACCCTGCTCGACGAAATGCGCTCGAAAGACGTGGGCGGCATCACCCTGATGCGCTCGGTCACCATTCCCGAGCTCAAGAACTTCGTCTGGATCTTCTCGAAGGAGCAGAACGACGCCGCCGATGAAGACGGCGTCGAGGGCAAGAAGCTCGTCTCGATGAAGCTGGCCAAGTGGTCCAAGCTCAAGGACAAGCTCGAGAACGACAAGGACGAGAGCGAAGCCAAGCTCGACCGCAAGAAGTACGCGCTGACCTGTTACGGCCGCGCCATCTTGTTCGTGAAGAAGTACTTCGAGTCGCTCAAGAAAGAGAAGCCGATCGCGACCTCGAAGGTGCTGCGCGTGATTCAAGACCTGGTCGACATCTCGATCGATCACCGCACCCACTTCCTCGGCCTGACCACCACCAAGTCAGACGGCGAGTACCTCGCGTACCACTCGGTCAACACCGCGCTGATGACGATCGTGTTCGGCACCGAGCTGGGGCTCACCAAGCCGCAGCTGTGCGACCTGGGCTACATCGCCCTGTTCCACGACGCAGGCATGGGCACGGTGCCTGATGAGCTGCTCAACAAGCGCGGCGCGCTCACCCTCGACGAGCGCAACATCATCAACCGGGCGCCGCTGATCTCGATTCGGAACATCCTGCAGGAGAAGCAGATCAACCGCGCCACCCTGCTGCGGCTGGTGACGACGTTCGAGCACAAGGTCGACTACGGCACCGCGGTGCGCGACGCGCAGGGCAACATTCAGATGATCATTCCCAAGGCGAACCTGGGTCTCTACGCGAAGCTGATCTCGATCGCGGCCACCTACGACGCCCTCACCTCGAAGCGGCCGTTTCGCGATTCCTACGGGCCCGAGGTGGCGCTGATGCTGATGTGGACCGAGATGCGCAACAAGTTCGACCCCGATCTGCTCAAGGTCTACATGCGCGTGATGGCCATTCAGCCGATCAAGGTGCTCACCAAGCGCCAGCAGACCGTGTCCGTCGGCATGCTCTGATCAGGGCTTGAGCCGCTTCTCGGCCGCCTTGAAGTCTTTGGGCAGGGGCGCGGTGAAGCTGAGCGCCTTGCCCGTTCGTGGGTGAGCGAACGACAGCTTCCACGCGTGCAGCGCCTGCCGGCCGATCAGCTCCGGCCGCTGCGCCTTCTTCGGCCCATAGAGCGCGTCGGAGATCAGCGGGAAACCCGCCTCCGCGAAGTGCATGCGAATCTGGTGGGTGCGCCCGGTCTCGAGCACCACTTCGACCAGGGACGCATCGGCGAACCGCTTGGTCACTTTGTAATGAGTGATGGCGGGCTTGCCGCTGGCCACCTTGCCGGTGAAGCGGGTGCGGTGCTTCGGGTGCCGGCCGTGCAGCGTGCTGAAGGTGCCCTTGAGCGGCGGCTGACCCAACACCAGCGCGAGGTAGATCTTCTCGACCGAACGCGACTTGAAGGCCGCCTGGAGCGCGCGCAGCGCCTTGTCGTGCTTGGCCACCACCATGATGCCGGAGGTGTCCTTGTCCAGACGGTGCACCAGGCCGGGCCGCAGCACGCCACCGACGCCCGCGAGATCTTTCATGTGGTGGAGCAGCGCATTGACCAGCGTGCCTTCGTGGTGCCCGGCGCCGGGGTGCACCACCATGCCGGCGGCTTTGTCGAGCACCGCGATGTCCTTGTCCTGGAAGATCACGGACAGGGGCAGATCTTCAGCCACGGGATGGGCAGAGACCAGCGCCGGCACTTCGAGCTCGATCGGCTCTCCACCCTGGAGGCGCAGCGAAGCCTTGAGCGGCTTGCCGTCGATGCGAACGTGCCCGGCCTCGATGAGCGCCTGCACGCGGGAACGACTCAGCTCTGGGCGGGTGCGCGCGATGAACTGGTCGACGCGGGTGCCCAGGGCTTCTGAAGGAACTTCCAGGATCACCAGATCTTCGACTTCACGTGCCCCTTGGGCTTGATGATCACGTCGATGATCGCGCGGTCGAAGAAGTTGGTGCGGGTGTAGATTTCCTTGCTCACCCGGCTCTTGAAGAGCTCACGCCCTTCTTCGATCTCGTCTTTGAGCGTCTCGAACAGGTTGTCCTGTTCGATGCCTCGGACGATCTTCTGCTCGTTGTAGAGCGAGATGTCTGAAGCAATGGCCCGGGCCAATCGCATCGCCTTCGTTCGTTCTTCTTCAGTCATCGTCGCAATTTCGTAGTGCCGCGGGGGTGAGGGGTCAACCTTTCGACCGGTGCGCTTCCACGAACGTCAAGTAGCTCTTCGACACTCTAAGCCCATCGAGGCCCAGTTCTCTCGCAACGTTCATCAGGATGCCGCGCAAATAGACGGCAGCCGGGAGGGCGTCATACCGGTCGCCTTCGACGTTCTCGAGATGCTTGACACCGATGCGCGTGCGGTCTGCGAGTTGGACCAGGGAAAGCCCCTTGGCCAGCCTGACCTGCCGGAGCAAATCACCGTTGATTTCGACCCCTTCGGGGATCTCGTAGGGGCGGGGCTTCTGCTCCACCCGGAAGTCGCGGCTGGGGGTGGCGCGCGCGGGGACGATCGAGACCTGCACGTCGTCGCCCAGCACCGGGAGAGGCGGTTCCTCCACCACGGGCTTTTCCGGGGGCAAAGGGGGCGGAGCAGGCGGCGCGATGACGTCGGGCACCTCGACCTCGGCAGCGACCGGCGGGGGCGGCTCCCGAACCGGGAGCGGCGGGGGCAGCGGGGCCGCCTGAACCACGGGAACCGGCAGGGGAAGCGGCTGCACCGGCACCGGGGGCTCGCTCACCGGCTCGGCCCGGGTTCCCCAGGAGGGGACGCCGGGCGCGACGTCGAGCGCGAGCTGACGGGGCGACTCGGGCTCGATCGGGGGCGGCGGAGGGTCGGCGAGAATGCGCGCAGGCACCGGAACCAGCAAAACCGGGGGAGGCGCCGCAGCCACCTTCACCGGCGTCACCGCGTAGGTGTAGGCGTTGGGCGTCTGTGAGCTGGGCTGAGCGGCGGCGGTCGGGGTGACCCAGGCGATGCCTCCGCCCCACCCTGTTCCCACGCTGGCGGCGGCATGCGGCACCGGGGACTGCGGAAGAGAAGGCTTCGCCGGCGCAGGCGGCTTCACCACGAACCGCGGCGGCAAGCCGATCTTCAGGTCGTAGGCATCGCGCTGCGAGTCGTCGGTGAGCACCTCGAGCGCTTCCTTGAGCCGGGCGCGCAAGGCCGAGGCCCTGCCTGCGTCGATCAGTCCGTAGAGCGCGACCTGATCATCTGCGTAGAGCATGGTGAGGCGATCATGCGCGAAGCGAATCTCCGCCAGGCTCGCGCCGACGGAGACTTCGAGCACCTCGTAGTGCGTCTGGGCCTGAAACGACTTCACCGTTCCAATGCAATCAGGTTTTCCGCCACGCGCAACACACCACTGGCGGCAGCGCTGTCGGGGTACGCGTCGAGGAGCGACCGGCGGGCCCTGACGGCCTGCCAGACGGAGTCGTCATGATTGACCGCCCCGAGGTAACCCAGCTCGAGCCCGAAGAACTTCTTCCAGGCCGAAGCCACCGTGGGGCCGACGTCGAAGTCCGCCCGGGTGCGGGCCTGGTTGACGATCACCCAGGGGTGAAAGCCGCCCAGCACCTGCTCGAGGCGGGCGGCTTTTTCAGGGTCGCGGGTGCGCAGCTCGGCCACCACTTCCCACGGCGTGCGGCCCAGCTGGCCATCGCGCGGGAGCAGCGCCTGGCCGACCAGCTGCGCGAAGTCGTCTTCGGGAGCGAGCGCTTGCAGCCGGCGGAAGAAGGCGGCCTTGATGAAGCGGTACGCGTTCTCGATCGAGGTCGGCTCGGGGAGCATCACCACGATACCGGTGTCAGCCACCAGGTAGAAATCGAGCACGTTGAACGCGGTGCCGGCGCCCAGATCGAGCAGCACGTAATCGACGTCGAGCAGCCGCAGGTTCCTGATGAGCTTGGCCTTCTGCGAGTGGCGCGGGTTGGCCGCGTCGAGCCCGTCGCTGGCGCCTGAAACCAGCGAGAGGCGCTCGAAGGGCGTGGGAATGATCACGTCTTCGAGGTTCTGCACCTTGCGATCGATGAAGTCCGAGAGCGTCACCTTCGGCTGGGGGACCCCGAGGCAGGTGTGAAGGTTGGCTCCGCCGAGGTCGAGATCGACCAGCACCACCTTCGCGCCCCGCTTGCTCAAGGCGATGCCCAGGTTGGCCGAGAGCAACGACTTGCCGATGCCGCCCTTGCCGCCGCCGACCGCGATCACCCGGCGCGCGCGCGCCTTTCGGGTCGCAGGGACCCGCGTGCGCGGTAACTGGATGACTTCGGCTTCAGACGGGTCGGACATCGATCACTCTTCCTCGAGCTCCACGTTCCAATACGACGCATCGGTGAGGTTGAGAAACGGTAACCACGCCCGGTGAGCACCTTTCACCGGTGATCCGCGCAAAAGGGGCGTCCAACGGGGCCGAATGGGCTCCCGGAGCAGCTTGATGCCGGCCTGCATGGGTGTGCGGCCACCCTTGCGCAGGTTGCACTCGATGCAGGAGCACACCACGTTTTCCCAGCAGGTCTTGCCACCCTGCGAGCGCGGCACCACGTGATCGAGGTTCAGGTCGGCGCGCTTGCGCTTGCGGCCGCAGTATTGGCAGGTGTCTTCGTCGCGCGCGTAGATGTTGAGGCGGGAGAAGCGCACCCTCACCCGCGGCAGCTTTTCGAAGGCGGTGAGCACCAGCACCCGGGGCACCCGAATGCGCCGGTTGATGGTGCGAATCGAGTCTTCTTCCTCGATGGCCGCGGAGAGCGCTGCCCAGTCGAAGAAGTCGTAGAGCCGGTATTGCTCGTCGATGGCCCGCGCCACGCCCTGGTACAGCAGCGAGAAGGCGCGCTTCACGTTGGTGACGTGAACCGGTTGATAGTGGCGGTTGAGTACCAGCACGGCTGCGTTGACCACGTTCAATCTCCTCTCTTGTGTCGAGTGGCGTCGGCAACGGCCTGCGCGACGGACTCCAACGAGGTGTCTTCCAGACACCGCACATCCAGCCACACCTCGTCGTCGACGATTCTCGCGACGACGGGCGGGTCTCCGGCCCTCAGCTTCTCGTGAACTTCACCAGCGGGAACACCCTGCACTGCGACCGCCCAGGACTTCGGAGCGGCCAGCGGCATCGAGCCCCCACCGACGCGGCTCTGGGTCTCGACCACCCGGTGCGGGAGCGAACCCAGCAGCGTGCCCAGCTTTCGGGCGCGGGCCAGCAGCACCGCGGG
Source organism: Archangium sp. (assembly GCA_043758715.1). Classification (GTDB taxonomy): domain Bacteria; phylum Myxococcota; class Myxococcia; order Myxococcales; family Myxococcaceae; genus Archangium_A. The sequence continues at coordinate 5,527 of JAYVNA010000373.1, forward strand.
GCTGGTCAGCAACGCCACCCGCGCGGGCACGTGGGTGTCTTCGAGGTTGTCGCGGTAGAGCTCGAGGGTGGCCTCCAACGCGGCCACGGTGAGCTTGTCGATGCGCAGCGCCCGGTTGAGCGGGTGCTTCATCAATTTCGCGATCGCGGCCTTCTTGCCCACGATGATCCCGGCCTGGGGCCCGCCCAGCAGCTTGTCGGCGCTGAAGGCCACCACGTCGGCGCCCGCGGCGATCACCGAAGCGACGGTCGGCTCAGACGAGAGGCCCTCGGCGTGGAGTGGCCGCAAGGCGCCGCTGCCGAGGTCTTCGAAGAACGGCACCCCGCGCTCGGCGGCGAGGGTCGCGAGCTCACGGGTGGTGGCCTCTTCGGTGAACCCCACCAGGGCGAAGTTCGATCGGTGCACCTTCACCAGCAGGCCGGTGCGCTCGGTGATCGCGGCGGCGTAGTCGGCGAGCCGGGTGCGGTTGGTGGTGCCGACCTCGATCAGGCTCGCGCCCGATTGGGTCATCACCTCGGGAATGCGAAACCCGCCGCCGATCTCGACCAACTCGCCGCGCGAGACGATCGCTTCCTTGCCCTGGGCCAGCGCGCTGAAGGTGAGCAGCACCGAGGCGGCGCAGTTGTTCACCACCATCGCGGCTTCGGCGCCGGTGAGCTGGCAGAGCAACTCGACCACGGGCTCGTAGCGGCTGCCGCGTTCGCCTTCGTCGAGATCGAGTTCGAGGTTGCAGTAGCCGCGCGCGATGGCCGCGATGCGATCGATCGCGGCGGCCGGCAGCGGGGCCCGGCCCAGGTTGGTGTGAAGCACCACGCCGGTGGCGTTGAGCACGGGGCGTAACTTCGGCTGACTGACCCGGGCCAGCGCCCGCATCACGTCGGCCTCTTCGAAACGCGCGTCTTCGCCTCGAAGCAACCGGGTGCGCACGGAGGCCACCGCTTCACGCACCGCGGCGAGGGCCACGGGCCGTGAATGCGTGGTGAAGAGCGACGAGAGGGACGGCCGAGCCAGAAGCTCGTCGATCGACGGGAGCGCCCTCAGGCGCTCCATGCGAGTTTCGTCGTCCATGGACTGAACGAGATTGTAGCGCAGCCCCGTGAAAAGGCTCCTCAGGCGCCCCCGGGCCCGCCCGAAGGTGCTGCTCTCCCCCGAAGCCGAAAGGGCACGGGTGGGCGGAAGTCACATCCCACCCGCGCCCTTCGAGGCAGATCACGAACATCGACAGGGTCCAGACGGGGCACCGAGGTCCTGTTCAGCGTGGACCAGCACCGAGCGCACGACGAGCGTGCCACTCCTCTCCTTCTTTCTCCATCGATGGGCCAGGGACACCCCGGCCAATCACCTGATGAACACGACAACCCGGCTCAATCTTCCTCCAGGCTGCCGTGCCAGTACGTCATGTCCCTCAGCCAGTTCGCCCAGGTGGACGGCATGCCCTTCTGGAAGGCGAAGGTGAGACGCAGGATGTCCGGCAGCGTCTTGGGCTTCACCGGGGCCACCTTGAGCTTCATCCTCGCCTGGTCGGGCGTCCGGCCACCCTTGCGCTGGTTGCAGGGCACGCAGGCGATCACGATGTTCTCCCAGTGCGTGGTTCCGCCCTGAGAGCGCGGCAACACGTGGTCGTACGTGGCCTCAGGCCGGGTCACCTTCTTGCCGCAGTACTGGCAAGCGCCGTGGTCGCGAGCGAACACGTTTTCACGGCTGAAACGGATGACCGGCTTACGGCGCTTGAGCATGCGGAGGAAGCGCACGACCGACGGCATCTTCACCTCGAAGGTGACCGAGCGAATCGTCTTCTCCTCGTACTCTTCGACCACCTCCACCTTGCCCAGGAACAGGAGCGTGATGGCGCGCTGCCAGGGGATGCGGGCGACCGGCTGCCAGGTAGCATTCAACACGAGCGTTTCCATCACGACCTCCTTTCAGAGAGGTCAGACGGAGCCCGTTGGAGTTCCTGAAAGGTTACCCGCGCTTTGGGGGAGCCGGTGGCTTCGGCGGCAGCGGCGCGACGGTCTTCGCCAGCTCGCCGGGGGCGTAGAGAAGCTTGTAGGTGTTGTAGCTGCGCAGCACGCGCTTCACGTAGCCGCGGGTCTCCTGGAGCGGCACCTGTTCGACCCAACCGGGAAGATCTGCGTCGCCGTTTTCCCGCCGCCACCGGGCCACCGCTGACTCGCCGGCGTTGTAGCTGGCGAGCGCAAAGGGCTTGACGCCTTTGAGGCGGATCACCAGATCAGACAGGTAGCGGGCGCCGAGTTGAATGTTGAGCTCGGGCTCGAGCAACTGCCCCTGGTTGGGCTGCTTGAGCTTGAGCTGCATCGCCACGCCCGCCGCGGTCGCCGGCATCAACTGGCACAGGCCCAGCGCGCCCGCCCACGACAGCGCCCTGGGGTCGAGCGCGCTCTCTTCGCGCATCAGCGCCTGGAGCAGATCGGGGTCGAGTTCGTCGGCCGATTTCGACTGGGCGACGACGAGATCGCGGAAGACCTTGGGGTAGGCGATTTCCCAGATGGCGCGGCGCTCGGGGGTGATGGGGCCCGAGAGATCGCGGCGCAGCCACAGGCGCGCGAGGCCGTGCGCGGCGCGATCTTCCCCGGCCAGCGAGAGCACCAGCACCATCAACCGCAACGACTCGGAAGGCAGCGCAGTGCGATCGATCGCGAGGATCTCCATCGGCACCAGCTCACCGAAGCCCAGGCGCAGCAGCTCGACCGCGCTCGCAAATTGCGGATCGTTGCCCAGCGGCCCTGCGTAGAGGGGGAACGGATCACTGGCGGCCGGCGCGGCGGCGATCGCGCTCTCGATCGCCGCGCCCCGCTCGGGGTCGAGCTCGCGCACGTGCTCACGCGAGATGAGGCCGTAGTAGGTCGCCGGGTGCTCGGTGGCGAGGCGGGTCAACAGCGCCACGGCGTCGGCCTGCTTGCCCTGTTGCTCCAGCACCCTCGCCCGCCAGTAGCTCGCGCGCTCGACCTCGTAGCTATCGTCAGCGCGGGCCCAGCGGCCTTCGATCTCGGTGAGGTACTCGAGCGCTTCGTCGAGCTTGCCGTCGCCGCGGGCCACCCAGAACAACTTGAAGAGCGCGTCGGCGGCGAAGTCACCGGTCGGGTAGCGATCGACTACGTCGAGCAGGCGTTCCATCGCCAGCTCGCGTTCTCCCCGGCGCAGGTGCGCGTCGGCCGCGAAGAAGAGCGAGTCGTCGGCCAGTGGATGATCGGGGAACGTGTTGGCGAGCGACTCGTAGGTGCCCGCGGCCAGCGCCTGCGCCGAGATGTTCTGGCTGAAGCCCAGGGTGAACAACGCACGGGCGCGCAGCTCCGGGTCCTTGCACTTCGTGAGCGGCGCCAGCGTCGCCACCGCCTTCGCGTGCTGGCGCTGCTTCCGGTAGCCCTTGCCCAGCGCGAACTGCGCGCGGCACGCGAGCGGATCGGGCAACTTCATGGACGGCACCATCGGCTCGACGATCGCGATGCCCTGCAGGTTGCGGTGCGCATCGATGAGCGACTCGGCGCGCGCGACCAGCACTTCCTTCGGGAGCACCGACAGATCACCCAGCCGCGGCTCGGCCTTGATCGCCTCGCGCGAGAGCGGGTGCCCGCCCCACAGCTTGTACAGCGCGGCGAGCTCACCCTTGGGGTCCTTCTTGGCGGCGAGCAGGTCGGCGAGCACCATCAGCGACTCGGCCCCCACGTCGCGGCCCCAGGGCGGTGACGGGCGATCGACGTAGGCGGCGATCACGTCCTGAGCCTTCGTGAAGTCGCGCAGCCAGCGATTGGCGCGGGAGACACCCAGCCGCGCATCGGGCGTCAAACGCGAGGTGTTGCCCACCTGCGAGAAGACCCGAATGGCCGAGGGCCAGTCTCTGAGTTGTTCGAAGGCCCAGCCGGCGTGCACCAGGCAGCGATCACGCAGCGGCGCGTAGACGGCGGCCAGCGACTCGAACTCCTTGGACGCGAACGGAAAGTTGCCGCTGCGAAAGGCGGCCAGCGCGCGGAGAAAACGCGTGGGCCCGGTGTCCTTGACCCCATCGAGCAGCGTGATCGCCCGGCTGAAGCTGCCCGCGTCGAAGGCCGCCTTGGCCTCGGCGAGCTTGCCTTGCGTGAAGTACAGCGACAGGTCGGCGCGCTCGATCTTCGGGCCCCGATCGATCGGCACCGAACGCACTTCGGGCGAAGGAAACCCCGGGTTGGGCAGCCGCGCAAAGGCGGGATCGCTCTCGGCTTCGCCTTCGGAGAGAAAGTCTTCCGCCTCCTGCCCGAATGCAGAAAACGCGAAGAGAACGACGACGACCAGCCAGTGACTGCGCACGCGCGCATCGTACACGGGTAGGATTGCGGTCAACTTCATGGACATCAGGACGTCGAGCAGCCTCCTGGCTGCAATCGTAGGTCTCGCGCTCGGCTTCGCGATGCTCCTGCGCGCTCAACGTCCCCGGGTGCTCACGCTGTACGGCGTCTTCGCGATCTCGGTGGGTGGCTTTTACCTCGCCCGATTCCTGGAGGGCCTGTTCCCCTTCGAGGAGAACGGCTCGTTGGTCGGGCGAATCATTCTGGGCGTCACCATCGGTGCCGCCGCCATTCTCCCCTCGACGGCGCTCTCATTCTTCCTGGAGTTCCTCAACTTCAGCCCCCGCGCCGCCCGCTATGGCCGCCGCGCCTCGTTGTTCTCAGTGCTCCTGGGGCTGACCGTCGGGGCCACCCCGCTGGCTGAATCTCTGTGGGCGCGGGTAGCGGTCTCGGTGTGGGTGCTGCTCGCCCTGTCCTTCTCGGTGTCGCTGGTGATCGCGCGCATGCGCACCAGCGACTCGCGCATCGACCGACTGCGGCTGCTCTACCTCGCCGTGGGGGCCGCGGCGGCGGTGCTGTTCTCGGCGCTCGACTTCCTCGGCCGCTTCGACATCGCCTTCCCCGCGCTGGGGCCGATCGTCTCGACGCTCTACCTGTTCTTCCTCTCGCAGACCCTGCTGCGGCTGCGCTTGATGGACCTTCACGAGCTGCTGGGAAAGATCGCCAGCCAGGCGGTGCTCGCGGCGATCCTCGCGGTGGTGTTCGTCGTGCTCACCGCGTGGGTGCAGCAGAACGCCAGCCTGTATCTGTTCAACACCCTGGTCGCGGCGTTCGTGATGCTGATCCTCCTCGAGCCGTTGACCGACTGGGTGGAGGAAAAGGTCGTCGCCGTCTTCTTCCGCCAGCGCTTCGCGTTTCTCGAATCAGCGCGGCTGCTGCAGCGCCGCACCGCCAACGTGATCGACGCCCCTGAGCTCGCCGCCTCGTTGCTCGATGGGCTCAACGAGACCCGCCGGGTGACGCACGCGTCGATCTACCTGCTGGCTGAAGACCGCCCGGGGTTCCGCCTGCTCGACAGCCGGGGGCCGGTGCCTGCCCTCTTCATCGATCAAGGCACCGCGCGCGCCCTGGTCAGCCGCACCGAACGCGCGCAACTGCTCGAGACCGTCGAGCGCCGCATCGCTGAAATTCGCGGCCAACCGCTGGAAGCGCGCAAGTCACGCGACGAGCTGCGCCGCTTGAACGACGTGCGCGCGGCGATGCAGCAGATGAAGGCGGGCATCACCGTGCCTCTGATGGGGAACGACAGAGTGCTGGGGTTCCTGAACCTGTGGGACGAGCGCGTGCCCGAGGCCTTCGCCTCTGACGAGATCGCGCTGATTCTCGAGTTGGCTGATCGGGTCGCCACGGTGATCGAGAACTCGAAGCTCTACGACAAGATGCGCGAACGGGACCGCCTCGCCGCGCTGGGTGAAATGGCCGCCGGCCTCGCGCACGAAATCCGCAATCCACTCGGAGCGATCAAGGGCGCGGCCCAGTTCCTCGACCCCAAGGGCCTGCCGAACGAGGAAGGCGAGTTCGTCGAGGTGATCGTCGAAGAGGTGAACCGGCTCAACGGCGTGGTGACCGCGTTCCTCGACTACTCCCGGCCGCTCAAGCAGACCTTCGGGCCGACCGACTTGCAGGAAGTCGTCTCACGAACGCTGAAGCTGATCGTCAACGACGTTCCGAAGACGGTGACGATCAAGGAAGAGCTCTCTGACGCGCTGCCGCGGGTCGACGCCGACGCGGAGCAGCTCAAGCAGGTGTTGATCAACCTGGTGCAGAACGCGATCCAGGCGACCGGTGACAAGCCCGGCGAGATCGTCATTCGCACCAGCAAGCCCGAACGCTTCGGCGACTTCCGCGCGCCGGAGCAAGTCGAGCTGCAGGTCTCCGACAATGGCCCCGGCATTCCGGCTGATCAGCAGCTCAACATCTTCGTTCCGTTCTTCACCACCAAGCAGAAGGGCACGGGCCTGGGCCTCGCGATCTGCCAGCGCATCGTGAAGAACCACGGCGGCACCATCTCGGTGCAGAGCAAGGTGGGCGAAGGCACGACCTTCACCATTCGTTTGCCCGCACTCAGCGAAGAGCCCGTGGCCAGCGAGACGCCGCCGATCGAGGGAACACCGATGCCCGCCCTCCCCGCTCCGACGGTGGTGCAGAAGGAGAACAAGCCCTCTCGGCGCGATCGGAAGAAGCAGAAGGCGTAGAGCGGTTTCGCTGGAGTCTGCAGCGTGCGTGCATACAGTCCGCGCCGGCGAATTCACGCCAGACTCCAGGAGTCCCCAAATGGCAGCGAAGAAGAAGCCGCAAGAGCCGCTCATCATCTCCAGCAAGGCGAAGGCTGTCCTCAAGGCCGCTGGCTGCAACACCTCGGGCGACGCGTTCGAGGCGCTCAATGGCTACGTGTACTGGCTGCTGGATCAGGCCGCCAAGCGCGCCAAGGGTAACGGCCGCAAGACGGTTCGTGGCCACGACTTCATGGCCTGAGGTCTCACGACTCCGCTCGGGTTCGCCCGAGCGAGAGTCGCGGTTACAACGTCAGCAGGCGCCGGCGAATCGTGAGCTCAAAGCGCTGCGCCCCCCGCTGAAACCCCACCACCACCGCTGAGCCCGACGGACCGCGAATTCGTCCCACCACCGCGTTGATGTCCTGGCCCGCCACGGACACGCCGTCGACGGTGAGGATCTGATCGCCCGCCTGCACCCCCGCGCGCTCAGCCGGACTGCCTTCACTGACCAGCGAGACCATCACCGAACCCGTGCGGGCATCGAGCGTCATGCCCACGCCTTCGAACTGGCTGAACTCGGACCCCTGCGGACGCGGCGGAGCGCCCAAAAGGGCGACTTCCCATCGACCCTGCGCCGCCGGCCTCCACTGAGTGGCGAAGCCATCGCGGCTGACCACCACGGTGGCGGAACGAGGTACCGGAGGCAGCTGGAACTCGCCGCGCGCGTCCGTGAGCACCGACATCCGCGAGCCCCGCCCGATGTCGCCGCTGACGGCTTCGACGCGCGCACCGCTGATCGGCAGGGAGGACGCCTTGTCCGTGACCCGGCCCGAGACGGCGAGACCCGCTTCGAGCGTGAGCCGAACGTCGGCGCCCTGCTCCGTCACGTTGACGCCGACGAGCGCGCTGCGGCCCCGTCCCGCGGCCTCGAGGCTCAGTTCCCACCGGCCCGTGGGGAGATCGACGCGGGTGACGCCGTCGGGTGCGAGCACGAGCTGACGCCGGGTGGTGCCGGTGTCGAGGCTGCGCGCCACCAGCACGCCATCGGTCACCGGCGCGTTGCCGTCGTCGACCAGGTGAACGGTGACGAAGCCCTTCTTGAGCACGAGCACCACGTCATCGCCCGCCTTCGCCCGGGCCGTCGCCGCGCCGCCGGGCCCTTCGGCGTCGAGCGAGAGCAACTCCGGCGGGAGCCCCTCGAACCTGAAGTGTCCCGTGGCATCGGTCACGGTCTGCGCGACCGGCCCCGACCAGGTGCCCGAGCGCCAGCGCACCGCGACACCGGCGGAAGCGGGCTCCACCCGGCCCACCAGCGTTCCACCTTCCTGCAGCGTCACGGCCCAGCTCTGACCGTCACCTTTGTGTTCGAAGGGCCCGGCGGAGGTCGTGAGCGCGGCAGCCCGCACCTGCAGCACGTATTTGCCCAGGCCCAGCCCATCGAAGCGGAAAGCGCCATTGAGCCCGGTGGTGGCGAGCGCGCTCACGTCTTCGGTCGAAGCGTCGATGGCAGACACCTGGGCGCCCACCACCGGCAAACCAGCGCGGGTGACCACGCCCGAGGCGCTCGAGACATCGCCCGCATCGAGCACGATCCCCGTGCGGGTCTCGCCCACCGACACCCGCACCAACGGCCCCTTCACCCGGATTCCGCTCGGGGTCACCGCCGCCAGCTGGAAGGTTCCCGCGGCGCACTCGAGGCTGAAGTGGCCCTCGCGATCGGTGAAGACGTTCAGAGAGCGTTCGCCGCGGCGAGCGCCTTCGCTCAGTTCGGCCCAGACGGTGGCAGCGGCGACCTTCGAGCCCGACTCGAGCACCGTGCCTTCGAGGCGCGAGGTGGGCGTGAGCACGAGCTCGAGCTTTCCCCCGGCGGACGCGAGCTCGAGGGAGACCCACTCGGTCCTCGAGACGAAACCGGGCGCGGACACTTCAATCCAGGTCTGCGTCTTCGCACCCGTGAGCGAGAACTTACCGGCGGCGTCGGTGAGGCCCGCCTGGGTGGGCGACACCACCGTGGCGCCGACGACCGGCTTCTGGGTGAGCAGATCGATCACCCGGCCTTCGATCTTCACCGAGGGCGTCAGGGTGAGCTGCACGCCTTCGATCTTTCCGTCCGGGATCACCTGCAGCGGGCCCACCACCTCGGAGGCCGCGTCTGCGCTCGAGGCTGCGAGGTAGACCTGGCCCGAGGGAACGTCTTCGAAGAGGAAGCGGCCATCGTCGAGGGTGAGGGTCACCAGCGGGCCTGCCGCCTTGAGCGAAACGCGCGCGCGGGCGACCGGGTGGCCATCGCGCATCACGAAGCCCGAGACGCGCCCTCCATTGAACTTCTGGACCACCGTCGGCAATGTGTCGTCGGGTCGAGCGTCCGTGGTGGCCTGAGGCGTTCCCACCGAATCGCTTTCGGTCGCGCACGAAGCCCAGCCCAGGGCCAGCACCAGGACCAGACCCGCCAGGATGATCAGCCAGCGCTTCATCGGGGGTTGAGTCTAGGCAGATCAGCCAGCCGTGATCGTGCCCCGTTCGAGCAGGGCGTCAGGGCTTCCGGGGATCCTTCTTGCCGGGGTCCGTCGCCTCTTCTTCCAGGAGCATGATCTCCTCGGCGTCGTCTTCATCGCTGATCTCGAGCTCGAAGACCTCGACCGGCTTCTCCACCAGCGGCGGCACGGAGGGCGAGACGGGACCGCGCTGGGAGGCTTCCAGTGCTTCGACCTGCTGCACCAGACGCTCCCGCTCGGCGTCGAGGATCTCGTTCTCGGCCTTCGCCTCGGCGAGATCTTCGGTGGCGGTGGTGACCTGGTGCTGCAGATCTCCGTACTTCACGCGCAGCGCGAGCAGCAGCTCCTCGGCCTGCTGGCGGGCGGCCTGGGCGGCTTCGACGTCGTGCCGGGCGTTGCCCCGGGCGATCTCGAGCTCTGCTTCCAACTCGGGGAGCCGGCGGCGCACCTGGGCCATCTCTTCGTCGTTCGCGGGCGCGGCCCTGCTCGCTTCAGCCAGCTGCGCTTCGAGCAAGGTCGTGCGGTTGCGCAGCTCGAGATTCGCGTCGGCGTCGGTGAGCCGGGCCTCCCGCCGGCGCGTCGCCTCGGCCTCAGCCAGGTTCACCCGATCGCGCAGACCCCTGAGCTCCGATTCAAGCTCGAGGCGGGTGGACGAGATGTCGGCCTGAGCGCCCTCGA
>JAYVNA010000374.1:0-5126 GCA_043758715.1 Archangium sp.
AGCCGAACCAGGCAGGCGTCCGCGAGCGACATGGGCACTGTCGTGTAGCGCGTCATGAGCGCATCGACCTCTTTCGCGTGTGCCCCAATCGCCAGCGGCACCCGAAGAAGACCGTCGCGCACCAGCGCCATCACCGCGTTCGGTCCTTTGGGGACCGAACGAAGGAGAAACATCGCCTCGGTGAGCACGGGCTCGACCGTGAGCAGCGGCGAAGGAAGCAGGGGCAGAACAGCTTTCACGCGTTGATGCAGATGCTCGCGGCGATTGAGAAGTGCGACGAGCGGCCCGGTGTCGAGCAACACCGGAGACCTCAACGCCCGAAGCCCTTCAGGTGCTTCGAATGGGTCGCGAGATCGCCCGGGCCGCCATCGAGGGATCCGACGAGATCGCCCGCGGCCTCTGCGAACGAAGCGCCCTGGTCGGGAGCAAACCGTTCGATGGCTTCGCGTACGACGGCTGAGACGGTCGACTTGCGGCTTCGCGCGAGCTGAACCACCCGAGCGCTCAATGCGGCCGGCACCTTGACCGACAACGTCTTGAGGCGAGGAGACCGACTGGTATGACGCGCCATGCGAAAAGTATGACCGGGGTCTGAACAAAAACAAACCGGTCAGGCGGGCAGCGTGATGCCGACGCGGGCCGCGAGCTCGGGGCGCCGCAGCTTCCAGATGACGCCGTCGATCCAATAGTGCGAGAGCGTCAGGCTCACCCAGATGACGCCGGCCCAGGTGAAGAAGCTCCAGCTCGAGACCAGTGAGAGCGCGAAGACCGCGCCGTACACCGCGCCCGCGAGCGACATCAGCAGCGCCCAGTACAGGAAGCCCCGCGTCCACCCGGGCTGCGAGAGCCAGGAGATCAACCGGGCCTCGCCGCTGACCCCGCCCCTCCAGGTGTTCAGGCTGTAGTGCCGCACCATCCCCAGGTACTGAAAGCCGTGCCAGCAGGCGGCGGCGGCGAAGGCGGAGGTGTCGTCTGAGGTGATGAGCTGGAACGGAACGAAGAAGCCGAGGAACGAACAACCAATGAACGCCAGGCGCAGCCACGATGCTTGGGCCCAGGGCTCATGGCGTTCACGCACGCGCACCACCAGCAACGTTCCGAGCACGAAGAACAGCGGCGCCAACAAGCCGAGCACCAACGCGCGGGGCAACGGCGGGTAGAAGACCTCGATTCCGAAGAGCACGCGCGGGCCGGTGTAGAGCCGATGCGAGATGCAGAAGAGGACGATCAGCAAGAGAAGCGGCCGCTCGAGCTTCTGCGCCCACGAGGTCTCGGGCTCGCCCGACTTGCGCTGGTAGATGCGAGGGATTCCCCAATTCTGCGCCACGAAATGCCAGGTGGCCCAGTAGAGGATGACCGAGTTGAGGACCCGCGGGCCGTACGCGGCGAGCTTCCAGTTCAAGAGAAAGACGAGCGCGAAGATCATCAGCGGCACGCCGACGGTGGCCAGCTTGCGCGCGCGCCACTCCCTGGGGTCGAGGTAGACGCGGGCCCACGTGCTGACGAGGTGAGGGCCGTTGGAGATCACCGCCACCGCCGCGAGGATGGTGTACCCGTCGACGTGGGCGACCGAGGAGGCGAACCAGGCCACCAGCACGACGGACGCCGAAGCGAAGAAGAAGAGGAAGTCTTTCACCGGCGAAATGATGGCAAGGCTTCGCTGGATGGCGACGGGCGTATACCTCTGGTTCGCGCGCCGAGGTAATAGCCCCTGAGAATGAAGCCGCCGCGACTGGTCTTTTTGCGCCCCCGAAATGCCGACAACCTCGGCGCCATCGCGCGCGCCATGAAGAACTTCGGGTTGTCGGACTGGGTGGTGGTGACTCCCAACCCGTTGCTGCTCGAGGTGCCGGGGCTCAATCGCCTCGCGGTGAAGTCGGGCGAGTTGCTCGAATCGGTGCGCCGCGTCGACACCTTCGAGGAAGCGATCGCTGACTGCACCTGGGTGGTGGGCACCACCATGCGGCTGGTCGAGGGGCGGCGCCGGCTCACTCCGCGCGAGTTGTCGGAAGCGGCGAGCGGAAGGCCCCCGGACACCACCTGGGCGCTGGTGTTCGGCGATGAACGCAACGGAATGACGAATGAAGATTTGCTGCAGTGCCACGCGCTGTCGTTCATTCCGTCATCGGATGATCAGCCTTCGCTCAACCTCGCGCAGGCGGTGGTCGTGTACGGGTACGAGCTGGCGATGGAGCGGCGCGGCGTGGTGACTTCGCTCGGGCCCACGCTCGCCGATGATGCGCTGCTTCGGCAGGTGCGGGCTTCGATGGAGCGGGGCATGGCCGCTTCGGGTTTCTTGCGATCAGAGTCAGATGATCGGCACGCGGTCGATGACCTGCTCGCGTCGCTGGTGCGAGGCAAGCTGACGAAGAAGGAAGCCGCGTTGTGGATCGCCGCGTGGCGGGTGGTCGCGAAAGACAAGCCGCCAAGGTCCTGAGGAGAAGGTCTCGAGTCAGCCGGTCCCGAGCGGGAGCGTGAAGTGAAACGCGCTGCCCTTCCCCACGGTGCTCTCGGCCCAGATGCGCCCGCCATGCCCCTGCACGATGCACCTCGAAATGTAGAGACCCAGGCCCACCCCGCGGCGATCGTTGCTCTCGACCTGCAGGTAGCGCTCGAAGATGGCCTCGAGCTTGTCGGCGGGAATGCCCTTGCCGGTGTCGGTGACGGTGAACTGCACCTGGCCGTCGACCCGCTCCACCCGGGCCAGGATCTTGCCCTTCGCTGGAGTGAACTTCAGCGAGTTGCTCAGGAGGTTCGTGAGCACCTGCAGCACGCGCGAGGGGTCGAACATGGCCAACGGACCCGGCGAGGCGATCTCGGCGAGCACCGAGATGCCGCGGCTCTGGGCCTGCGCCTGGAAGGTATCCACGGCCTCTTTCAGCACGCGCGCGGGGTCGTCTTCCTGGCGGGTGACCGTGAGGGTCCCGGTCTGAATGCTGGCGACGTCGACCAGGTCACCAATCAGCCGGTTCATGCGGGCGCCCGAGCGCTGAATGCGCTCAGCGTTGTTGCCCAGCTGCCCCACGTTCTCCTTGCCGTCCAACTCCATGGTGATCAGCTGGGCGAACCCCATCACCTGGTTGAGCAGCGTGCGGAGATCATGGCTGACGATGGCCAGGAAGTCGTCCCGCGTGGCGAGCGCGTCATCAGCCTGATCGCGCTCACGCACCAGGTCCTGGTCGGTCTCGTTGCGCTCGGTGGCGAGGTGAGCGACGTGCTCCGCGCGCTCTTCCTTGAGGACCTCGTCGGCGTCGGCCCGCTCCGCCCGCACGGCCTTGTCTTCCTTGCCTCGCTCCTTCACCACCGCCGGGGGGGCCACGGCACTGGGTGACTTCCGGTCTGTCTTGGCGCGCGCGGCGGCCAACACCTCATCGGCGCGCAGCCGGGCGCGGACGATCACGGCGTCTGCGATCTCGTCGACCACTGCCAGGTTTTCGGCAAGCGCGGCGTCTGCCTTTTCGCGCTCGATGCGCAGGCTCTCATCGGTCTGCTGGCGTTCGGGGCTGGGCGGCGGCGGTTCTGGCTCGGTCGTCACCGGCAAAATCTAGCACTCATCGAATCTCGAGTGACTCGTCCTGTCAGCTCCCACCTGCCTGGGCCAGCGGGCGCTAGAGTCTCGATCGTGTTCCATCGCCTTGCTCCGCTCGCCCTGCTCTTCTTCGCCGGCTGCAACTGCGGCGAAAACCCCGGCGCCGATGGCGGCACCGATTCGGGGGTCGATGCGGGTTCGTTCGACGCCGGTACCCTGAGCGGGCGCTGTGAAATCGAGCTCACCGAATTTCTGACCGGCACCGGAGCTGCGAGCGGAAAACGCATCACTTCGCCCAGCGAGCTGATCGCCGGCCCCAACGCGCACGGCAAGGTCGGCGACTTCCTGCTGGAGAACGAAAAGATTCGCGTGGTGGTGCAGGCCGAGGGCCGCGCGTTCGGCCCCCTTCCCTACGGAGGCACCATCATCGACGCCGACCTCGCAGGCGCGGGCCCGGGCAACGATCAGTTCGGCGAGGTGGGGCTGCTCTACAACTTCGGCCGCACCCTCAAGCCTGATCAATATGAGCTGCTCTCTGACGGCGTCGACGGCGGCTCGGTGGTGGTCGCGATCAGCGGCGTCGACACGCCCAACGACTACCTCTCGATTCGCAACAAGCTCAGCGACTCGCTGGGCCGGGTGCCCTACGCCGACCCCTACGTGGCGATGCCGCTGCGCATCACCAACTACTTCGTGCTCAACCCCGGGGAGCAGCGCGTTCGCTTCGTCACGGGCTTCTGCAGCACCGACAATCGCGAGACCGCTTCACTCGCGGTCGGCGATCTCACCGACCCCGGCTACGTGCTCGAGTTCTTCAACCCGCGCGCGTGCACCAACGGCTTCGGCTTCGGTGGTCTGTGTTTCTCACTCGATCAGATGTCGTGGTTTGGCTACCAGGGCAACGGAGTCGCTTACGGCTACGCGCCCTACCGCGGCGGCAACCCGCGGGTGCCCGAGCAGCAGAACGCGACCCTGTCCGTCGCAGGGATCACCGGCACCATCGTGGGGGCCAACGGGTTGCTCGGCCTGGGCACCTGGGTGCAACCGGCCACCGAGCCGCGCGATGGCGAGCTGCGAATTCCGCCGCGGGGTTTCGGGGTGCTCGCGCGCGACTTCTGGGTCGCGAGGGATCTGGGCGCGATGTCGACGTTGATCGAAAGCCACCGCGCTCGGCTGACGGGCACCGTGCTCGGTGATTTCAGTGGCGTGGTGCGCACAGGCGCGACGCCGGTGGCCAACGCGCGGGTGGTCTTCGAGGGGCCCGTCGATCGCGCGGTGTTCTTCACTGCCACGGACGGCACCTTCTCCGGCTCGCTGCCGGCGAGGGCGTACCAGGTCTCGGCCTGGCTCGAAGGTCGCGCGCCGACGGCCAAGCAGAACGTCACGTTGTCCCCCGCGCCTTCGACGTTGAGCTTCAACCTCGACCCCACGCATCGGCTCACCGTGAACGTCCGCGAGGCGAACGGGGGACCGATTCCGGCGAAGGTGACGGTGTTGTGCAGCAACGGCCCCTGCGCCGTGACGCACAAGGCGCTCGTGCTCTACACCGACGTCACCAAGGATCCGCTGCCTGATCAGATCGCGCAGGTCGCCTGGG
>JAYVNA010000375.1:0-5124 GCA_043758715.1 Archangium sp.
GGTCGCAGGCCCACCTTCCTTCCGGCCAACGCGCTCACGGCCCTCTCCCGGCGCATGCTGGGCGACGCGTTCAGCGATGCGCTGGGGCTCACCCCTTCCGGTGCGTGGAGCACCGTCACCAGCGCCTTGCCGCTGTTGTCGCGTGCGCAATTGCGGGTCGAGACGTTGCCCTTCACGCGCTTTCCCCTGGAGCACCTGGGGGAGAAGGTCGCGCGGTTGGTCTACGAACACGGGTTCGCGCCGGTGCCTTGAAAGCGGGTCGAGGCTGCTACGCTCCGAGGCGTGCGCCTTCCTGTGTTGCTGTGCCTGTTCGCCTCGCTCGTGCTCGCCGCGCCTCCGAAGAAGAAGAAGGTGGTGCCGCCCAAGCCCGCGGCCAACCTGGTGCTCGAGGCGGCGATCAAGAAGACGCTCGACGGCGCGGAAGAAAAGGTCGGCGCCTGCGTGCTCGACAACAACGGGCCCGGCGCGTGGACGTTGATCGTCAAGGCGCAGCTCACCATCAACAGCGCAGGTCAGCTGATGGGCGACACCCTGACGCTCAAGCCTGAAGGCCCCGCGGCGGAAAAGCTCAAGAAGTGCATCGACGAGGTGCTGCAGCAGCTCACGTACCCCACGAGCAGCGCGCCGCTGGTGAACGCCGAACGCGAATGGACCTTCAGCACCGAGAACGGCGGCTGATCAGCCGCGCCGCAACCACGGCAGCAGCTCACCGAGCGTGTGCACGTCGATGTCGGCCTTCACCCCGGGCTGACGAAGACCACGATCGATCCACGCCGTCGCCATGCCCGCGTTGATGCCGCCCTGAACGTCGCGGTCCGGGTTGTCGCCGATCATCGCGCAGCGCCCGCGGGGCACGTCGAGCTGGGTGGTGACCCACTCGAAGATTTCCTTCTCGGGCTTGCCCACGCCGACCTCGCCGGAGACGGCCACCACGTCGAACCAGTGCAGCAACCCCGAGCCGTTCAACTTCTTGCGCTGCAGGCCGCTCACGCCGTTGGTGATGATGGCGAGCTTGGTGCGCGGGCGCAGCCGGGCCAGCAGCTCATCGGCGTCGTCGAACAGGGGAAACTGCGAGCGCACCGCCTGCCATCGCTGCTGCAGACGCTCGGGGTCACCCTCGAGGCCGACCGTGTTCAGCCCGCGCCGCCACGCTTCGGGGCGCAGCTTCTGGACCTCTTTATCGAGGATGGCCTCCGCGGGAATCGAGGTGTCGTAGGTCGCCCACAGGCCTTCGATGGCTGAATGACCAATGCGCTTGGCGTAGTCGCCTGCGAGCGAAGGCAGGTCCTTCCACAGCGCGTAGGTCGCGGCGCCGACCGCCTCGGCCAGCTCCTTCGCCTTCTTGTCGTCGGCGGTGAGCTCGAGCGCGGTGACGAACAACGCGTGGCGGCTGACGGGCTCGTCCTGAATGAGCGTGTCGTCGAGATCGAAGATCACAGCTGCGAACATGTGGGCAGAGTCTACCCCCTCGACGCTCGGCTGCGCTCGGGATTGCCGTGCTGTACCGTGTCCTCCGTGACCCTCTCCTTTCCGCTCGAAGCCGAGCTGCGCGCCCGTCCAGACGACGAGGCGCTGTGGACGGTGGCGGCCGATCGCTGGCTCGAGCAGGGCAACCCCTGGGCCGATCGCGTGGGCGCGCGCACCGTCGGCTTCCCCGAGAGTGATTCGTTGCTGCGCGCCGCCGTCGATTGCCTCGGCCTCGAGGTCAAGTGGCACATGGGCTTTGCCCGGCGCGCCGCGATTCGCCGGGCCTGCGCCCGCGCTGACCTCTCTTCCGGCGCGGTGCTCGCGGCGCTCTTGAGCCACCCGCTCGCGGCGTTTCTCGAGCAGCTCGAATGCGATGGGCTGCAGCTGTTCGATGAACGCGGCACCGGCCCCCAGAAGGAAGAAGCCGGGGAAGAGCTGGTGGCGTTCCTGCAGCAATGGCTGCCCCCCGGCGTGTCGAACCTCGAGCTGGGCGTCAGCATGTTGGGCCCCGAAGGCGAACTCGAGCGTATCGCCCGCCCGCTCGCCGCGGCGCGCCCGGGAATGAGGCAGCGCTATTGGCTGCACGGCACCATGCGCCTCGAACCGGGGGGCGAAGTCTCTCCGGTCTTCGGAGAGCAGCTCGATTGCCTGGGCTTGATGCGCTGCCGTTTTCAGCAACTTCCCGGGGGTACCCACGCGCTGCGGGTGCTCGACGACGTCGAGGCGGTCATCAACGGCACCTTGCCCGGAGCTCGCGGCGCCTGGTGGTTTCCCGGCGAGACCTTGCGGGTGACAGGGCAGTCGTTTCACTTCACCGAATACAGCCAGACGCTGTTGGTGTGCGCTGGGTGAGGGGGCCTGATCACCCCGATTCGTCTTCGGAGGCCCGGGGCCCTTCGCGCACGTCACGCAGGTAACGGGTGAGGCTCACGTCGAGCTGGCTGCGCATCAACGCCACCAGCTCGAGCGCCTCTTCGGTCGAAAGCGCGAGGCGCGCCATCAGGAGGGCGCGGGTCTGCTCGATGATCTGCTCGCGCGCCCGCTGCACCCAGCGGGCGGCGGTGGCCCGGTGCACGCGGTACATCACGCCGAGCTCATCGATGCTGACGCCCGAGAGGCTGTTGAGGCGAAGCACCGTGCGTTCGCGGGGCGAGAGGCTTTGCAGCGCGTCGACGAAGGCGCGGCGAAAGGGCTCGCGGTAACGTTGCTTCAGGTAGCTGAGCTCAGCGTCGTCGACGATCTCGTCGGACAGGGGGTCGAGCGGGTCCTCGCGCCGCGAGGGGCGCAGCAGCATCGCCGCGGTGTTGACCGCCGCGCGCCGCAACCAGGCGCTCAACGGCCCCCGGCCCCGGTACTGCGAAAGCCGACCTTCGGCGTAGAGCTTGGTGCGAAGCTCCTGCAACACGTCGGCGACGAGGTTCGACCTCGAATCGATGGCGGCAACCACCGATTGCAGCGGGGCGAAGTGATCCCGCTCGAAGCGCTCGAGGGCGCGCGCGTCGTGGGCGAGGCACAAGAAGATGAGCAGCAGCTCGCCGCCGTGCACCGGCTGAGCGTCGGGCCGGGCTCGCAGGAAATCGGCGAAGGCCGCTTCGTCGAAGGAGAAGCCCTGCAGGGCGTCGCGCGCGATGATCAACGTGGCCTGGATCCCTGCACTTCGGGTCACCGGGTGAGCTTAGATCACCCGGTGACCCGAAATTCAGGGCGTGATGCGACGCCGGGCGGGTGCTGAGTCTTTGGTGAAGTGGGCGACGTGCGCCCGGCGAAACCTGGAATGTGCTTCATGCCCGAGGGCTGCATCACCGATGACACGCTGGGCCGCTTTCTCGAAGGCGGCCTCGACCCGCCCGCGCTGGCGAGCGTCGAAGCGCACATCGATGGCTGCCCCACCTGCGGCCCCCGCCTGCTCGAGTTGGCCCGGGAGCACCACCGCTTCTCCGGCGCGGCGCCCGAAGGCGCCCTGCTGGCGCGCGGCAGCACGGTGGGGCGCTTCGTGGTGCTCGAGCTGACCGGGCGTGGCGCGTTCGGCACGGTGTACGCAGCGTACGACCCGCAGCTCGATCGCCGCATCGCGCTCAAGGTGCTCGACGCCTGGCTCGACGAAGAGCCCAGGCGCCTCATGCTGGTGCAGAGCGAGGCGCGCGGCCTGGCGCGGGTCAACCACCCCAACGTGGTGACCATTCACGAGGCCGGCGTCGACGGCGGGGTGCCCTTCGTGGCGATGGAGTTCGTGGTCGGCACCACCTTGACCGCCTGGCTCGCCGTTCCGTGCGCTGAGCGCGCCATTGTCGAGGTGTTCCTCGAGGCGGGGCGCGGGCTGGTGGCGATACACGAGGCCGGGCTGGTGCACGGCGACTTTCGCACCGACAACGTGCTCATCGGTCAAGACGGGCGGGTGCGCATCACCGACTTCGGGCTCTCGGCGCTGCGCCGGCCCGACGCCGAGTTCGAGCACGGCACGGCGGCGGCCGACCAACGGGCCTTCTGCTTCTCCCTGCAGCGTGCCCTCGAGTCGGCGTCGGGCTCTCGCTGGCGCCGCTCGCGACGGGTGCGGGCGGCCCTCACCCGCGGGCTGTCGAGCAAGCCTTCGGAGCGCTTTCCCTCGCTCGCGGCCCTGCTGGCGCAGCTCGCGCCTCCGCGCCGCAGCTCTCGGTGGTGGGGCGTGGCCCTGGGCGTGGTGGCGTCGGCGGTGCTGGTCTTCGCGCGCGGCAAGCCGAGCTGCGAGTTCGGCACCGGGAACCTCGCCGGCAGCTGGGACCCGCCCAGACGCGCGGCTCTGGAACGCGCCTTCAAGGCGGTCGACAAGCCGTTTGCCCCCGACGCGCTGCGGCTGGTGGTGACGGGCCTCGATGAGTGGAGCCAGCAATGGCTCGTGGCCTCGAAAGAGACCTGCCTCGTCGCGGCGGGCGGCACCGAGCCCCCGCTGCTCTCAGAGCTGCGAACCTCGTGTCTGTCGAGCGCGCGTGACGAGGTCTCGGCGCTGGTGAACGCGCTCGCCACGGCCCAGGCCGCGCAAGTGATGCGAGCCCCCCAGGCGGTGCAGGGCCTCACGCCCCTCGAACATTGTGCAGACGCCCGAAGGCTGCTCGACGCGCCGCTGCTGCCGGTCGATGCCCAGGAGCGAAGAGCGGTGCGTGAGCTCGAGGTGGTGCTGGTGCGCGCGCGCAGCCTGCGCGACGTGGGCCGGCTGCGAGAGGCCCGCACCGAGCTCGAGCCGTTGATGGCCCGCGCGCGCGAAGGGGGGCATGGGCCGTCGATCGCGGCCGTCGCCTTCGAACTGGGGGCGACCCTGGCCCGCTTGCAGGAACACCCGGCGGCCGTGGCGCTGCTCGACGAAGCGCTGCATCGCGGGGTCGAAGCGCGCGCCGACGGCCCGGCCGCGCACGCCGCGGTGCTGCTCGTCTACGAGCGCGGAGTGGTGCAACACCAGCCCGAGGTGGCCTTCGAACTCGCCGCGCTCGCCCAGAGCCTCACCGCCCGCATCGGCGATCGCCGGCTGGCGGCCGGGCTCACGCTCAACCGGGCGTTGGTGGCTGAAACGCAAGGCCGGCTCGACGAGGCCTTCGCGCAGCAACAGCAGGCCGTGCGCGAGTTCGAGCTCGCCGCCCCCCAGAGCGCCGCGCTGGGCAATGGGCTGTCGAACCTCGCCCGCGTCGC
>JAYVNA010000376.1:0-15186 GCA_043758715.1 Archangium sp.
GGCGTGGGTTGTTTGGTGAAACGCGCGAGCAGGGTTCGCCAGGTCTCCTTGATCAGGGAGAACTTGCGGTCTTTTTCGTCGAGCTCGTCGTAGCCGAGCGCCGGCAAGGCGATGAAGGCGTCGACGCTGAGCTCCCAGGCGAGCGCGAGGCCGCGGGCGATCATCGTGCGTTCGCGGGAGTCGATCTTGTTGACCCAGGCGGCGGTGGTCTCCGACTGCGCCAGGATTCCGTCGAAGAAGACGTCGAGCCATTCGACCGCGCGCAGCAGCTTGTCGTCGACCACGTCGGCCGCGGCGTGCACGCCGACTGCGATCAGGGCGAAGAGGCCAAGCGGCATGAATGCCCAGCGAAAGGCGCCGAAGAAGCGGCTGACTCCCTCGAGGTTCTTGGACACGGGGCTGGGGGGTTCAACGCACGACTGCGGGGGAGGATCTAGGGCTGTCTTCCCTCTCCCTGCGCAGCGGGGAGAGGGTCAGGGTGAGGGGCGACTTTCGAACATGAAAAAGCCCCTTCTCCGGTGAAGGAGAAGAGGCGTTATCCCCTCACCCCGACCCTCTCCCCGGAGGGGAGAGGGAGGGCAGGAATCAGGCCTGCGTGGTCGGCTTCTGAGCCGCCGGCGCTTCGGCCGGAGGAGGCGAACCCGCCGCGGCAGAACGCTCGGCGAGCGCCTGCTTGCGCGACAGACGAATCTTGCCGCCCGAGTCGATCGAGATGACCTTCACCATCACCTCGTCGCCTTCCTTCACGATCTCGTCCACCGTCTTGACCCGCTTGTCGGCGAGCTCGGAGATGTGGATGAGGCCGTCGGTGCCGGGGAACAGTTCGACGAAGGCGCCGAACTCGACCACCTTGCGCACGGTGCCCAGGTAGATCTTCCCGACTTCGGCTTCCTTGGTGAGCGCCTGAATCATCGCGATCGCGGCCTTCACTGCGTCGCCGTCGGCCGAGGCGATGTCCACCTTGCCCGTGTCGTCGATGTTCACCGAGCAGCCGGTGCGCGCGATGATGTCCTTGATCACCTTGCCGCCGGGGCCGATGACGTTCTTGATGAACTCCGGGCGGATCATGATGCTCGTGATGCGCGGCGCGAACTGGCTGATCTCCTTGCGGGGAGCCGGGAGCGTCTTGAGCATCGTCTCGAGGATGGTGAGACGGCCCACGCGGGCCTGCTCCATCGCCTTGAGCATGATCGCCGTGGTGATGCCGGTGATCTTGATGTCCATCTGCACGGCGGTGATGCCCTTCGCGGTGCCGCACACCTTGAAGTCCATGTCGCCGAGGTGATCTTCGTCACCAAGGATGTCGGTGAGGATCGCGACCTTGTCGCCTTCCTTCACCAGGCCCATCGCGATGCCCGCGACCGGCGCCTTGATCGGCACGCCCGCGTCCATCATCGACAAGGTGCCGCCGCAGACCGACGCCATCGACGAGCTGCCGTTGCTCTCGAGAATGTCCGAGACCACGCGCACGACGTAGGGGAAGGAAAGCTTGTCGGGCAGCATGCCCTTGAGCGCCCGCTCCGCCAGCGCGCCGTGGCCGATTTCGCGGCGACCGGGGCCGCGCAGCGGCTTGGTCTCGTTCACGGAGAACGGGGGGAAGTTGTAGTGCAGCATGAACGTCTTGCTGATGTCGCCAGCGAGCGTCTCGATGCGCTGATCGTCTTCACCGGTGCCCAGCGTGGTGGTGACGAGCGCCTGGGTCTCGCCGCGCTGGAAGATCGCCGAGCCGTGGGTACGGGGCAGGGGCGCGATCTCGCAGGTGACGTCGCGAACCGTGGTGTGCGGGCGGCCACCGATGCGGCCTCCGTTGCAGGTCAGCTCACGCATGTATTCGTACTTGAGGTCTTCGTAGATGCCCTTGACCTGCTTCTCGACCAGCGCGGTGTAACCCTCGGCCATCTCGGCCTTGAGCTTCGCTTCCATCTCCTTGCGGTTGGTCTTGAGGAAGCCGTAGCGGGCGTGCTTCTCGACGATGCCGTAGCCCTTGGTGATGCCGGCCCACGAGATGGTCTTGCACTTGGCCTTGAGCGCCTCGTCGTACTTCACCATCTTCTCGTACTCGCGCGTCTTGACGCCGACTTCCGCGCGCAGTTCCGAAATGGTGTTGATGATGGGCTGGCAGGCGGCGTGACCGAAGTCGAGCGCGAGGACCATGTCGGCCTCGGTGATCTCGTCACCACCACCCTCGACCATCACGATCGCGGCCTTGCTGGCAGCGACCACGAGGTCGAGATCGCTCTTCGCGCGCTGCGCGAAGTCGGGGTTGGCGATCAGCTGGCCGTCGATGCGGCCGACGCGCACGCACGCGATGGGGCCGTCGAAGGGAATGTCAGAGACGGCCAGCGACGCCGAAGCGGCGCACAGCGCGAGCACGTCGGGCTCAGCGTTCTTGTCGAAGCTGATCACGCTCACGAGCACCTGGGTCTCGTAGGCGTAGCCTTCCGGGAACAGGGGGCGGCAGGCGCGGTCGACGATGCGGCAGGTCAGCGTCTCCTTCTCGGTGAGGCGACCCTCGCGGCGGAAGTAGCCACCGGGAATGCGGCCGGCCGAGGCGAACGTCTCCTTGTACTCGACAGTCAGCGGCATGAAGTCGATGTCCTTCTTCTCGCGCGCGCTCACCGAGGTCGCGAGGAGCATCGTGTCGCCGTAGCGGAGCACGATCGCACCGTCAGCCTGCTTCGCCATGCGGCCGGTCTCGATGATGAGATCCCGATCGCCCACTTTTACGGTCTTTCGAATCATTGCCATGTTGGAACTCAGCTCTCTCTTGCGTTGATGGCGCTGAAGGCTCGCTGCGTTTTGATCCCTGATCGCGACTCCCGAGAAAACTCAGAAGCCCCGAACAGAAAATCAAAACGCGTCAATGCTCACCCTGTCGCGCCGTGATGTGGACCACCGCTTCAGGTCGCGGTGGTGCTGCCTGAAACACCGAAGGGCGCTGGATTGATTCCCAGCGCCCCCCGTTTACCTCTTGATCACTTGCGGATGCCGAGGCTGTCGATCAACTTCTTGTAGCGGTTCTGGTCCTTGCCCTTGAGGTAGTCGAGCAAGCGGCGACGCTGGCTGACCATCTTGAGCAGACCACGGCGGCTGTGGTGGTCCTTCTTGTGAATCTTGAAGTGCTCCGTCAGCTCGGTGATGCGCTCGGACAGCAGCGCCACCTGGACCTCGGGCGAACCCGTGTCCTTCTCGTGCGTACGGAACTTCGTCACCAACTCCGTCTTCTTCTCGACCTGGATCATTTTTGTGTGCTCTCCCGCTCCACAGGGTTTGAAACACCACGGCCCGCGGAGGGGGACAGGTCGGGTGCTATCGGGCGCTTAGCGGACCGGAGCACCGAGCGCAAGACAAGGCCGCCCGGGCCGTTCATCGCCGTTCCCCCCTTGTTCCACCAGGGCGTGAAAGGCGCTCAGGGAACGTGGGTGTAGACGAAATCGTGCGAGTCGGTCGTCTGGTGCGCGGCGTCGCTGCCGGCCGCACGGTGACAGCTGGTGCACACCTGCTCGGTCGGCCCGCCGCTGATGCCTTCGTTGGGGCCGATGCCATCGGCCACGACCCCGGCGACCCCGTTCTTCGCGGGGGCACCGAGCGAGGGGTTGCGCTCATACCAGTACCAATTCGACGTATTGGTGCCTGCGCTGACATGCACCTCGACGGCGTAACCGATGATGGTGCCGGCATCTTCCGAGAAGAGCTCTTTCACCGCGGCGGCGCCCACCGGGTACTCGCCAGGGCCGGCGGGCTGAGCCGCGAGCTTGCTGTTGTTGCAAATTCGGTTGATCGCGTGCGGTGAAGGGCTGCGAGCAGCGTGAGGCGCAGGCTCGCACTTCCAGGCCTTGTAGTGCCCTTGCGCCAGCCACGACTCCACGTCGGCTGAGCCGGTGATGGGGGGCAGTTGCGGATCTCCCGCGTCAGGACTGGAAGGGGCGCCGCAGCCGAGGGCGCAAAGAGAGAAGAAAACGACGCAGCAAAGACGAACGAACATGGTGACTCCGGGGTGTGAGGTGACGTCGCAATACGCACCTCGCCTCTTTCGGGCGCACCCTCGATCATCTGAAAAGCAGCAGGGGGTCTGCTGTTTCTTTCAAGCCGCGGTAACGCGATCGGCGGCTCAGGCGTAGGCCCGACGTGGCCCTCGATCGGCATCAACAAGTCGCCCGCGTCTGGAACTGGCTGCCCGCTTTTCGCGTCGCTGCGGAATACGAGAGCCTCCAGCGTGCAGGCCTCGCCCTCAGGGTCAGCCCCTCGGCGCTTTCCCGTTCAATCAAGCTGCTGGAGCAAGAACTCGAGGTCACCCTCTTCAAGCGCAGCGCCGCAGGGTTGACGCTCACCGAAGACGGCCACCGCCTGCTGTTGGCGACCCGAGACGCGATACGCCGGGTGCACGACGTCATGGGAGAACGCGCCCTGAGCCTGCGTGCCGGAGCCGTTCCACCCCTGCTCCCCAGGCTGCTGTGCGACGCCGCAATGGACGCCTTGCCGAACTGCACGCTGGGCCTGGTCGACGTGGTCGTCTCGGAAGCGGGCGAGCGGCTGCGCTGTGGCGATCTCGACGTCGTCCTCTGCCACGAGGCGGTCTTCGGCGCGGGCCTCGAATGCGAACAACTCCCTTCACTCGAGATGGTGCTCGCGACCGCGCCCCGCGGGTCCATCGACAGCCGGGTGTGTCTCGAGGCGGCGCGCTTCTACGCGTCGGGCGCCTCTGTGGTGGTGACCACGCTCGATCAGCTCATCAGCGTCACCGAGCGGCTTCGGGGCTCAGCGCAGCTCCCTCGCCAGCTGCTTCCCCCGGGTTGGACCGTTTCGAGTCTCGCGAACCCCGAGCCGGTCTTCATGGTCACCAGGACCTTTCTGAACGATCGACCTCACCCCCTGCAGTTGCTGCGCTCGCGGCTGCAAAACGCTTCATCGGTGAGCGCGCCGCTTCAACGCAGGGGCGGCAACAGTACGTAGGTGCCGTCGTCACCCCGGCGATAGAAATACGGCTCGCGCCAGGGGAAATGAAGGTCGTCGGCCGAGAGAATGTCGGCTTCCACCAGCTCACCGAGGCCGATGGGCAAGGCGCCCTTCTCGAGCTTGAACAGCTCGATCGCCGCAGACAGGCGGGACAGCTGCTGCTGGCTGGAAAAACGTTGGGCCGCGGGGTCGGTGTACGTGGTGGCGTTGCCGCCGCCGAGCTTCACCGCGCCGAAGTCGATGCGGGTGCCGATGAACAACAGGGCGCCCACCACCACCATGGTGACGGCGATGCGGCCGATGACGCCCAGCACGGCCGAGGTGCGCGAACCGTCGGCCTCGAAGTCGTCTCCGCCCTTGCCCGCCGGCGGGATGCCCCTGGCGTATTCCAGGTTGATCAGGTTGCAGAGCGCCTTGGCCGTCTCGAACTCGCCCAGGGCGGACAGCTCGATGAGGCGCTGCACGGTGCGGCCCGGCGCGATCAGATTGTACGCCTTGCGCTCGTTCTCACCGACCGACTGGAACTCGCCCTTGTTCACCGACTTCTTTTCCTCGGCGAACGCGTCGTCGAGCGCGGCGTCGAAGTCGTCCTTCTTGAGCTCTTCCGGCGGGAGCTCTTTGATCTTCTCGAACGACATCTGGAGGCTGGTGATGCGCTTTCGCACCACCGGCCACTCGTCGACGCGGCGGAAGCCCTCCATGAGCACCGACTCCGCGCGGAGCGGCGTCAGGGTGGTCTCGGTCTCGACCTCTTTCTGCTCGAACTCGTAGGTGCCGGCCTTCCAGGCGAAGAGCTTGAAGAGCGTCTCGCTGGTCTGCAGCTGCACCATCGACTTGAACTTCTGATCGGTGATGACGCCCTGGCTCACCAGCACGTCGCCCAGCCGCTGCAGGGTGCGCTTCTGGGTCTCGAGGGCGAACTCGAGCTGCTGCTCGGTGACCAGGCTCGCGGCCACCAGCATCGAGCCGATGAGGTCCTTGCGGTTTCGGCTGGTGGTCTCAGCGCGCACGATGTTGCCGTCGCGGAAGGTGACGGCCACCGTGTCCTGCTTCTGCGTGAGGTTCAGCATGCCGGTCTTCTGCTGCTGACCAATCAGCTGAAGGATGTCGGCGATCCCGAAGTCTTTGAGCGTGCCCTTGAGCGCCATGGATCAGCTCTGCCTTCGCCGCAGGCGCAAGAGGGACAAGGGGTAGACGACCAGGAAGATGAGCACGAGCGGAATGAGCCGCACGCCCACCGGCAGGCCCTCGAAGGGAGGCCGCACCACGCCGGCCCGCAGCACCGCACCGGTGATGGCGAGCACGAAGAAGTAGCCGTAGATCGCCCCCTGCACGGGCGCGCCCGAGAAGACGTGGCCCATGCCTGACCAGATGACGCCCAGAATCGTCGAGACCCGCTCGAGCTGGCTCTCGTACTTGGCGACCTCGAGCTGCTTGCGCACTTTCACTGAGGGCGCGACCACGTTCTTCTTGGCGAAGACGTTCACGCACTGGCTGCACATCGGGCTGCCGATCGGCACGTCGGGGTCACCCCGGCGGCTCACCGGGCGGCCGCAGCGGTTGCACACCTTGGCCACGTCGAGCGAGCCACCGAGAAAGCCGAAGCCCAGCAGCGCCAGCGCAACCAGTGCCGGGTAGAGAACCGCGAGCGCCGAGGGCACGTCGCCCACCAGCATCTGCCCCAGCTGGCTGCGCACCCGCCGCGCGGCCACGTCACCCTTCGCCAGTGCCATCAGGTCGTCTTGCGCGAGCGGCAGGGTCTTGAGCAGAGCGTTGCCGATGATTTCCTTCTGGAACGGGTCGTCGGCGGTGATGCCGGGGAGCGTGGCGTCGATCTGACGGGCCTCCATCAGGTTCTGGTTCGCCTTGTCGATCTCGATGGCGTTCGAGGCGCCGTAGACCTGCACGCGGCGCAGGTACACCCGGCTCAGATCGAAGAGGGCCACTGAGTTGGCGGTGGTCTTCTTCACCCCCTCGAGAATCGAGCGGGAGTTCTCGAGATCGCCCTGAAGGAAGATGGCTTTGGCGAGCGAGACCCGGGTGGGGAGATCTTCGGGCCGCAGGGCCTGGGCGAGCTTGAGGTGCGTGAGCGCCTGATCGAGGTGCCCGCGATTCAAATAGAAGTGCCCGAGCACGAAGTGTTCGGCGAAGCCGACCTTGTCTTCGGCCGCGAGCTTCTCGTAGCGCTGCACCACGGGCTCGACGCCCGGGCCGCCGCGTTCGATGCGGTAGAGATCTTCGGCCGTGGTCTCGGCGAAGGCGGTGTGCTCGACCACGAAGCCGCCGATCAGCGGCACGATTCCGAGGGAACCGATCAGCACCACCACGAGCACACGCTCCTGCACCGAGAGGTACATGGTCAGCGCGGCGAAGATCGCCAGCAGCGTGGGCGCGACGCCCATGCGGAACACGATGGGCAACGAGAGCAGCAAGACCGCCAGCGCCGCGGTCTGCCAGCGCGCCGCCGCCCGGGGGAAGAGGAAGTGGAAGTCGTAGAGGAAGTAGTACCCGCGCCGCAGCAGCAGCACGATCATCACCACGATGATGGTGGCGATGAAGGCGATCAGCGCCACCGAGCTCAAGTCGGCGATCAGCGGGCGCAGGTAGCGGGCGTCGGTGAAGGTGGCGACCACGCCCTTCTGCAACGAGCCCAGGTAGCGGGGAATGCCGCTGGGGTCAGAGGAGAAGTAGAGCCGGGTGAGCAGGAACCAGGTCGCCGGCAGGTCCGGGGCGAGCTCGGAGGCCGAGACGGCGATCTCCACCGCCGCCCCGCTGTCGCCCGCGGCTTCCCACACCTGGGCGGCGCGCAGCAGGCCGACGGCCCACAGCTCGACGTCGGTGGAGCCGATGAGCGCCTTGGTGTCGATCAGTTCCTTGCGGGCGGCCTGTTCGGCTTGCGGGTTCTTCGAGGCGTTCGCGAGCCGCCACTTGATCCACACCGCGTTGAGATCGCCATCGGAGATGGTCTTGACCACCATCGCGGGCGGCTCTTTTTTCGGGGGCGGCTCGACCTTCGGCGCCTCTTTCACCAACGTCTTCTTGGCCGCGGGCGGAGGCACCGGAGTGCCCTTGCGGGTGGGCCTGGGCGCCTCGTCGGGCGTCTCGTCGACGGTCTCTTTGGAGCCGGGCGCGTCGGGCTCGCCCAGGCCCTCATCGATCACCGGCTGCGGCTGCTTCGGTTTCTTTTTGGGCGCGACATCGGGATCGACGAGGTCGACCTGTGCGAACACCGCTGTCGGGGTGAGCCACGCGAAGGCGAGGAAGCACGCGAAAAGTCTCATCGGGGCTCGCGCAGCCTAGCCAACACGCCCCGCACTCGCGAGCACTTCAACGAGGGGTGGGTTAGACGGCGCGCATGGCAGACATCGGGAACGCGGTCGAACGCCTCGCGACCATCATGCAGCGGCTGCGTGCGCCCGGAGGCTGCCCGTGGGACCAGGAGCAGGATCTCAAGAGCCTCAGGCCTTATTTGATCGAAGAAGCCTACGAGGTGCTGGAGGAGATGGACCGCGTCTCGGAAGGGGGTCCCTGGGGCCCGCTGGCCGAGGAATTGGGTGACCTGCTCTTCCAGATCGTCTTTCACGCCCAGCTCGCCTCTGAGCAGAAGCAGTTCGACCTGAGCCGGGTGGCCAACGCCATTGCCGACAAGCTCGAGCGCCGGCACCCGCACGTCTTCGGCGAGGGCGCGGCGAACAGCACCACCCAGGTGCTGCAGAACTGGGCGAAGTTGAAGGCCGACGAGCGCAAGGAGAAGCACGGCCACGCGGGCAGCGTGCTCGATGGCGTGCCCAAAGACGCCCCCGGGCTGCAGCGGGCGGAGCGGCTGACCGAGAAGGCCTCGCGCATCGGCTTCGACTGGCCCGACGTGGGCGGGGTCAAAGACAAGCTCAAGGAGGAGCTGGGCGAGCTCGAGCAGGCGATGGCCTCGAAGGACAAGGCGGCCATGGAGCACGAGCTGGGCGACGTCCTCTTCTCCCTGGCGAACCTGGCGCGGCACCTGGGCATCGCCCCGGAAGACGCGATGCGGGCGGCCAACCGGCGCTTCACCAGCCGCTTTCACGTGGTGGAAGCGGGGCTGGAAAAGGCCGGGGTTCCGTTCGGGGAGGCCTCGCTCGAACAGATGGACCGCCTCTGGAATGAGGCGAAGGCGAAGGAGAAGGCCGCCACCAAAGCTTGACCGGCTGAAGAGGGGCCGCTAGAGCGCGCCCTTCTCACTGATTTTCAGCAATTCCAGATTCAAGGAGCCGGTCCGTGGCCAACACCAAGTCTGCCGTGAAGCGCAATCGCCAGTCCCTCAAGCGCAACGCGCGCAACATCGCCGTCAAGAGCACCATCAAGAACGCAGTCAAGGCCGCCCGCGCGGCCATCGCCACCGGTGACGCCGCCAAGGCGAAGGCCGCCATCTCGGCTGCCGCCTCCACGCTCGCGAAGGCCGCGACCAAGGGCGTGCTGCACTCGAAGAACGCCAGCCGCCGCATCGGCCGCCTCGAGCACCAGCTCTCGAAGAAGGCTGCTGCGCCCGCCGCGGCCGCCGCCGCGAAGTAATTCGCGTCGTAACCCGCAGTGCCCGAGCCGACGGCGTCCCCCTGGGGCCCGTCGGCTTTCGTCGTTCCTGTTTGGTCAGTTCGGCGTCTGCAGGCGCTCGAGCCCCTCACGCACCGCGGCTTCAGCGATGCGGGTGAGCGCGGCAGCGCGGTTCGATTCGGTGAGCAGCACGTCGGCGCCCGAGGGGAACTCTTCGGAGACTGTGACGGTGCTCGCGCCGACTTCGACGCCTGCCTTTTTCAAAGAGAGGCCGAGCGTCACCGTGACGCGGAACACCCGCGGCATGAACGGGCCGCTGCTCACGGCGAGGATGGTGCCGTCGAGCACGGCTTCTGCGTTGGCGGCTCCGAGGCGTCCGGCGCGATCGAGCTGATCGCGAGCGGCCTGGGTGAAGGGGAGCTCGGCGCCGGGTTCGGCGGTGCGGTTGGTGAAGAGCGGCACGTGGGCCGCACGGACGTTGCCCGGGAGGGAGGCGTTTGGAGCCGTAAAGCGGTAGCCGCAGCTCAAAAGAAGAAGAAGAAGAAGGGTAAGCCCTCTCCCCGACCCTCTCCCCCTCAGTGGAGAGGGAGTCAGATGTGCGGGAGTCATCAGCCAACCACGAAGTTGGCGAGCCGCTTGGGGACGAAGACGAAACGCTTCACCGTCTTGCCCGCGAGCGCTGCCTGGACCCGCTCATCGGCTTCGGCGATCGCCCGGAACTCGGCTTCGGTGGCAGTTGCCGGCGCCTGAATTTCCGCGCGCAGCTTGCCCATCACCTGCACCGCGTAGGAGATCACGTCGTCGACCACGAGCTTCGGATCGAACTCAGGCCACGACTGCTCTTCCAGCGGCGTAGCCACCCCGTAGCTCTGCGCCAGCTCGTTCGCGAAGTGAGGCACGAACGGCACCAGGATCCGCGCAAGTAGGGAAATCGCCTCGTTCATCGCCGCCTTCTCCGCGGGCGTGGTGACGTCCTTCACCAGGTAGAGCTCGTTCACGTATTCCATCGAGCCGGCGATGGCGGTGTTGAACGACAGCCGCTCGATGGCGTCGGTGATGCGCTTGACGGCCTTGTGCGCCGCCTTGCGGATCTCCAGCGCCTTGCCCTCGTAAGCGCCGTCCCAGGTAGCGCCCTTCACGGCCGGCTCATGCGCCAGGCCCAGGGCCCACACACGCTTCAAGAACCGGAACGCGCCGTCGACGCCCTTCTCGCTCCAGTCGAAGTCGCGCTCGGGGGGGCCGGCGAAGAGCACGTACGCCCGCGCGGTGTCGGCCCCGTATTCCTTCACCAGCTCGGAAGGCGCGACGCCGTTGTTGGCGCGCTTGCTCATCTTGAGCCCATCGGAGCCGTTGACGATGCCCTGGGTGATCAGCCGCGTGACGGGCTCGTCATTCGGGACCAGGCCGAGCTCCTTCATCACCCGCGTCCAGAAGCGGAAGTAGAGCAGGTGCATGGTCGCGTGCTCGGGGCCGCCCACGTAGATGTCGACCGGCAGGTACTTCTTCGCCACCTCGGCGTCGAAGGGCGCGGTGTCGAACTTCGGCGAGAGGTAGCGCGCGAAGTACCAGGTGCTGTCGACGAAGGTGTCCATCGTCTCGGCTTCACGGCGCGCGGGACCGTTGCACTTCGGGCACGTGGTGTTGACCCACTCCGACACCTTGGCCAGCGGCGGTTCACCCTTGCCGGTGAGCACCTTGTCGACCGCGATGTCGGGCAGCTTCACGGGCAGCTGCTCGTACGGCACGGGGATGCCGGCGTGATTGGGATCACACTTGTCGCAGTAGATGATGGGGATCGGCGTGCCCCAGTAACGCTGGCGACTGAAGCCCCAATCCTTCTGGCGCCAGGTCGTCATCGGCGCGCCCTTCTTCTGCGCGACCAGCCAGGCGGCCATTTCCTTCCGCGCTTCGGCTGAAGTCTTCCCCGTGTACGCGCCGGAGTCGGCCAGCACGCCATCTTCGGTGAACGCAGCAGGAGCCGAGGCTTCTTCGCGCGGCACGATCTTCACCGGCGTGACCACCACCCTGATGGGCAGCGCGTACTTGCGGGCGAAGTCGAAATCGCGGGCGTCGTGCGCAGGCACGCTCATCACCGCGCCCGTGCCGTAATCAGACAGTACGAAGTTCGCGATCCACACCGGAACCTTCGCGCCGGTGAACGGGTTGAGCGCGTAAGCGCCGGTGAAGACCCCTTCTTTTACGGCGCCTTCTTCGGTGCGTTCGGTCTTCGACTTGGCCGCCATCTTCGCGACGAAGGCGTCGACCTCGGCCTTCTGATCAGGCGTGGTGATGGTGCGCACCACCCGGTGATCGGGCGCGACCACCACGTAGGTGCAGCCGTGAATGGTGTCGATGCGGGTGGTGAAGACGCGAATCTTTTCCGCGCTGCCCTCGAGGGCGAAGTCGGCTTCCACGCCTTCGCTCTTGCCGATCCAGTTGCGCTGGGCGGCGATGATGCGGTCAGGCCACTGGGTCAGCGTGTCGAGCCCGTCCAGCAGCGCCTGCGAGTACCTGGTGATGCGGAAGGCCCACTCGGGCTGATCGCGGTCGATGACCTTCGACTCGCAGCGCTCGCACGTGCCGTCCTTCACCTGCTCGTTGGCGATGACCGTCATGCAGCCGGTGCACCAATTGACCTTCGAGAAGCGGCGGTAGACCAGGCCCTTCTCGAGCATCTTCAAGAAGAACCACTGATTCCACCGGTAGTACTCGGGGCGGCTGGTATCGACCTCCAGGTCCCAGTCGTACGAGTAGCCCAGCGTGTTCATCTCGCGCTTGAAGCTGATGATGTTCTCAGCGGTGCGAATCGCGGGGTGCACGCCGTCTTTGATGGCGGCATTCTCGGCGGGCAAGCCGAAGGCGTCCCAGCCCATCGGGTGCACCACGTCGAAGCCCTTCATGCGGAAGTAGCGGGCATAGACGTCACCCAGCAGGTAGTTGCGCACGTGGCCCATGTGCATCGCGCCCGAGGGGTACGGCAGCATCTCGAGCACGTACTTCTTGGGCTTTGGGCCGGATCGGGTGAGGCGGAAGGTGCCGCGCTCATTCCAGGTCTGTTGCCACTTCGACTCGATGACGCTCGGCTCGTACTTTTCGGACATCGCCATGATGGGGCGCCTTGTAGGAGAGGGCCTGTGGTGACGCAACGAGTCGCCGCGCGCTGACTGATGAGATAACTCCCTTTCCGTGGAGCCGACGTCCCCGCCTGAAGTCGAGTTCGAGCATCGCCGGCTCAAGCCGGGCACGGTTCCGCCCTCGATCGCGAAGGCCCAGGACCGGTTCAGCGGGGTGCGGGCCAAGCTGCTGCAGCGGGCGCGGCTTTCGCGGGCGGTGTTCGTGATCGCCGGCGCGTTGGCGATCGCCTGGGCCACGCAGCGGGCGGGCATCGAGCTGCCGATGGCGATCTGCTTCTTCTTCGGCGCGCTGCCGATTCTCTGGGTCGGGGGGTGGCTGTTCGGATTTCTGTTTCAGGCCCGCCGGGCGGCGAAAGACGTCGCGACCACGGTGGGCTCGACGCAGTGGCAGGGAGAGCTGGCGGCGGTGACGGTCGTCGAGAAGGTGAAACTGTCGATGTCGTCACTGGGGCTGCACGTCACCCGCGGCGAGGAGTCGACGGTGGTCGACTGGAACCGGGTGAAGATGGATCGCATGGGCCCGGGCACGCTCGCGGTGTACCTGGGCGAAGAACAGACGGGGCTCGCGCTCAATGAAGGCATGATGGTGCCCCGCACGGCTTTTTCATCAGATGGCAGCTTCGATGATTTCTGTCTCGCGATGCAGCGGTTCATCTGGGAAGCGCAGCGGAGGTCGACGCGATGACCATTCGACTTCATCTGCGCGACCTCAGCGGCTCGCTCGTCGCCGCGTGGCGCGACTCATTCAAGGACCTTGTGGAGGTCGAGATCACGCAGGGCGACATCTTCTCGATGAAGCCTGGGATCATCAGCGACGCCGACCCCATCGATGTCCGAGCGGACGCGATAGTCAGTCCCGCCAACAGCTTCGGCTTCATGGATGGCGGGATTGACGCGGTGTTCACCTATCAACTGGGCCCGCAGGTTCAGCGCACGCTCCAGCAGCGCATTCGTCTGGAATGGGGAGGCGAGCTTCCCGTCGGACAGGCGCTCATCGTCCCCACGGGCAGAGCTGAAATTCCCTTCTGCATCAGTGCTCCGACCATGCGGTCGCCCAGCGTGGTGGCAAACACGATCAACGCCTATCTCGCCTTCCGCGCGACACTTCAGGCGGTGCTCGCTCACAATGAGCAGGGCGAAAAGCCGATTCAGTCAATCCTGTGTCCGGGTCTGGCGACCGCCGTCGGACGAATGCCGCCGCCACGGTGTGCTCATCAGATGCGCGCCGCGTGGGATCGAGTGGTCGGGGGCGCCCCCTTTCAACCCAGGAGCGTTGCCGAGGTGGAGCGAGACGATGAGTGGCTGCTGGGGCCGTGAGGGCCTCTCAGTCGCTGGGATGAAGCGGTGGAGTCTCCACGTCCCGGCTGAATCCTGACCGTGGCGCTGACGGGCCTCTCTGAAGTGGCGGGCGCTTGGCGCGGGCATCCGGCGTGCTCTGGGAAT
Source organism: Archangium sp. (assembly GCA_043758715.1). GTDB lineage: Bacteria > Myxococcota > Myxococcia > Myxococcales > Myxococcaceae > Archangium_A. The sequence goes on from JAYVNA010000376.1 coordinate 14,058, forward strand.
TCCCCGCAGGTCTTCACTACACTCGCGAGGCAACCGTGGCGCAGGACGTGACGAGAGAGGAGTTCGAGGTCGTGAAACAAGAACTCGAGAAGTTGAGCATCAAGCATGAGGTGCTGGCGTCGGGCGTCGATCGGCTCACGCACGAGGTCGCCGAGCTCCGGGATGACTTGAGCGCCCTGCGTGACGAGATGAATGCGCGGTTCGACGCGGTGGATTCGCGGTTCGACGCGGTGGATTCGCGGTTCGACGCGATGGATTCGCGGTTCGACCGGATGGATTCGCGGTTCGACCGGATGGATTCGCGTTTCGACGGCGTGGATTCGCGGTTTGACCGAATGGAGAAAGTTCAGGACGCGATTCTCACCGCAGTCATGAAGCTGCTTCCGGCTCAGTAAACCCTCTCCCCCGCAGGGGAGAGGGAGGCAGGTGGGCGGGTGGCGGAGGTCGTTCAGTAACCCGCGCGGCGAATAACCTTGAACGCGCTGCTCGCCGTGCGGAGGTTGTGCACGATGCCGTACGCGCAACCCCGCGCCTCATACGCCCACATCGAGCCCCACGAATCACCCGACTCGTAGAGGAAGATGTGGCCGGCGCCGTTCTGGTTGTAGACCAGCGCGTCGCCCCGCACCGCGTTGCCGCGGCTGACGGTGCTCCACTGCGAGTTGCTGCCGACGAAGCTCACGGTGCTGTACGGGTGCGAATCGGTGGTCGCGTCGGTGTTGCTCGACGGCACCTGCCAGATCTTCCCGATGTAGCCCGAGCAGTCCGCGCCGTAGCCGCCCGAGTGGCTGCAGTTGGGGCAGCTGCCCGTGCACACGCCCTTGCTCGAGCTGGTCGCGCCGTTCGGAATCCAACGGCCGTGGCCCCACCAGTACGAGAAGCCCACTCCGCTCTGCGCCCGCGCGATGGCGCCATCACGGCCGGTCGAGCTCGGGGGCGGGGTGCCCGGCGTCGAAGGCGAAGAGACCAGGTTCAGGTACGTGCCGTAGCTCCAGCCCGTCACGCCGTTGTACTTCACGTTGTACCAACCGCCGCTGGGCTGGGTGGCGTTGACCGTGGTGACCGTGACGCCGCTGGGGATCACCAGGCGAACCTGCGCCGAGAGCGACCCGCTGGTGCGGAGGTTCAG
>JAYVNA010000377.1:0-5116 GCA_043758715.1 Archangium sp.
AGGTCGCCCTGCACCGCCGAAAGCTCGGCCAGGCCCGCGGCGGCCTCGGGTTGCCAGGCAGAGATCTTCAGCGCCGCATCGAAGTCGGCGCGCGCGGCCGCCACCTCGCGGCGGGTGAGCGCCTCTTCGGCCCGGAGCACCAGCGCGCGGGCACGTTCGGCGGGCGCCTGGGCCTGCTTGACGCCGGCATCGAGGGCCTCGCGAACTCCGGTCTTGTCCTTCTGCGCGTTGAGCAGGCGTACCTGCTCGGACACCGCGCGGGTGTCTCCGGTGGCGGCCGCGACCTCGGCCCACGCGCGCGCAGCGCCTTCCCGATCATCGAGCTCCGACTCGAGCAGCTCGGCGAGCTTTTCGGCCCACCCTGCCCGCTCGGCCTTCACGGTCGTGCGATTGAGGGTGTCCCGGTAGAAACCCGCGAGCTCACGCCAGGCGCCGCGTTGCACGAAGTGGGACTCGAGCTTCTGCGCAGCCCGGGGGTCAGGGCCCTCGCGCACCGCGGCCGCGAGAATGGCTGCCGCTTCTGGCTTTCGGCCCACCGCTTCGGCGGCCACGGCGACGGCCATCAGCTCGAGCTGGGTGCTGTGCTTGCGCGGCGTGTCGTTCGCCACCGGCGGGGTCTTCTCGCCCGACGCCGAGTTGACCGTGCTCAGCAGCGGCGTGGTGTCGACGCTGTTGACGGTGCGATCGCCAGAATCGGTGTCCTGCTGCGAGAGCCCCAGCTCGTCGATGAGCGACTGCGCGGCTTCCCGTTGGCCGACGCGATCGCCCAGGCTGAGCACCACGCGCGCCGCTTCTTCGAGCGAACGGCCGGGCGCCCGCGCGCGGTGCAGGTTGCGCAGCCAGAGCAGGCGCAGCACGAAGGCGCTCTGCAGGTCTTTGCCCTGTTCGGCGTACTGAGCGGCCTGCATCGCCCTTAAGGCGGCGCGGGCCGGGTCGTCGAGGGTCTCGGCCCACAACCGCGCGCGCCGCAGCGCTGAGCGGGAAGCCGCCTTGTGCTGGCCGCGCCGCAACGACTCGCGGGTTTCCTTGTCGAGCGAAGCGTCGAGCTCTTCCCAGCGCTGGCGGCGGGAAAGCAGGGCGTTGAGCATGGCCCGGGCGCGGCGATCGTCCGAGCGCTCCGCGAGGATGGTGGTGGTCAGCTCCTGCGCCTTCTCCAGATCTCCCGAGCGGCGAGCCAGGCGCACGAGCTGGCGCTGCACGTCGATGCGCTCGTCGCCTTCTGAATCGTCGAGCCCCTCGGCGATCAGCACCGCCGCCGCCGCCGCAGTACCGGCGCGCAGCCCCAGCGCGGTGAGGGCCGCCGCGAGCCGGGCGTTCATCGGCACGGCGCGGGTCGCCCGCACCAGCTCCTGAAACCCCATCAAGGGCGTGCCCTCGCGCGCGAGCCGGGCGGCGATCTCGAGGTGCATCCGCACCACGCTTCGCACCTGGTGCAGGTAGGCGTCCTCGGGCGTCACCGGGGCGCGGCTCTCTCCCGAGAGATCGAGGAGCGTGGTGGCGCCCGGGTCAGTGGACATCAGGCGCGCGAGCCTACACGAGCGTGCCGGCGAGCCGGGTGCGCAGTTGCATGCTCAGGCGTGCACCTTTCCGCCCACCGCCGAGGGCGCCCGCGCTCGAAGACGGAGCTGGGCCCGACCTTGCTCAGGGGCCTTCCCATGCTCGAGCCGCTCGCGGAAAAGAATGGCGCTGGAACCGATTGGGGCGAAACTCACTCAATGGCCCTCAGGACTGCGTTGCTGTCCGTCGTGCTCGGCTCGTCGATCGCCTCGGCTCAGATGCTCACCGAGCAGGGCCCACCGCAGCACCGCATCGTGCACAAGAACACCCTGGCGCTGCGGGTCAACCCGCTGGGGCTGATCTATGACGGCCGCTTCGCGTATCGCCTGCGGCTCTACCAGTCGGACTCGAAGGTGCTGCGCGACAACTACCTCGGCATCGGCATCGCCCCGAACGCCAGCCCGGCCTTCGTGGGCATCGGCCCCTACCTCGAGTTCAGCCCGCTCACGATGTTCAGCGTGTGGGCGATGGTGCAGGCGATTCAGTACTTCGGCAGCTTCAACCTGCTGCAGGGTTTTGCCGGCGCTCAGTCAGACTTCTCGGACACCGCGATTCGCACCAACGCGGCGAACCACGTGGCCACCGGCGGCTACGAGGTGACGGTCGGCGCGAACTTCCAGGCGAAGGTGTCGGTGGTGCTGCTGCGCAGCCAGGCCCGGCTCATCTACGGGAGCATGAAGCTCAAGGACAACGAGCGGGTGTACTACAGCCAGCTCTACGACATGGCGATGCCCAACCAGGGCTGGGCCTTCGTGAACGATCTCGACCTGGTGTACCAGTCGCTCGACAGCAAGATCCTCGCGGGAGCGCGCTACACCGCGACCGTGCCGCTCTACGAGCCTGCGCGGCACCTGGACCCCAACGACCCGATTCAGACGGTGGACAACGCGATGCACCGGGTCGGGCCGTTCCTCGCGTACACGTTCAAGGTGGAAGACGGCGCGCGGTTCAATACCCCGACCGTCTTCCTGCTCGTGCAGTGGTGGCTCAAGCACCGCTTCCGCACCGGGCTCGACACGCCGGCCGCGCTGCCGTTGTTCGGGGTGGGCTTTCAGATGACCGGCGACTTCTTGCCGGTCAAGTAGCAGGCGATCTCCGGGGGGATGGGGGCTTCGAGCTTCAGCTCCCCGATCTCGAGGCGCCGCGCGTGCAGCAGGCATCGGATTCCATCGGCGCCGCCGTAGAGCTTGTCGCCGACGATGGGAAAATCGATCGAAGCGAGGTGCGCGCGAAGCTGATGCGTGCGGCCCGTCTTCGGAAACAGCGCCACCACCGCAACCGCGCCGTCATCAGAGAGCCGGGTGAAGTGGGTCTCGGCCGAGATGCCATTCGCGGTGTCACTCGCGCGCCAACGGCCCGGCCGGGAGGGATCTTTGGAGAGCGGTGATTCGATGAGGCCCGACTCGGGCAGCCCCGAAGCGGTGACCGCGAGGTATTCCTTCTGCGCGCGTCCCTCGCGAAACGCGGCGGCGAGCTTCGAGGTCGAGCGCGGCGTCTTGCCGAAGATCGTCACGCCGGAGGTCTCGCGATCGAGCCGGTGCACCAACCCCGCTTGCCGGCGCAGGTAGGCCGTCGCGAGATCGACCAGGCTGTCACCCACGCGACCGGGCGTGGGCTGCGCGGTGACCCCCGGCGGCTTGTCGACCGCCAGCACGTCTGCGTCTTCATAGAGCACCACGAGCTTCGGGGCCTGGGGAGCCGGGGCGGTCACCGCCTCGCCCGACTCTTCCAGCACCACCATCACCTTCGCGCCCTCGGCCACCCGGGCCATCGCGTCTTTGGCGCGACGACCATCGACGTACACCGCGCCGCGATCGACCAAAGCGATCGCCTCGTCACGGGCAAGCGCGAGCCCGCCGCGAAGCACGGCCTCGACTCGACTGGGCTTCTCGACGATGAAAGTGCGGCGTTTCAAAAGACCCTTTCCCTGGCTCTCTCCCGCGCGGGGAGAGCGAAACCTACACCCGGCTCAACGGGGGAATTGACGAGATCGCCGACATGGAGCGCAATCACCCCGTGCAACTCTCCCTGACCACCCTCGTCGAGCAACTCGACGAGCTCTTCCTTCAACGCGCGACGCGGGCGTACCGCGTCTCGTCTGGACTGCAACGTGACGCGGCGCCCGTGCCCGAGCACCCGGCGCTGCTGCGCAGTGAAGCCTTCGAGGTCACCAGCGAGCTGCTCGCGAGCCCGCGCGTCGACGACGCCAAGCGCGCGCGCCTGGGGCTGCTGCGCCGCCATCTTTCCCGCGCGTTCGTCGAAGGCCAGGCCGCCTCGGCGAACGCCCCGCTGCAGGCCTTCCTCACCGGACACACCTTCTTCGCCGCTGCCAAGACGTGGACTCCGAACGAAGCGCTGCGCGAGCTGCCCCGGCTCGGCTCGAGAGAGAGCCGGGTGACGCTGACCGCCGAGCTCTCGACGCTGCTCTCGGCCAACGAATCGCTGGTGGCCCGCACGCTCGACACCACCCTCGAGGCGATCGCCGCCCTCAAGTTTTCGCCCACCACGTTCGTGGAAGAGCTGCACGGCCGGCCGGTAGCGCCCCGGCTCGAGGCCGCCGCGGCGCTGCTCGCGCAGACGCAAGACGCGTCGCTCGATCTGCTCGGCCACACCCTCAAGAAGCTCGACCCGATGCTCACGGCCCGCAGCGCCGCCTCGCACGACGCCGATCGCACCCTGCTCGCGCCGTGGTTGTTCGAGAGCTTCCGCCGCGAAGATCTGATGCACGCGCTCAGCCGCTGCATGGGTGATTTGGGCCTCTCGCCCAACGCCGAGGGCCGCATCACCATCGACAGCGACGCGCGCCCCGGCCGCGATCCGTCTCCTCGCTGCTTCGAATTGAGCGTGCCCGATCAGATTCGCCTGCTGCTCACCCCGGAGATGGGCTTCGAGGCGTACGCGGGCTGGCTCTCGGCCTGGGGCACGGCCTTGCACCGCGCCCACGTCGGCCGCGCGCTGCCTTTCGTCGAGCGGCGCCTGGGCGATCGCTCGGTGGTCGAGGCGGTCGGCCTGCTCTTCGAATCGTTCCTGCTCGATGAAGGCTGGCTCAAGCGCTACCTGCGGTTGACCGCCGTCCAGGCGAAGGAAGCGGCGCGCTCGTTCGCTTCCCGGCAATTGCTCCAGCTTCGGCGGACCGCGGCGCTGGCGCGCTACTCACACGAGGCGATGGCGCGCGGCTCGTGGGCGGGGCTGACCGATGACTACGTGCCCCGCATGTCGAGCGCCCTGGGCGTCGAAGTGCCACGGGGTCAGGCGATGTACGAAATCGATGCCTTCGGAGATCGGCTGCTCCAGCTCGACGCGTTCGCGCTCGAGCAGGTGATGCGCGCGGAGCTGCAGGAACGCTTCAACGAAGACTTCTGGAGAAACCCCGCCACCGGGCGGTGGGTGATGGATTTCGCCAGCCGCGGTCAGCACGACGACGCGCCGGTGGTGGCGAAGAGCCTGGGGGTGGAGAAGATGCCGCTGGCCGAGGCCGCCCGCCACCGGGTCACGGTGATGGGCGCCTGACAAAACCAGCGAAACCGGGGAAAGGGTGTTGGCCCTCTCCCCGACCCTC
>JAYVNA010000378.1:0-15141 GCA_043758715.1 Archangium sp.
TGCCCCGCACCGGGCGCTGGGCAGAGCACGTGCCGCACCGGGTACGTGTGCCGCAACGATACGACCTCCGACGGAGGCGTGCTGCCGGGCACCGGGCACTGCACGCCGAACTGCAACAACGCGCCGGCCGCGGTGTGCGGCAGCAGAACGTGCCTGTCCAACGGCTACTGCAACTGAACACCTGCGAGCCGTTCGAGCCGGCGATGCACGAAGCCTGAAGCGCGCAGCGACATCGCCATCAGCGTGAGCTGCGGGTTGACGCCCAGTGATGACGGCACCGCGGAGCCATCGCTGATGAAGAGGTTGTGCACGTCGTGGGTCTCGTGCGTCTCGTCGACGACGGAGTCGAGCGGCGCCACACCCATGCGTGCGGTACCCAGCGGGTGGTAGGCGGTGAGATCCATGTGCCGCGCCGGCACCGTCGCCCGCTCGAACTTCTTCACGTCGTCGAGGCTGCGCAGGCGATCGAACCCGAGCACCGGCATCCGCACTTCCTTTGCTCCGGCGGCAAAGTACACGCGCGCGAGGATCGAATAGCCCCGCTGCAGCAACGCTCGATCGGCCTCGTTCACGCTGTAACGCATCAACGGCTCACCCTCGCGCCGCTGCACCAGGCTTCCGCGTGACGAGTCCTTCACCATGAAGCCGAACATGAAGCTGTGGTTGAAGCGCTCCATCAGCGCGACGAACGAGGGACCCGAGCCGCTGATCGACGCGGCCGTGAGATCGAGCGGAACCTGCGCGCCCTCGAAGTACAGCCCTTCATTCTTGAACTCGTCGATCGCGTAGCCCTGCGGCACCGTGCGCGCGGCGTGGACTTCTTCGTCGAAGACTCCGAGCGCTCCCGAAGCGGGGTGAATCGAGAGGTTCTTCCCGAGCTGACCCGAAGTGCCGCACAGTCCGCTGCGTTCGAGCAGCGCGGGGGTGTTGAGCGTGCCGCACGAGAGCACCACCACCTTCGCGCGCACGGTGATTTTGCGACCGTTCTCGGTACTCACGCCGCTCACGCCCACCGCTGCGTCACGCTGGGTGAGGACCTTGACGATGCGCAGGCCAGTGATCAGCTGCGCGCCGCGCTCCAACGCCAGGGGGACGTAGCTGACGTTGGTGCTGCGCTTGGCGTCGGTGGGGCAGCCGAAGCAGCACAGGCCCTGACCGTCGCAGCCCGGCGCGTTTCGCAGCAGAGGGTGGTGCGAGTAGCCGAGCGCGTCGCAACCGCGCGCGATGATCTTCGCGGGGGCACCGAGGGCCGCGACGCTCGAGGGCGCCACCCCGAGCACCTCTTCGACTTGTTCGTAGTACGGCGCGAGCGCGTCTTCGGTGAAGGCGTCGAGCCCGGCACCTCGCCAGGACGCGAGAACTTCCGACGGCAGCCGGAAGCAGGTGCCGGAGTTGATCAGCGTGGTGCCGCCGACCCCGCGGCCGATCGGGACCGGAATGGCGGTGTTGCCGAACGCGACGGTCGCGCCGCCTTGCCGGTACATCTGCTTCATCATCTGCGCGGGGCGGCCGGTGAAGTCCTTGCGGGTGAAGAGCGGGCCTTCTTCGATCAGGAGCACTGCGTGGCCTCGTTCGGCGAGGGCCTTGGCCATCGGGGCGCCGCCCGCTCCGGTGCCGACCACCACCACGTCGCATTCGAGCGTTTCGTTTTCGGAGAGGGTCGCGGCGTCGAGCACCTGGTCGTGCCAGCGCGCGCGTTCTTTGATGAGCACCGGGTCGACGCCGAAGCGGCAGCCGAGGGCCGCGTAGACCGCGGGGTCGTCGAAGTGCGCGATCTTCAGCGGGGCGAGCAGGCCGCGCAGGAGCAGGCGGGTGGCTTCGCCGTGCTCCATCGACTCGAGCACGTCGACGCGGCGTCCGAAGGGAAGCTTGGAGAAGCGGGTGCGGGTCTGGAGCAGGGACTGCACGTCGAGGCTCAGCAGGAGCTTGCGGTAGCCGGAGAGAACTCCGGGCGGGAGTTCGCCGAGGAAGTCTTCCAGGCGGGTGATCGTGCTGGCGCTCGCTCCGGGGAGGATTCGGCCCGCGGGGAGGGCGGTCGCGGCGAGGAGTTCGAGTTGAGATCGCTCCAATGTGGTGAGCATTTTTGGTCAGCCCTCTCCCACGCGGGGAGAGGGGGACAGGAGGTTGAGGCGGGCGACGGCGATGCGACGGGCCTCGAGTTGACGGTGGGCGAGTGAAGGTCGCGGCCACCACGACGCCAGGAATCCCGGGAACTCGGTGAGATCGAACGTCATCGTCCCCTCTCCGAGGAGCTCACCCCGATCATCCGACAACGCGATCGGCAACACCGTCATCGACTTCACCGGCGAAAACGGGCTCGGCCGCTTGGCGCCGTGAAGGTGCAGGTTGCGCCCATCAGCCGCCTTGAAGTGCACGTCGTATTTCATGCGCGCCGGCAGCACCGACAGGTCGAGCGTCCCCTCGCAGGTGGTCTCATCGACCCACGGCCCCGCATGCACCACGCCCGTGAGCGTGAAGTGTCCGCCCGCGCCGCCCGATGCGCGCACGTTGAAGTCCACCGGTACGGAAGGTCCCGACTTCGGAGTGACGAAGCCGCGCATGGTCTCGACGAAAGCGATCTTCATGGTGTGCTCGTTTCAGACGACGTGAGGAAAACGGGGGTCGGCTTCGCGGCGCAGGAACTCGAGCGCGGCGCCGTGTTCGCTGTGACAGGTGAACGACGCGCCGTCTGCGGGACGCACGGTGAGCGTCGCCTTCGCGAGCTTGCTGTTGAAGCAGTACGAGCGCTCGTTATTCGGGTTGTCGTAACCGAGGCACACCATCGGGCGGTTCGCGGCGTCGATCTCGAGCGTCGCTTCACCATCGGTGCCTCGCAACGACACCAGCCAGCGATCGGACGACACTTCGGCCCGCTGCCGCCAGAGGTCGAAGATGGTGTTGAAGGCGAAGACGCGCGGCCCCTTGCGCACCACCATGAGCGACATGCGCGGTGACACGCGCCCCGCCACGCGCACCCGGCCGGTCCCGCCTTCCACCATCACGTCGTCTTCCGGGAAGACGCACTGCCCCCACGCGTACTCGAAGTAGTGTTCCTTGCCCCAGTTGTGACCCTGGGCGCCGAGCCAGTGCTCGAGCTCGACGGTGCCGTCGGGCAGCTCGATGCGGCCCGAGAGTCTCAGCGAAGGGAAGGGCGTCTCGAGCTTCGATTTTGGAAACGCGCCCGTGCGAAGGAACCGAAACGGCATCATGCGCAGCGGCAGCGCGATGGGCGATTCCTGCTTCTTCCACGTGAGGTCGAAGCGCGCCGTCCCCGCAGGGCTGGGCGTGGTGCCGCGCGCCGAGCCGTTCGCATCGAACACGAAGTCGGTGCCTGCGATCTTGATCGCCGCGCCATCAGCCGAGAACGCCGCCGTGCTGAAGGGCACCGTCTGCTTGCCCGCGAAGGTCACCTTCTTTTCGCCGTCGAAGAAGATGGACCAGCTCTCGGCGATCGCCGGGCCGTGCAGCGGCGCCAGAATGGTGGCCTTGAGCCAGACTGCGAGGGGCCGGGTGGGGTGGTTGGCGCGCAGGAAGTAGCTCTCGACGTGGCCCTTCTGGCCCTGAAAGCGCAGCGCGTTGTCGTTGGGTTCCGCCTTCATGCCTGGCCCTTTCGCAACAGAGACATCGCTGAAGCCGCGTGCGCGCGCATCGCGTCACCCGCGGCGCGTGGGTCCCTCGCCCTGATGGCGGCCACCGCGCGGCGATGGTGCTCGGGGTCGAAGACGTCGGCCCGGTACATCGGCAGAAAGCGCTCCGGCGCGCGGAAGTAGATGTCGCGCACCACCTTCGAGAAGAGCACCAGCAGCTGGTTTCCCGAGATGAGCACCAGCTGCTCGAAGAAGTCGTAGTCGAGCGCCTGGAGCGCGGCGGGCTTGAGGCGCGGCTCGGTCAGTGAGCGCACCAGCTGCTCGAGGCGGGCAACTGACGCGGCATCGGCCTTGAGCGCTGCCTGTTCCGCCGACCAACCCAGCAGCAGCCCTCGCAGCTCATGCAGGTCACGCAGAATGGTCAGGCCCAGCTCGCCACCGGCTTCCAGCAACTCGGGCACCAGCGAGAGCCCAGAATCGAGCAGCACCTCGGCGACCCGGGTGGCACCGCCCTGGCGAATGGTGACCAGCCCCCAGGCCTCGAGCCGCTTCATGGCCTCGCGGACGCTGGAGCGGTTGACGTCGTATTTTTCAGCGAGCACCCGCTCGGACGGAAGCGCTGCCCCGGGCTGGAGGCGGCCCTTGACGATCGAGGCGCGAAGCGTGCGAGCGATGCGCTCGGCGATGTTGCGGCGGGCGGGAGCAGGGCGGGCTGTCATGACTGGTCCGACCAGTTGCTAACACCGCGCCCCTGTTCTGGACAAGACACTAGCCCTGGATCGCGCTTCTCACCGGTACAGCGGCGCGAACTCACGGGTTCTGGTGGTCCGACCAGTTCGAACGCGGCGTTTACTCCCGCGCGCGGGCCTGACATGGAACACGCCGATGCAGCCCGAGGTGCACAGCCCGAAGTGGACCGGACACCCCCTCTGGCTGGTGGGCTTTCGCCCCTTCTTCCCGCTCGCGGGCCTGTCAGCGGCGCTGCTCCCGCTGGTGTGGATGGCGGTGTTCAGCGGGAAGCTGCCCCCGCCTCCTTCGCTGCCGATGATCACCTGGCACGCGCACGAGATGTTCTACGGCTTCGGCCTGGCCGTGCTCGGCGGCTTTCTGCTCACTGCGAGTAAAAACTGGGTCTCAGTCCGGGGACACCATGGGCGAGCGCTGCAGCTGCTGGTGGCGGCCTGGTTGCTCGAGCGCGTCGCGGTCTGGTTCTCGGGTGGGTCGGTGATCTTCGTGCTGGCGGGCAACCTCTTCCTGGTGACGTTGATCGCGCTGGTGACGTGGACGCTCGTTCGGCACCGCGAAAGCGACAGCTACAAGGACAACTTTCTCTTTCTCATCGTGTTGCCGTTGTTCCTGGTGGCGAAGGCGCTGCTGCTGAACCCCACCACCTTCGCGCTGGGGCGCGACCTCACCATCGGATTGTTTCGCATGGCCTTCGTGGTGATGCTCGAGAGGACGCTGCCGCCGTTCATGAAGGGCGCTTTCCAGCTCACGTTGCCGAGGGTCTTCGCGGTCGACACCGCCATCAAGGCGCTCGCGTTGGTGTTGATCGCCGGGCCCTGGCTTCCCGAGACGATGCACCGGGTGCTCTCGATCGGGCTCGCGGTGCTGCTGGTGACCCGCTTTGCCTATTGGAGCGGACACCGCACCTTGCCGCGCCCGGAGATCGCCGTGATGTACCTCGGCGGCCTGTCGCTGGCGGCGGAGCTGGTGGTCAGCGCCCTCTCCCTCCAATGGGTAGGCGCCCTGCCGGTGCACCTCTTCACCTTCGGCACCATGGGCCTGATCATCCCCGCGATGATGACGCGCATCGCGAAGGGCCACACCGGTCGCAAGGTGGTGTTCGATCGCTTCGACCAGGCCGCGCTGGTTCTGATGCTGGTCGCCTTCGTCGCGCGCGTGGTGGCGCCGCAGCTCTTCCCCGCGCAGTACTTCACCCTGCTGTGGGTGTCGGCGGGCTGCTGGAGCGCATGCTTTTTGCTCATCACCGCGCGCATCACGCCGCTGGTGCTCCAGCCCCGGATTGATGGAAAAGAGCACTGATGTCTTCGTCGTCTGCGCCGCGCGCGGTGGGTTGGTGGCTGCTCCTCGTCGCGCTTGCCGTGTTGATCCAGGTGGGCCTGGGCGGCATCACGCGGCTGACCGATTCGGGGCTGTCGATCACCGAGTGGAAGCCGCTGCTGGGCGTCATTCCCCCACTCGACGACGCCGGGTGGGCCGAGGCGTTCGCGAAGTACCAACAGATCCCCCAGTACGTTCAGCTCAAGTCGCACCTCACGCCCGCTGAGTTCCGCTTCATCTATTTCTGGGAATGGTTCCATCGCCTCTGGGGCCGCTTGCTCGGCGTCTTGTTCGGCGTGCCGTTTCTGATCTTCTGGTGGCGAGGCCAGATCAAAACGATGTGGCGGCAGCTGCTGGGGTTGTTCGTGCTCGGTGGGCTGCAGGGCGTGCTGGGCTGGTTCATGGTCGCCAGTGGCCTGCAAGACCTCGTGTACGTCAGTCACCTCCGCCTCGCCGCGCACCTGATGATGGCGCTCTTCCTGCTCTGCGCGCTGGTGTGGACGGGGTTGGGAGTGCTGCAGCCGCTGCCCAGCCCGAGGTCGACCCCCGCGCTGAGAAAGGCGACCTGGGTGCTGGTGGGCGTGCTCGCGGTGCAGCTCACCTGGGGCGCGTTCCTCGCGGGCTTGAAGGCGGTGCTGATGGCACCGACCTGGCCGACCATCAACGGAATGTGGGTGCCCGGCGCGGTGTGGAGCGAGCTGCCCTGGCAACACCCGCTCGCAGTGCACTTCATTCACCGGACGCTGGGCTACCTGCTGCTCGGAGGGCTCTGCGCCTGGTGGTGGGCGACTCGCGGGGCGCTCGGTTTTCCGCGTCACCGGGTGCTCGCCCTCGGGCTGACCCAGGTGGTGCTGGGCATCTCGACGCTCCTGTTCTCCACCCAGCCCGGCGCGCTGTTGTGGTTCGGCCTCGCGCATCAGTTGGTGGGCTCGGCGCTGGTCGCCTCCCTGGTGGCCAGTGCTCACGAGCTGCGCGCGGCGCCTGCGAGCCTCCCGGGCTGAGCCGTCCATTTTGACGGCGGTCCCGCATCGGAATGATGGAGCCCGGGCGTTCCCGAGGCGCCAACCGCCTGGACGCCCATGTGGCGCCGTCCTTGCTCTCCCAGGCGCATGCGACAAGTCCAGGAAGCGCCCGCGGCAAGAGTGGTGCGCTTCGAGCTCGCGAACTCCACGCTCATCAAGGTGGTCGCGGTCGGCATGGGGCTCTGGTTGTTGCTGCGGCTCTGGCCGGTGCTCCTGCTGTGCGTCGCGGCGCTGACGATCGTCGGCACCTTGAGCTCCACCGTGGCGTGGCTGGAAGCGCGCCGCATTTCCCGGGGCTGGAGCATCGCGCTCGTCTTCTCCGTGCTGGTGTTCATCAGCGTGCTGCTGCTGGGGTTCACGCTGCCGCAGCTGCTCGTGCAGATCTCGAACCTGGTGCAGCAGGAACCGGCGCTTCGCGGCGCGGCGATCAGCCGCCTCTCGGGCTTCCCGCTGACCATTCCGCTCGCCGATGCCTTACGCACCGTCGACTACGACGACGTGCTCAAGAGCCTGGGCGCTTCGGCTTTCTCGCTCTCGACGCGGCTGATGGAGGTCGTGGCGTACTGCGTGGGGGCGATCTTCCTGGCGCTCTACGTCATGATCGATCGCGACCGGCTGCGAGGCGCGCTGTTCTCGGTGGTGCCCCGTTCGCATCACATTCGCCTCTCGCGGGTGATGATGAACCTCGAGACGATCGTGGCCGGCTACATCCGCGGGCAGATCATCACCTGCGCCCTGATGGCGTCGTTCCTGTTCGTGTTGCTGGTCGCGTGCGGCGTTCCGAACCCCATCGCGCTGGCGCTCTTCGGCGGGGTCGCCGACGTGTTGCCGTACATCGGCATCCTCCTCACCATGGGCCCGGCGGTGGTGGCGGCGATGTCCCAGGGGCCGGTGGTGACCGCCATCGTCTTCGTGGCGATGCTCGCCTACGAGGAGCTGGAGAGCCGGCTGCTGGTGCCGCTGATCTACGGGCGCGCGATGCGGCTGCCTTCGTCGGTGGTGCTGCTCTCGCTCATCGCCGGCGCGGCGCTGGGAGGGGTGATCGGCGCGCTGCTGGCGCTCCCGGTCGCCGCCGCGTCTCTGATGCTGGTCGAGGAGCTGCGCATCGAGCTGCCGGGTGAAGGTGAAGGGGTCGAATCGGCCGAGCTGCGCGCGAAAGACGAGCTGGGCGAGGAAGAGTACGAGCGCCGCACCGAAGGCATGCGCGCCGAGCAGGCGGCCGCGGTCGCCGTCGAGATGTCGGGCGATCGCAAGAAGGAGGAAGAGGAGGAGGAGGCGCCGCGCGAGGACGTCGCCAACGTGGGCTGACACTCGCGACGTGTGTCGTACGACAGTCATGTGACGCGAGGGCCTGATCGGGGCTGGCGGAGGAGCCAAACGCTCGAAACACGAGGTGGCGGGGCGCTTGCTTTGAGTTCTCCCATGGCCCGCATCGATGGACCCAGGACGACGTCTCCCGGACAAGTCTCGCTCAAGCCGCTGGTTCAGAGCACCACCGCACCCGCCGCCACGCCGCCGGCACCCGCTTCTGAGTTCGTCGATCGGAAGAAGAAGCCGCTGTCGATGACCGGGGGCTTTCGGCCCGTGCCGATCGCCGATGCGCTGCGGGCTGATTTGAAGAGCTTCGTGGCCGACCAGATGCGCGGAGCGGTGGCCGCGAAAGGCCCTGGCACTTCGCTCTCGCTCAAGAGCGGAGACACCCGGAGCGCGACCCAAACGTCCACCCCCACGGGGCTCGAGAAGGAACTCTCGAGGAAGCCGATGAGCGAGCTGATGACCCGCCTTGGCACGCTCAGCCCCGCTGAGAGCTCGGCGCTCGGCAAGGCCATCCAAGCCGGCAAGGTCACCGACCCGCGGCTGATCGCCACGTTCATGCAGCTGCAGCCCCCGACTGATCGCGCGCAGTCGATGCTCAAGCTCAATCCGAAGCAGCTCGAGCAGATGAAGGCGCTCATGCGGCTGGGCGAGTGCCCCAACGACGTGGCGGTCGGCGTGGGGCTGCGTCTGGCTGCCGATTCGAAGTGGGGCAAGGCCCACCCCGAGGTGATCAAGACTTTGCAGAAGTCGTATGGCGAGGGTGGCATTCGGGTCGCGAATGGCGACGCCGACATCGCGGGCCTGGGCATGACCAGCGCGTCCGGCATCGACCTCGCCCAACAGCTTCGCAAGAGCCCCGAGGGGCTCGCCGCCACGCTCGCACACGAAGGTGTGCACCAACACGCGGGCGGCGGGTGCTGCAGCGGCAACAACGACGCGACACCGCAGGGAGAAATCGACGGCATGGCCGCGTCCGCCGAGGTCTGGGGGCAGCTGGGCAACAAGGAAGATCCCAACCTCAAGGGGAAGTCGCTCACGTTGCTCAACGAGGCGGCCGCGGCGAAGACGGCTGGTGAGAAGCCGTTCAAGGACAAGGTGCTCGGTTGGTACACCGGCTTCTACCAGGGCAAGGTCGAGCAGATGGAGAAGCGAATCGAGCGCGGCGACAAGCTCTACGTGGCCTCGAAGAAGCCCAACGGCAAGGCGATGCCGCCCGACGATCTCCAGCAACTTCTCGACGACAAGGATCAGCTCGCCTACCTGAAGAAGACCGCCGACGCGTTTCAGACGGCGTGGAAGGCGAACGGCTGATTATCGCCGAACCGAGCTCATGGCCGAGGCCGCGTACCGCTCGCCGCTCGCCACGTTCGGAGGGAACGCCGCTTCGATTTCCGCGAGCTCGGCGGCAGTGAGCGCCACGTTCACCGCGCCCGCGTTGTCTTCGAGGTAGGTGCGCCGCTTGGTGCCGGGAATGGGCACGATGAACGGCCCGCGCGAGAGCAACCACGCGAGGGCCAACTGCGAGGGCGTGCACTGCTTCTTCTTCGCCATCGCCTCAACCACCGCCACCAGATTCAGGTTCTTCGCGAAGTTCTCGCCCTGGAACCGCGGCGAATTCCTGCGGAAGTCGTCGGCCGCGAGATCTTCGATGCGCTTGATCTGACCTGTGAGGAAGCCGCGCCCCAGCGGCGAGTAGGCCAGAAAGCCGATGCCCAGGCGCTCGCAGGTCTCGAGCACGCCGCCTTCCACGTCGCGCGTCCACAACGAGTACTCGCTCTGCACTGACGCGAGCGGGTGCACCTTGTGAGCGCGCTCCAGGGTCTCCGGGCTCGCTTCCGACAAACCGATGAAGCGCACCTTGCCGGCCTTCACCAGCTCCGCCATCGCGCCCACGCTCTCTTCGATGGGCGTGCGCGCGTCGACGCGGTGCAGTTGATAGAGATCGATCACCTCGACCCCGAGCCGCTCGAGGCTGCCCTCGCAGGACTTGCGAATGTACGCGGGCGTGCCGTCGATGCCGCGCATGCCGGGGTTCTTCGGATCGCGCACGATGCCGCACTTGGTTGCCAACACCACCTGATCGCGACGATCGGCGATGGCGCGCCCCACCAACTCTTCATTGATGAAGGGGCCGTACATGTCGGCGGTGTCGAGCAGGGTGATGCCCAGCTCGAGTGCGCGATGAATGGTGGCGATCGACTCGGTATCGTCGCCCTTTCCATAGAACTCGCTCATGCCCATGCAGCCCAGGCCAAGCGCGGGAACGGCGAGTTTTCCAAGCTGCCGGGTGGGCATCGTCATGGTGGTGCTCCTCGCTCCTCGTATAACTCGTGGGCTAGGTTCCGCTCACCCGATGAAGTGGCTTTTCTGTTTCGTTCTCGTCTCTTCCTGTTCTCTGCCCCAGCAGATCATTCGCGCCAGCAACGGGCTGCCTGACTACACGAGCAGCGCAGGAAGCTGGCGCGACGTCGACGTGGTGATGCGCGACGGGGTCAAGCTCAAGACCCACGTGCTGATGCCCCAGGGCCTGGAGCACGCGCCCGTGGTGCTGATGCGCAACCCCTATCCCCGCGACATTCTCTTCACCCTCAGCTGCGGCGTGTTTGCCAGCTACGGCATCGGCTGCGTGGTGCAGGACGTTCGGGGGCAACGCGAGAGTGAAGGTGAATGGTACCCCCTGGTGAACGAGGTCGAAGACGGTGAAGACACGCTCGCCTGGCTCGACGCTCAGCCCTTCGCCGATTCGATCGCGCTCTACGGGCAGTCCTACCTGGCGGCGACCGCGCTGGCGGCCTCGACCAACCTGCCTGCGAAGGTGAAGACGATGGTGCTCGCGGTCTTCGGCACCAATCTGCGCCCGGTGATCTCGGAGCGCGGCCTCTTCCCCCACGAGCTGATGACCGCGTGGGCCTCGTACATGCCGTCACGCGAGCGGCCTGCCGATGCCCAGAAGAGCTTCGAGCTCGCCCTCGCACATCGGCCGCATCTCGAGTGCGACGAATCAGCGTTCGGCGGAAAGCGCGCCTGGTACCGGGAGTGGCTCGACAGCGCGCTGCCCTCTGCGCCGATCTGGATGTTGCCCATCAATCAGAAGTTCAACGCGGTGCCCGCGCGCATTCAGGTGCCGGTGCTCTACATCGAGGGCTTCGACGATCCCTTCTTGCCCGCTGGGCTCGACACCTTCGCGCGCCTGGGCAGCCGGGAGCGCAGCCACCTGGCGCTGCTCCCCACCAGTCACATCGGCACGCAGCCCGGTGACGTGCAGATGCCCAAGGCTGAAGGGCAGTACCTGTGGAAGATGCCGGTGCCGTGGCTGCTGCACTTCTTGAAGGGCGCGCCGCTGCCGTTCCCCGAGACCGGCGTGACGAGCTGGGCGCGCGGTGAACTCGAGCCCGTGCACCGCGAGAGCTGGCCGCCGCCTTCGAAAGACCAGCTGCTGGTGCTGCAGCCCCAACAGACCGAGGCCTCGCCCTGCGCGCAGCGGCAACTCGGTGGTGAAGCGGGCACCCCGTCGCTGCTGTCCTATCGCTACAACCCGTTGCACCCCTGGCCCAGTGAAGGCGGCGCGCGCGGGCTGGGGCTCAAGCTGTTGGTGGCGGGCACCCTGACGCCGGGTCCGGTGCGACAGACGTGGGACTGTTCTCGCGGCGACGTCGTGCGTTTCGTGACGCCGGTGCTCACCGCCCCGATGCGAATCGCCGGGACGATGCGGCTCGAGCTGAGTGCCCGCAGCACCGCGAAGGACACCGCGTTCTACGGAAAGCTCGTCGACATCGACGCTCAAGGAAACGCGGTGCACCTCACCGATGGCGCCGCCACGCTGCGGTTGCCGACCGCGCGCGATGAGCAGTGGGTGCCCTACGCGCCGAACACCGTGCGCAAGCTCGAGCTCGATTTCTTCCCCACTGAGTGGGTGCTGCAGCCGGGTCACCGCCTCGGGCTGTGGGTGAGCTCGTCGAACTACCCGGCGCTCTCCGCGCACCTCAACACCGAAGAGCCGTGGTTTCGCAGCAAGACGCCGCTGCTGGCCGAGCAGACGCTCGAGCTCGGTGGGCCCTCGGTGTTGCGGCTCCACGTGGTCCCGTAGCCGAACGGTCAGAAGTGCAGCGCCCCACCACCCCCAGACCCGAGATCGGCAACCCGCTTCAGGAGCGGAGATAGGGGCGCAGCGTCGCGTAGAACGTCGCCACTTCGATTGGCTTCGAGAGATAGGCGTTCATGCCGGCGGCCAGGCAGCGGGCGTGCTCCTCCTCGAGCGCGTGCGCCGTCAGCGCGATGATCGGCGTCTTCTCGAACTCAGGCCTGCGCCGCAGCTCGCGGGTGGTCTCGAGGCCATCCAGCTCCGGCATCTGCACGTCCATCAGCACCACGTCGAAGTCGGTCGGACCGCGCTCGAGCCGGGCGATCGCCTGCAGCCCGTTTTCCACGACCTCGGCGCTCGCGCCCGCCTTCTGCAGCAGGCTCTTCGCGAGCAGTTGATTGATGGGGTTGTCGTCCACCACCAGCACGCGCAACGAGGTGAGGTCGACGGCGGTGTCCTGCTTCGAAGGGTCTGCGTTTTTCGTTTCCACCACGACGGCGGGAACGGCGCAGGTGAAGGTGCTCCCGCGCCCGGGCGCGCTCTCGACCGTCAGCTCACCGCCCATCAGCCGCGCGATCTGCCGGCTGAGCGCGAGGCCCAGGCCCGCTCCTCCGTGCCGCCGCGTCGCGCTCTCATCGACCTGGCTGAAGGGCTGAAACAGGCGGGCCTGCTGCTCGGCGGAGAGCCCGACGCCGGTGTCCACCACGCTGAGCCGCAGCATTCCATCGAGAGCCATCGCGTGCACCGTCACGCCCCCCACGTCGGTGAACTTCACGGCGTTCGAGAGGAGATTGGTGAGCACCTGGCCCAGCCGCACCCGATCGCCCTTCACGGTCAGCCGCTCCTCGGGCACGAACTGGCTGTCGAGCAGCAGCCCCTTCGCGGTGGCCTGCGCGCGCACCAGGTTGACGCTCTGACTGACCAGCGCGTGCACGTCGACCTGCCCGTCTTCGATGCGCATGCGGCCGGCCTCGAGCCGCGACACGTCGAGCAGATCGTTCGCCAATGACAGCAGCGTCTGGCCGGCGTCGGCCACCATGCTGAAGAGTTCCTTCGCTTCGTCGACTGTTTTGGTGCCCTTGCCCAGCTCGGCCACGCCCATGATCGCGGCCAGCGGCGTGCGAACCTCGTGTGACATGTTGGTGAGGAACTGGCTCTTGAGCCGGCTGGCCGCGCCCGCTTCTGCGGAAGCCAGGCGCAACGAACGCTCGAGCTCGCGCGTCTCAGAGATGTCCTGCGCGCTGGCGAACAAAGCGTCGGCGCCGTCGAGCCGAATCTTCGCCAGGGTGAAGCGCATCGGCACCGCGTGGCCATCGAGGTGCCGCAGGTCCCACTCGAAGCGGTGCACGCCTTGCTGAAGAGCCTGGGCCATGGACGACTCCGCCTGCTCGCCTGAAGACACAGCGAGCTGGGCCGGGGTGAGGCCGACCAACTCCGCGCTGCTCTTGAACCCCAGCGTGCTCGCCGATGCGCGGTTGCAGTCGATCACCTTCCCCCCGCGAAAAAGGAAACACGGATCGGCCGAGCCTTCGAACAGGGTGCGAAAGCGCGCCTCGCTTTCCCGGGTGCGCCGGTTGGACTGGGCGATCGCCGCGGCGCCGATCGCCAGCATCAGCGCGAGCGTGATGAGCGAGGCCAGCGCCACCACCACCCATCGCGGGGTGGGCGTGGGTGCGGAGTAGATGAAGCCCTCCAGCTCGAGACCGTCGGGCAGCAGCCCCGCCTCGGTGTACACGTCGACGATGTGCCGCCAGCGGGCCGCGCTCATGTACCCGGGCTCGACCAGATCGAACTGCAGCAGCGGCGCCATCGCGTCAGCCTCGAAGCGCAGCTGCGCGTGTGACTTGCGCTCGGAGCGCTGGAGGATCAGCGCGATCGCAGCCTCGGGGTCGGCCATCGCTTCGCGCCAGCCGCGCAGGCTCGCCTCCCGAAACGCGCTCACCACCTCGGGGTGGGCGGCGAGGTAGCTCTCGGTGGTGAACAGCGTGTCGCCGTAGAAGTCGATGCCTGCGCTGCGCGGGGTGAAGAGTGAATAGGGAATGCCGTGGCTGGAGAACGTCCACGGCTCGTCGGTGACGTAGACCGACATCGCCTGCACCCGTCGCTCGATGAGGTCGGTGGGGTCGAAGGAGTGCTCGACCTGCTCGACTGCGCCGCGGCCCAGGCCTTCGCGATTGAGAAAAGCGGTCAGCTCGGCGGAGTGCGGCTCGAGCATCACCCGCTCGCCCTTGAGCGAGTCGAGGGTCTGCCCCGCGCCCCCCAGGGTCATCAACGCGATGGGCGAGTGCTGGAAGATCGCCGCGAGCGCGACCACCTTCTGCTGCTCGTGCCGGTAGAGCAGCAGATCGGTGGTGCCCACGCCGAACTGCGCGTTGCCCGAGAGCACTTCATCGATGGGCTTGAGCCCCGGAGTCGCCTCGACGAAGCGCACGTCGAGGCCCGCCTGGCGGTAGTACCCGCGCGCCTCGGCCACGTAGTAGCCGGCGAACTGAAACTGGTGCCGCCACTTGAGCTGCAGGGTGATGGGCGTCAGCTCGCTGGTGGGCTCCGCCTTCGCCACCGCGCAGGTGAACAGCATCAGCGTGAGTGCGAGGCGCTCCATGCTCCCTGAAGAGAACATGCGGGGCGCCCCGGTTCTATCGGTTGGGTGCGAACAGATCGGTCAGCTGGCCGTACTTCGCCCGGTAGTCCTCGAAGGACTTCTTGATGGTCTCGAGGGCTTCGGCGCGATCGTAGGTCTCGGCGATCTCGACGGGCGGGGTGGGCGAGTCGGGCATCGCCTTGTAGGTGAGGAAGTAGTGGCGCAAGCGATCGATCAACTGCGGCGGCACGTCTTTGAGGTCCGTCCAGCCGCCGTACACGTTGTCGTTCTTGAGCACGGCGATGATCTTGTCGTCAGCCTGGTTGCTGTCGATCATCCGGAAGCCGCCGATCGGAATGGCCTCGACCAGGATCGCGCCGTGCTGAATCGGCTTCTCGGTGAGCACGCAGATGTCGATGGGGTCTTGATCGCCGCTGATGCCACTGCGGCCCAGGCGGGTGGAGCAGCGCTCGCCCACCCGGGTGTCAC
>JAYVNA010000379.1:0-15140 GCA_043758715.1 Archangium sp.
GCAGATACCCGCGGCACGTGAAGATCAAGATGAGCAACTACGCCCGCAACCGCGGCAAATCGGCTCGGGCGGCCTAAATGACCGGCATTGCGGCTAGCCGAGGCAGCGAAGCTGGGATTCCGGCGGGTGATCCTGCCCAAGGCGAGCGCGCGGCGAGTCGAGAACGCGCGCAGGGAACTGCTGGGCGTCGACTCGCTGAGCGAGGCCCTGCAGCTGCGGCGCGGGTAACCTCTCCGCTCATCGATGGGGTGGCTGTTCAACTCGCGTGGGCGAGCGAGGGCCGACATTTTACGGAGTGCGCCGTTGCGGATTCGTCACAGAAAGCGCCGGTCTCTCGCGCCTCCGGAGGGAATTCACGCCACGTCGCTTCGACTCGCGTCGCGCGGGGGGCGCCGCCCTCCAGCAACGTCATCGTGGGATTACGTTGCTCGCACCCCACCTCGGTCCCCCGGCGCGAGCATGCACACGGCACTGAGGCAGCGCGGTGAATCGGCAAACTGGCTGCAGCGGCAACCGGCGGGCAGGCCCCTCGGCGCGAGGCTCTTTGTGAACTCAGTGACATGGCTTCGAGGCAGTCCCCTCCGGTGAGGCTTTCTTGCCGAGCATCACAGATGCTTACGTAAGCATCCGTGATGCTCTCGGTGGAGGGCTTGCCGGGACCGGGCCCTGGTGGTGCGCACGGTCGACCGGAACGAGGCGACCAGGTCACTCGAGCATCTTTGCGCGAGGCTCGAGGGCCCGCCGGCCACGTGCACGACCTCAACCCTTCAGCACCCCGTTTCCTTCAGGCCAGCGCCTCGATGTCCTGCCCGCGCACGGTTGGAGTGCGGCGCGCCGTTTCAGCCTTCGACACGGTGCTGCTGGTCTTTTCCCAGGTCTGCACCTCGGTCACCCGCCGGGGGAAACGCGACGACAGCAGGCTCGCCACCTCGTGCTCCCACATCGGCTCGGCGGCTGCCCGCAGCGCCTGGGCCATCTCGCTGATCGAACGCCCGCCTCGCCAGCAGCACCTCGTGCACAGAAGCAGAACCAGGAGCCGCATCGTGAGGGCCCAGCGCAGCGTCGATGCCAGCCGCGGCCGGCGCACCATCGTGCGCATTGACTGAGTGGTGCGCCTCGGCGCTGTGACCCCGGGTCGGGGTCAGAGGCTCGGCTCAAAAAAAGAAACCCCGAGGCCAGCCCGGGGTTTTGAGAGGCCGCACGAGCCGGAAAAAGCTCAGAGCGTCAGCAGGTTCGCCGGCGTGAGGTTCGGGTTGTCGATGATGGGGAAGGTGCCCGGGGTCACGGTGACCAGCGGGGCCGTGTTGAGGTTCGTGTGGTACAGCACCCCGCCCGTTCCGTACGCCTGCAGGAAAAGCTCGTAGGTGCCGGCGTAGAGGTACGGGAAGACCGTGCCCTGCTTCCCATTGCCGTTGACGCAGGGAACATCGACGCCGTTGTTGCCGTAGACGAGGTTGCCGGCCGAGTCGCGGAAGTTCACGTTCATCGAGCTCACGCCCGCCTGCGCGCAGTTGAGGGTGGTGACGCCGTTGCTGAAGGTCCACTTCACCGGCAGCGAGCCGACCGCCCAGTCGAGCGTGGTGGTCTCGAACACGTCGTTACCCGCGGTCACCACCAGGGTGCGATCAGAGCGGTAGTAGAAGAACCCGTTCGCGTCACGCGCCGCCAGGGTGAGGATGTTGTTGCCCGCGGTGATGCCCGAGATGAAGACGCCGTTGGCCGAGAAGCCTTCCGAGCAGGCGGCCGACCGGATCAGCGCGCCGTTGATGCTCACGTCGACCGCCGCGATGGTCTGGCAGTCCACCGTGGTGCCCGCCGGGAAAGCCCACTTCACGTACGCCTGGCCTTTCGCATCGGAGGTCGGCCTCAAGTCGACCGACTCGGCCACGTCGCCGTTGACCACCAGCGAGCCGTTGGCGAGGTAGAGCGTGTCGCCCTGCGCGTTCTGGGCGGACACCGTGTAGCTGTAGGTGCCAGCGCGGAAGTTGAGCAGCTTGATGCCCGCGGTGCCGGCGTTCACGCAGCCGAAGCGGCCGTTGTTCTGCAGGGTCTGCCCGGGGATCGCGATGGTGATCTGGGTGACGTCAGGCACCCGCGCACACGAGCCGCCGTTGTTGAACGTCCAGGTGAAGATGATGTCGCCCTTGTTCCCCGAGGGCGGCGTGGTGATCACGCAGCCCGAGGTCACCAGGGCGGTGGCGGCAAGAATGCTGGTCAGAAACCGGGAATGCGCGGTCATGGAGTCCTCGTTGTGGGTAGCGGCGAAACGGAGTCGGCGTCTTGAACGCAGCCTACGCTTCCCTATTCAGGGAGCCCAGCCAACTCCATGATTCCACAGGGTAGTTCCTTGCTGCACTGCGACAGGGATGTTACGCGCTTCCACCATGCTCGCCTCAATCAACTACGTCGACGTGCTCAAGAGCGCGTCAGGCGTGGAGCTGATGGTTCTCATCATCCTCGCTGGCGCTTCGGCGTACAGCTGGGGCCTCATTGGCATGAAGTCCATGCAGCTGCGCAAGGCGCGGGCTGAGTCGGTGGCCTTCCTCGACACGTTCTGGAAGGCGTCGCGGCTCGACGCGATCTACCAGGCCTCGCAGCAGCTCGAGTCGTCGCCGCTCAGCCGGGTGTTCCGCGCCGGCTACGAGGAGCTGTCCAAGCTCGCGCAGCAGAAGGGCGGCACCGAAGCGGCCATGAGCGAGAAGCTCGGCGGCATCGAGAACGTCGAGCGCTCGTTGACCCGCGCGGCCCTCGCCGAGATCACCACCCTCGAGGCCCATGTGCCCTTCCTGGGCACCGTCGGCAGCACCGCCCCCTTCGTCGGTCTGTTCGGCACCGTGATGGGCATTCTCGGCGCGTTCAATGAGATCGCCGAGAAGGGCAACGCCACCATCACCACCGTCGCGGCCCCCATCGGCAACGCGCTCTTAGCGACCGCAGCCGGGCTGTTCGCCGCCATCCCCGCGGTCATCGCCTACAACTCGTATGTTTCGCGCATCAAGATCTTCGACACCGAGATGTCGAACTTCTCCAACGACTTCCTGAACATCGTGAAGCGCCACTTCTTCAAGTGAGGTGATCCGTGGGCATGTCAGCCGGAAAAGGCGGCGGGCGCTCGACGCTCAGCGAGATCAACGTCACGCCGATGGTCGACGTGATGCTCGTGCTGCTCATCATCTTCATGGTCACCACCCCGCTCATTCAGCAGGGAGTGAAGGTCAATCTTCCCGAGACCAAAGCCGCCCCGGTGGAGGCCGATGAAAAGAAGCTGGTCGTCTCCATCGATCTCGCCAAGCGCGTGTTCATCGGGGAGGCCGAGGTCACGCTGGCCGACTTCGAAGAGAAGTTGAAGGCGAACGCCAAGGCGCAGAAGGAAAAGGAGATGTACCTCCACGCCGATCGCGACCTGCCCTACGGGGTGGTGATCGACGTGATGGCGGCGGCCCAGCGCGCGGGCGTCACCAACGTGGGCATGATCACGGACCCGATGGGGGCCTCCCGGCCGTCCAAGCCCAAGGAAAAGAAGTGAGGGCGGAAGACAAACGCCCTCATGAATAAGAGCGCTGCCATGACCGCCCGCATCCACAGCCTGCTCGATGATCGCGCCGACCCGCTTGCCACCTTCGTGGCCGTGTCGGTCGTGGGCCACGTGCTCGCGGTGGCGGTCTGGCTCATCAGCGGCTGGCTGATGGCGGGCCCGAAGGTGAACCTGCAGGTGCCGGTGCAAGCGTCCCTGGTGCGCCTGGGCAAGCCCCGAGACGAGAAGCTGCTGCCTCGCAAAGAAGAAGACCTCGCGCCCCCCAAGCCCAAGGTCGAAGAGGTCGCGCTCCCCACGCCCGCCAAGCCCGACACCGCGGTGAAGATCCCCACCAAGGACGCGAAGCCCGAGAAGGCCGAGAAGAAGGACGGCGCGAAAGACGCCAAGAAGAGCCTGTTCGACGCCTTCGCCAAGGGCGGCAAGCAGGGCAAGGCCGAAGAGCTCGAAGGCGAGGCCGACGGCGACGTCAACGGCGAGGCGGCCAAGCAGGAAGGCGAGCGCTACTTCGGCATGCTCAAGGGCGTGGTGAAGCGAAACTACGACGTCTCCAACACCATCGACGAGGCCGAGCGGCGCCGGTTGCGCGCCCAGGTCGTTCTGCTGATCGGCGGGGCCGGCGAGCTGCTCGATGCCTCCGTCTCCATCGCTTCGGGCAATGACACCTTCGACGCAGCGGTGATCGCAGCCGTGAAAAAGACGGCGCCCTTCACCCCGCCCCCCGAACATCTGCGCGATTCGCTGAAGAAGGATGGCGTTGCCATCGTCTTCACTCCGTAAACTGGTCGAGTATCCACTTCTATGAGGTCGTCCATGTCTCTTCGCATCGCGTTGCTGGTGCTGCTCCCCTCGGTCGCGTTCGCACAGCGGCCGGTCATCGAGATCTCTGGCGCCAACTTCCGCCCCATGCCCCTCGCGATGGCCGCGCCGCAGACCCAGGACGACGGCGCCAGGACGGCGATAGCCGAGTTCGATGCCGCCCTCTCCTTCGACTTCGCCGCCTGCGGGCTGTTCCAGCTGCTCGATCGCAAGAGCTTCCTCGCCGACGCGAAGGAAGGGGTGACCGCTTCCACCATTCAGTTCAGCCGGTGGACCGACGTGGGCGCCGAATCGCTGGTGAAGACCCAGCTCAGCTCCGAGGGTGGCAACCTGCACGGCGATCTGCGCCTCTTCAACGTGGGCGCCGGCCGCGAAGAGCTGAAGGTCAGTGAGTCGGTGCCCAGCAACAACCCGCGCCACCTCGCGCACAAGCTGGCCAACGCGGTCTACAAACACTTCACGCGCGAGACCGGGCCTTTCGAAACGCGCCTCGCGTTCACCCGCAAGTCCGCCAGCGGCCGCGACGTGTACGTCTCGGAATGGGACGGCAAGAACGCGCAGCGCATCACCAACGGCGACGTCAACGTGTTGCCCGTGCTCGTTCCCGGCGGCGGCGTGGCGTTCACCTCGTACCGCAGCAAGAAGCCGTTCCTCTTCGTGGCGCGCGGCGGCGCAGAACCCACCCAGCTGATCGCCAAGGGCAGCATGGTGACTGGCGCCGCCTTCTCGCCCGACGGCAAGCGCGTCGCGGTGTCCGTCTCTGATGGCGAGAACGCCGAGCTTTACCTGGCGAACGCCGACGGCACCAACCTCACGCAGCTCACCGATACCAAGTTCTTCCTCAACACCAGCCCCACCTGGTCGCCCGACGGCAAGCGCATCGCCTTCGTGTCGAACCGCGCGGGCAACCCGCAGATCTACGCGATGAACGCCGATGGCACGGGCGCCAAGCGCCTCACCTTCCAGGGCAACTACAACACGACGCCTTCCTGGAGCCCCCGCGGTGATCTGATCGCCTTCACCGCGCGCGACGAGCGCAACGCGTTCGACCTGTTCACGGTGAACGTGGACGACGGGAAGATCGCCCGGCTCACGCAAGATGCGTCGGGCAACGAGGAGCCGGTGTTTTCACCCAACGGCCGCCTCATCATGTTCACCTCGACGCGCACCGGGAGCCGGGCGCTGCACGTGATGACCTTCGACGGGAACAACCAGATGGCGCTCCCGATGGAAAAGGCTGACGTCACCACGCCCGACTGGGCCAACTGAACTGAGTTGGGGGCTACTCGCGCATCAGCGCGGAGCCCCAGTGGAACCCAGCGCCCAGGCCGCAGAAGGCGACCAGGTCTCCCTGCTTGATGCGGCCGCTCTTGCGGCACTCGTGGTACGCGATGGGGATCGTCGCGGCCGTGGTGTTCCCGTACCGCTGAATGTTGTTGTACATGCGCTCATCGGGCAGCTTGAGCTGCTTCTGCACGCCCTCGCTGATGCGCAGGTTCGCCTGGTGCGGAATGACCAGGTTGACGTCGTCGAGCTTGAGCTCGCACTTGCCCAGGGTCTCGTGCACCGCCTCCGGCATCTTGGTGACGGCCATCTTGAAGACGTTGCGGCCTTCCATCACGGGCACAAAGCGGCCTTCGGCCACATGCTCCGCGCTGAAGTACGGGCGGTAGGCAAACCCGGCTGAAGGCACGTAGAGGCTCTCGACGTCCTTGCCATCAGAGTGCAGCGAGAAGCCCAGCAGGCCGCGATCGGGGTTGTCGGTGGGCGCGATGCACACCGCTCCGGCGGCGTCGCCGAACAGCACCGTGAGGTGGCGGAACTTCGAGTTCCAGTCGCGTTCCACCTGCGTCACCGGCTCGTTCGAGCGGCCCATCACCACGTCCCAGGCGTGCTTGCTCCACGGCATGAAGCCCGAGTGAATCTCGGCGCCGATGAAGAGGATCTTCTTCGCGACGTTCGCCCGCACCAGCGCGTCGCAGATCTGCAGGCCGTAGATGAAGCCCGAGCACTGCTGCCGAATGTCGAGCGCAGGAATGTTGCCGATGCCCAGCTTCGCCTGCACCAGGCTGCCCACGCCGGGGAAGTAGTAGTCGGGCGTCATGGTGGCGACGACGATGTAGTCGACCTCGCTCGCCTTCCAGCCCGCGTCGTCGAGCGCCTTCTTGGCCGCGCCCACGGCGAGGTCGCTGGTCGCCGTTCCTTCGTTGACGAAGTAGCGCTGCTCGATGCCGGAGCGCTCCTTGATCCAGTCCGAGGTGGTGTCGCAGATGAGCGTCAGACGCTCGTTGGGCACGAGCACTTCACCGGTAACGAAGCCCGAGCCATAGATGCGGGAGTGCGCCTGAACCATGCACTGCGAATAGCGGTGCGGGCGCAGCCGAGGCAAGGGAACCCGACCGACACGATGCGTCAACTGCTGCGTAACGGGCTACGCACTTGGCGCGGCTTCGCTCGTGCAAACCAAACCGCTCGACATGTTCAGACGCGGGCAGCGCACCTCGGTGCGCGAGGCAGTCAATGAGAAGGCGGAAGCGTTGTTGTCGTTGTGCGGAGCGAGCCTGCGCGAAGGGACGGTGCTGATCGCGCAGGAAGACGAAGAGCTGCTGGGCGTGGCGGTGCTGCGGCTGCACGCGGGCGAGGCAGAGATCATCGCGCTGGTCACCGACCCCAACCATCGCCATCGCGGCGTGGGGCGGCAGCTGGTGCTCGAGATGAGCCGGCGGGCCCGCCTGGCCGGCTGCGCTCGCCTGCGCGTTCGCCTCTCGAAGACCGAGGACGGTGTGGTGGGCTTCTTTCGGGGGCTGGGCTTCGACGACACCCACCTCGCGCTCGATTTGACGCTGTGATCAATTCCCGGCCGCATGCGTGACGCCTGGCAGCTCGACGACTCGATTCACTTCTTGAACCACGGCAGCTTCGGGGCCACGCCGCGCGCGGTGCTCGAGAAACAGCGTGCGCTGCGCGATCAGCTCGAGGCCGAGCCGGTGCGCTTCATGGTCCGCGAGTTGGAACCGCTCCTCGACGCGGCGCGCGCGCGGCTGGCTTCGTTCATCGGTGCGCAGCCCGCTGACCTGGCGTTCGTGCCCAACGCCACCACGGGCGTCAACGCGGTGCTGCGCTCGCTGGAGTTTGCTCCCGGAGACGAGCTGCTCACCACCAGCCACGGCTACAACGCCTGCACCAACGTGCTGCGCTACGTGGCGCAGCGCACCGGGGCCCGGGTGGTGATCGCCCCGGTCCCCTTCCCGGTCGAGAACGAAGAGGTGCTGGCGCAAGCGGTGCTGGCCGCGGTCACCCCGCGCACCCGGCTGGTGATGCTCGATCAGATCACCAGCCCCACGGCGTTGATCTTCCCCATCGCGCGGCTGGTGCGGGAACTCGAAGGGCGAGGGGTGCACGTGCTCGTCGATGCCGCGCACGCGCCCGGGCACCTTCCGCTGTCTCTCGACGCGACGGGCGCCAGCTTCACCACCGGCAACCTGCACAAGTGGGTGTGCGCGCCCAAGGGAGCGGCCTTTCTGCACGTGAGGAAGGACTGGCAGGATCGCATTCGCCCTCCGGTCATCAGCCACGGCGCGAACTCGAAGCGCACCGATCGCTCGCGCTTTTGGCTCGAGTTCGACTGGACGGGCACTCACGACCCCACCGCGTACCTCTGCGTGCCCACCGCGCTCGACGTGATGGGCTCGTTGCTGCCCGGCGGCTGGCCTTCGCTGATGGCGGCCAATCACGAGGGGGCGGTGCAGGCGCGACGGGCGCTGCTCGAGGCCTTCCCACAGCCCCTGCCCTGCCCTCCCGAGCTCCTCGGCGCGATGGCCGCGGTGGTGGTGCCCAACGCACCCGCTGACCTCGCCGACCGGCTGTTCCACGAGTTCCGCATCGAGGTACCGGTGATTCCCTTCGGTGGTCTCACGCTGGTGCGGGTGTCCTCGCAGCGCCATGTTCGGGCAGGTGACGTGGAAGCCCTGGTGCGGGCCCTCCGGAAGCTCGTAAACGGGTGAGGCCGTATTAGCCTCCGCGCGGTGAATCGTTACGCAGCCATCGACGTGGGAACGAACTCCGTGCTCCTGCTGGTCGCGGAGCGCGGGGCCGACGGCCGCTTCACCGCGGTCGAAGAGCGCTCTGAAATCACCCGCCTGGGGAAAGGCGTCGATCAGACGAAGACCCTCTCTCCCGAGGCCCTCGAGACCACCCTCAAGGTGCTCGAGCGCTTTGCGCAGGAAGCGAGGGACCTGGGGGCGAAGGGCATCGTGGCCACCGCGACCTCGGCCGCGCGCGATGCCACCAATGGCAAGGCGTTCCTCGACGGCGCGAAGGCTCGTGCGGGTCTCGAGGTCGAGATCATCTCGGGCGCCGAAGAGGCGCGCTTGTCCTTCGCTTCGGCTTTTTCGGACTTCGGCGGCCAGACGCCGCTGGTGGTGCTCGACATCGGCGGCGGCTCGACCGAGTTCATCTACGGCGACCTGAACGGCGGCGTCACCTTTCGCCACAGCTTCGACGTGGGCTCGGTGCGGCTCACGGAGCGGCACGTGAAGACTGATCCTCCCAGCCAGGCAGAGCTGGAGGCCATCGATGCGATGCTGGCGAAGACCTTCGGGGAGCTGCCTCCGCCTCCCAACGGTTTCAAGATGGTCGGCGTCGCCGGCACCGTCACCACGCTGTGCGCCGTGGCTCGCCGGGTCGAACCGTACGACCCCACGCTCATTCACGGCGCGGTGCTGCCGCTCACTGAAGTGAACGCCGCGCTCACCCGCCTGGCCTCGCTGCCCACTTCGTTACGCAAGACCGTGCCCGGGCTTCAGCCCAAACGCGCTGACGTGATCGTCGCGGGTGGCCTGGTGTTCCGGGCGGCCATGCGCGCGCTCGGAGTCGAAGACGTGATCGTCAGCGATCGCGGGCTGCGCTGGGGTCTGTTGGCGGATCGGTTCTCGAAGTGACCGCCCCCACCCAGGCGAGACCCGCGGCGCCAGGGGCGATGTTTGCCCTCTTCGTGCTGACGTTGATGAACATGCTCAACTACGTCGACCGATGGGTGCCGTCGGCGGTGAAGGAGCTGTTCAAAGACGACCTCAAGCTCACCGATGCCCAGACGAGCTGGCCGCTCACCGCGTTCATCGTCGTCTACATGATCGCCAGCCCGATCTTCGGTGCCCTGGCCGAGCGTCGCAGCCGCCGGATGTTGATCGCTTTCGGCGTCGCTTCGTGGTCGCTCGCCACCGCGGCCGCTTCTTTTTCCACCGGCTTCACCTCGTTGCTGATCGCTCGCGCCGCGGTTGGCATCGGAGAAGCGGCGTACGCCACCCTCGCCCCTTCCGTGCTGGCCGACTTCTTTCCCCCCGAGCGCCGCAATCGCGTCTTCACCGTCTTCTACGTGGCGACTCCGGTGGGCTCGGCGATCGGCTTCGTGCTCGGTGGCCTGCTCGGAGAACACTTCGGCTGGCGCACCGCCTTCCTCGCCGTGGGCTTGCCGGGCCTGTTGGTCGCCGGGCTGGCGTTGATGATGAAAGACCCGGTGCGTGGCGCCTTCGACGAGAAGCCCCCCGAGCCGGTGTCGTGGCCCCAGGCACTGCGGCAGCTCGCGAAGAACCGCGTCTACCTGCTCACCGTCGCCGGCTACACGCTCGTCACCTTCGCGACCGGTGGCATCGCCGACTGGTTCCCCACGTTCCTCTCGCGGGTTCGCAAGATGCCGTTGTCCGAGGCTGACCTCGCGATCGGCATCTCGGCGGTGGTGGGAGGGCTCGTCGGCACCGCGTTCGGCGGCTGGCTCGCCGATCGCCTCGCGCGCGTCACCCGGCACCCGTACCTCGCGGTCTCCGGCCTCGCGATGTTGCCCGCGGTGGTGTTCACCTCGATCGCGCTCTTCGTCTTCCGCGCGCCGATGGCGATCGTCACCTGTGTGCTCGCCGCGCAGCTGTGCTTGTGGATGTACAACTCGCCGGTCAACGCGTTGTTGGTGAACAGCGTCGATCCCGGGCTGCGCGCGCGCGCCTTTGGGTTGTCGATTCTCTGCATTCACCTCTTCGGTGACGTGCTCTCGCCGCCGCTGATCGGCATGGTGTCCGACGCGACGGGTAGCCTCGAGACCGCGCTCATCATGGTGCCGATCGCCGTGGCGGCCGGCGGGCTCATCTGGATCTACGCGTGGAGAACGTTGCCCGTTCCCGCCGAGGTCACACCGGTTGACGAAGCTCCGAGTCGAGCTTCGGCTTGAGCTCTTCCGCCACCCGCTGAATCTCTTCCTGCAGCCGCTCGCCCTCGGCGAGCAAGTGCGCACGCAACTGCGCCCGGTTGCCGAGCTTCAGGAAGGTGATCAGATCGTTGAACGCCGCCCGGCGCCGCTCGAGGAAATAGAGCGTGAAGATCGCCAGGGGAATGGTGCCGGTGAGCATCACGACCATTCCGGGAATGCCCCACAGTGACCAGCCGGCAACGCTCAGCAGCGTCCACCAGAGCGGGAGCATCACCGCCGCCGAGATGAACTTGAGCGTGCCCACGCGATCTCTCGAGACGGGCACCGCGAGCGCCAGGGCCTTGAGGAAATAGTACGGCAGGAAGAACAACATCATCCCCAACGCAAAGAGGGGAAACCCGAAGACGATCGAAGACAGGTTTCGCGCCACGAAGGTGCGGAACGACTTCTCTTCGAAGGTCACCCCGAGGTCGCCGGGGTTCGCGTTGATCACCTCGAGCCGCGCGTGGAAGGACAAGACGTCTTCCTTCAGATCGTCGAAGCGCTCGGGGTCGACGGATCTCAAGAGCGAGGCGCCGCGCGCGAACATGCGCAGGCGCTCGGGGTCCTTCTCGCGAAAGCCGTTGCGCAAGGCGAAGAGCCGATCGGCGGTTTCGATCAGGTTGAGATCTTCCCAGGTCTCCAGGTTGATCGTGACGTTGCGAATGGCCTCGCCCACGCGGCTCGTGAGATCACGAACCCAGGCCTGCTCTGCGTCGCCCGCGAGACCGTCCCCCACGGACTGCACCAGGATCGGCTCGCCCACCTCGACGTGCACCTTGCTGCGAAACAGGTGCTTCTGCGCGTAGGTCAGCCCGATCGGAATGATGCGCAGCGCCTGCCCACCTCGCACCGCCTTGAGCGCGATGCGGGCACAGCCCGTCTTGATGTCGGAGAGCTGCGGCTCGGAATGCGACTTTCCTTCGGGGAAGATGGTGATCGCCTTGCCCGCGACGAGCGCGCTGGCTGCCGCGTCGAGCGTACCTTCGTTCTTCTCCATCAAGCCGGGGTGATCCTGCTTGCGGTAGACCTTCAGCGCGCCGAGGCCACGCAGAATCCAACCCATCACCGGCACCCGGAAGAGCGGTTCGCGCGCGAGGAAGGTGACCTGGCGGTTGGTGATCATGAACACCATCGCGGGGTCGATCAGGCTGTTCTGATGATTGCCCACGAACATCACGGGGCCCGCGAGGTCGTCGACCCGCCGAATCACCTCGAGCCGGTAGAACATTCCCAGCGCCACCGAGACGATCGTTCGCACCCAGCGATAGAACATCGAGCCAACCCCTTTTTTTACCGGGCGAGCGTCAGAAGACGCCGATGTTGAAGTGGACCACGAAGCGCGGCTCGTTGATGACGATATCTGGGTCGAGGTTGACGCCGACATCGAGCGCCAGCGCCCCAATCACCGTCACGTAGCGCACGCCCGCGCCGACCACCGGGCGAAAGGGGCCCACGGTATTGGGCATCGTGATCCACAAATTGCCCGCTTCGAAGAACACCCCGAGGTCGAGCACGCTGAACGCGGGAAAACGAAGCTCGGCCTTGAACACCGCGAACAGCTCGCCGCCCTGCGACGGCACCTGGCGCCCTCCCAGAATGGTCTTGGCCGCCGACGAGCAGCCGTCCTTCGAGGCGAGCACCTGGCAGTCAGCGACTTCCTGGCGGTACTGCTTGCGCAGATCTTCGGCCACCAGCTGATCTTCGTTGAAGCCACGCACGCTGGTCGCGCCGCCGAGGAAGAACCGCCGCACCGGCGGCGTCGCCGAGCCCTTCTCCAGCGGGAAGATGCGCCCACCCCGGGCCGAGAGCGCCAGCACGAAGCGGCTGGCGAGCGGCAGATAACCCGTGGCGAGCCCGCTCAGCTTCAAGAAGTTCACCACCACGGGCTTGAGATCTTCGTCCTGCGCGAAGAGCTTGCCGGTCACCTCGGCGGCGCCCTGCAGCAACAGCCCCTTGGTCGGCGTGAGCGCGTTGTCTCGCAGGTCGATGGTGGGGTTGAGCCGGACGCCATGCAGCGCGAACTCGCCGAAGTTGAAGCGCAGGCGCTCCTGGTCCACCAGGCTGCTCGGCGGCACGGAGGTCAGCGCGGTGCCGACCCGCTCGACGAAGCTGTATTCGAGCTCGTATTGCAGCGCGAGCGAGACCTTGGGGCGCATCCAATCGAGGCCCGGAATGCGGAAGGTGGTCGACCAATCGAGCGTCGGCACCGCCGCCACCCGGGTGAAGCGGAACTGAGGGCGGAACACCCGCTCGCCGATGAAATCGAGCCGCAGGCCGATGTGCGCGGGCAACACGCTGCGCGCATCGAGCGAGATGTTCGCCCGGAAACCCATCTGCTTGTAGAGCGCCAGGCCCGAGAGATCGACCTGCCCCGAGAGCGCGGGGAACGAGGTGAAGAACAGGTTTCCCTGGAGGCGGCCGGTCAGCGTGATCGCCCGGCCCGCGATGTTGTTGATCGAGCCCTCGACGCCGCCGCGGAAACCGTCTGCGAAGAAATAGCCGAAGAAGAACTCGCCCGAGAACAGCGGCCGCTCTCTGACCCGCAGCAACACGGTCTTGAGCGCTTCGGGCCGGTCAGGCGAGAGCATCTCGACCTGCACGCTGCGGAAGATGCCCAGGTTCGAGAGGTTCGCCTGCGTCGAGAAGAGCGACTCGGAATCGAGCGGCTGACCTTCCTTCATCGTCGCCTGCGCGGTGATGATCTCCTCGACCGTGCGCACCTGGCCCACCGGCAACACCGCGCGCACCTTCACCTGAGGCCCGGGCACCACCGTGATGAGCGTGTCGGCTTCCTGGCCTGACTCATCGAGCGTGTACGAGGCAGTGACCGTCGCGAACAGGTAGCCGTTGCGGCCCAGCTCACGGGAAACGCCCTGCTCGAGCGCCTGCAGCTCACCTGGGCTGAACGGCGACCCCAGGCGAACCGTGCTGAGCACCGGCGAGGTGAACCCTTCGGGCAACCCTTGCGGCTCGACCTTTCGGAAATGCGCCTGCGGCCCTTCGTGAATCACGAAGCGCCCCCGCCCCAGCGGGCCCTGGAGCTCGAGGCCGTCGAAGCGCGCAGAGGCCTTCATGTGACCCCGTTCGCGATAGAGCGCCGTCATCGCCTTCGCCGCTTCTTCCCACGCCGCTTCGTCGAACACGGTGTCGAGCGCGGGCTGCGGGAGCGTCTGGGCGAACACCGCCGAGGTGCGGCCCGGTGTTTCGCTGGGGTCACCCATCGAATGCACTTCGAAGGGCGTCGCGGGCGCGGAGGTCTCCATCACCCGGCGCAGCACCACCCTCAGCTCTTCCGCGGGAATGACGGAGGCCCCGGGAAACTCCACCGACACGATGCGCAGCGGCACCCCCTCTTCGATGGCGAAGCCCAGGGCCGCGGTCGTCGTGCGGGGCTTCACCACCTCGGAAGGCACCACCCGGACGTCGTGGTAGCCGCGAAATCGATAGAAGCGCGCGATGCGTTGGGCGAGCCGCTCTGAGAGCGCGAGGTCGAGCGTCTCTTCCCCGTCGTAGGCGAGCAGGGCCTTCAACGAGCTGTTGGAGACCATGCGGTTGCCGCTGAAAATCAGATCGTACGAAGGCCCCGAGACCACCGGCACCACCACGCGGCCGTCGTCGCCCACCTCGGGCAAGTCGACCCGGGCCCGAAAGTAGTGTTCGCGGCGATATAGCGCGCGCACGGCCTCGAGGCCCGCTTCCAGCCGCACCAGGTCGAGCAGCTCACCGGGCCGCACCCCGAGCGCTTCCACCACCGTGCGCAGGGGCAGGCCGGGCTCACCGGAAAACGACACCGCCTTCACCCGGGTCGGCTCTGCTTCCTGCACCACGAAGCCGATCGACACGGCCCCTTCCACCATCGCCGCCTCGGTGCGCACCTGGGCCGCGCGAAAACCCCGCCGCTCGTACAAGGCGCGCACGTTCTCGGCGGCGTGCTCGACCCGTTCGGGCCAGTACTCCGAACCCGCCGTCAGCCCGATGGCCGCGAGCACCTCGTCACGGGTGAGGTTGCTGGTGCCTTCGACGAACACCGCGCCGATGTTCTGCCGGGGCACCAGAATGAAGATCAGCTCGACCCCTTGCGGTACTTCGCGCGCCTGCACCTCGATGTCGGCGAACCGATCGGTGGCGAACAGGCTCTCGATCGAGCGGGCCACCGCCCGGCGCGACAACGGCTGGCCTTTGCGCACGGTGACCAGCTGCGGCACCCGCTCCAGCATCTTGCGATCAGCCCCCGCGGGCAGACGTACCTCCACACCCGCGATGGTGGGGGCCTCGGAGGCCGGCGTCTGCGAGAGCAGCGCCAAGAGAAGAAGGGTCACTCCCATTCGAATCGGAATCGCAGCTCCACGCCCGGATTCCCGACCGTGGTGTTCTGGTTCTGATTGTCCCACTGCGCGCGCGCGGAGACCCGTTGATTGAAGCGGTACTCGGCCTGCGCCTTGGTGCCCCGGCCCGTCACGGGCTGGGTGACGCCAATCTTGAAGTTGTCGTTGACCACCTTCGATTCCCAGGTGACGGCGGGCTCGGCGGTGCCGGTGACCTCATTGAAGC
>JAYVNA010000380.1:0-5101 GCA_043758715.1 Archangium sp.
ACCATCCCGTTCTGGAATGGGGAGTCACCGGCGCGAACCGAAGAGCTCTCGCTCGAGGTATCCAAGCTGCGCGACGAGGTGATGGCGCGCCCCGATGCCCAGTCGTGGCTGGAGCACGAGCTCAAGGTCCCCGCGCACGCCGCTGACCTGCTTATCCGCTACGTGAAGGCGGGAGCGGCGGCGCTCACCGCGGTCCCTTCGCAGCACACCGTGATCGCCGAGCGGTTCTTCGACGAGGCCGGCGGCATGCAGTTGCTGATTCATGCTCCGTTCGGGGCGCGCATCAACCGCGCCTGGGGCATGGCCCTGCGCAAGTCGTTTTGCCGCACCTTCGACTTCGAGCTCCAGGCAGCGGCGAGCGACGACGGCATCTTGCTCTCGCTCAGCGAGCAGCACTCGTTTCCCCTGATGGACATCTTCGACTTCGTCTCGCCGAAGACCGCGGAGAAGGTGCTGACCCAGGCGGTGCTGCAGGCGCCCATGTTCGGCACCCGGTTTCGCTGGGCGGCGGGGCGGGCGTTGACGCTCTCCCGGCTGCAGAACGGCCGCAAGGTGCCGCCCCCGATTCAGCGCGCGCGCGCGGAAGATCTGATCGCCGCGGTCTTCCCCGAGCAGCTCGGCTGTCAGGACAACCACGCCGGGCTGGAGCTCGAGCCGCCGGATCATCCGCTCGTGAACGAGACGATGAAGGACTGCCTGCGCGACCTGATGGACATCGACGGGCTGGTCGAGTTGCTCACGAAGCTGAAGTCGGGGGAGATCAAGAAGGTCGCGGTCGATCTCCCCGAGCCCTCGGTGTTCGCGCACGCGCTGCTTAATTCGGCGCCGTACACGTTCCTCGACGAAGCGCCGCTGGAAGAGCGCCGGGCCCGATCTGTTTCGTTGCGTCGAACGTTGCCGCCCGCCGATGCCGTCGCCTTCGGGGCGCTCGATCAGGCGGCGATCGATCAAGTCGTCTCGGAAGCGACGCCGGACTTCCGCGATGCCGAAGAGTTCCACGACACCCTGCTGCAGCTGATCTGGTTCCCGCTGCCCGCGGGCGGTGAGGGGCGAAGGTATCTTCCGGCGCTGACCGCTTCCTCTCGCGCCGCCGAATACGCAGGCCACGCCTATGCGGCTGAACGGGTGCCCTTCATCCAGGCGCTGTACCCCGACGCCACTTTGACCCTCGCGCCCTTGCCTGGAGATCTCCCGGTCGACCGCGAGACTGCGGTGGTCAAAGTCATCCGCGGGTGGATGGAAGTCGTGGGCCCCATCACCGTGCCCGAGCTGATGTCGCGGCTGACGCTCTCGCGCTCAGACGTCGAGCTCGCCCTCGCCAAACTCGAGTCGCAGGGCCAGGTCCTCCGCGGCACCTTCCGCCCCATCGCGACCGCGGAAGAAACCGAGTGGTGCGATCGCCGGCTGCTCCAGCGCATTCACCGCCTCACCGTCGGCCGCCTGCGCAAGGAGATTGAGCCGCTCTCGCAGCAGGACTTCATGCGCTTCCTCTTCCGCTGGCATCACGTGGACGCCGAGTCGCGGCTGCGGGGCCCGGGAGGTCTGGCGAAGTTGGTCACGTTGCTCCAGGGCTGGGAAGCGCCCGCCGCAGCGTGGGAACGCGAGCTCTTCCCCACGCGCATGAAGCAGTACATGGGCGAGTGGCTGGAAGACGCCTGCTTCAGCGGCGACGTCGCCTGGGGCCGCCTCACCCTCAGGGAGCCCAAGCTTCAGCCGGGGCCCCGGCGCGGCCTCGAAGCGCAGTTGATCGAGATCCCGAAACGTTCGGTGCAGGGGCGCGCGGCGTCGCTGACCTTCGCGAGGCGCAGCGATCTCGAGTGGCTGCTGCAAGCGGCGCGGCCGGGCGCGGTGCTCGCCGACGGCCCCCGTCCGTGGCCAGGAGATCTCTCCCAGGCGGCCGCTGACGTGATCAAGGTGTTCGAGCGGCGCGGGGCATCGTTCTTCAACGAGCTGCAGTCGGGCTCGCGGCGCTTGCCGGTCGAAGTGGAAGACGCGCTGTGGGAACTGCTCTCGCGCGGCCTCATCACCGCCGACGCCGTTCAGAACCTGCGCGTGCTGCAGTCGCCCAAGCTGCGCAAGCGGCAGCGCGCGTTGCAGCGGGGTGGGCCGGGGCGGTGGTTCCTGCTCCAGCCGCAGGAGCAGCTCGAGCCCGCGGTGTTGGAAGAGAAGCTCGCCTGGCAGTTTCTGCAACGCTACGGGATCGTCTTCCGCGACCTGGTGGTGCGCGAATCGCTTTCGCCGCCCTGGCGAGATCTGCTGCAGCTCTACCGGCGCTTCGAAGCGCGCGGTGAGGTGCGAGGTGGCCGGTTCCTTCACGGCTTCTCGGGCGAGCAGTTCGCGTTGCCTGAGGCCCTCGACGTGGCGCGCGCAGTGCGGCGGGCGCCTCACACCGGCGAGACGTTGCGCATCGCCGCGGTCGATCCACTCAACCTGACCGGAGTGGTGACAGCCGGAGCGCGGGTGGCCTCGCAGCTGGGCAAGTACGTGCTCTACGTCGACGGGCTTCCCCAGGGCGAAGAAGAGCTGCCGCTCACCGACGCTTAACAATTCTTCTTCGTCCGTCCTGACGATTCAGGCAGCCGATTTCTGAGATCGTCGTGTCGCTGTGTTAGCGATGAACGATGGAACTTTTCCAGGAGACGTTGGGCTTCGCGGCGAAGGGTTTCATCGTCTTCCTCACGTCGGTGATCACGGTCGCAGTCATCGTCGCGATCACCCGGCGGCGGCGCGCCTCCTTCCCGCGCCTCGAAGTGAAGAAGCTCAACGCGCGGTTCGAAGCGCTCGGCGATGCGCTGCGCCACGGCCTGTGGGAACGCAAGCAGCTCAAGGAGCTGATCAAGACCCGCAAGAAGCAGAAGGACAACCCCAACCGCCCGCACGTCTACGTGCTCGACTTCGAAGGCGACCTGCTCGCCACCGGGGTCGCGAGCCTGCGCGAAGAAATCAACGCCATCACCGCGGTGGCCAAGCCCGACGATGAAGTGGTGGTGCGGCTGGAGAGCCCCGGCGGCGGCGTGCCTCACTATGGGCTGGCCGCGGCGCAGCTGACCCGCTTGCGCGAGAAGAAGCTCAAGCTGACCGTCTGCATCGATCGGGTGGCGGCGAGCGGTGGCTACATGATGGCCTGCGTGGCTGACCGCATCGTGGCGGCGCCGTTCTCGATCATCGGCTCGATCGGCGTGGTGGCGCAGGTGCCGAACATGCACCGCCTGCTCAAGAAGCATGACATCGACTTCGAAGAGATGACCGCGGGCGAGTTCAAGCGCACCGTCAGCCTCTTCGGCGAGATCACCGAGAAGGGCCGGCAGAAGTTCAACGAGCAGCTCGACGAGACGCACCTGCTCTTCAAAGACTTCGTGAAGACGCAGCGGCCCAAGCTCGACGTCGACAAGGTCGCGACCGGTGAATACTGGCTCGCAAAACGCGGGCTCGAGCTCGGGCTCGTCGACGCGCTGAGCACCAGCGACGAGTACCTGCTCAGCCGCGTGCAGGACGCCAACGTCTACCAGGTCAGCTACAAGCCCGATCACCCGTGGCGTGCCCGGTTGGGCCGCGCGAGCGCTGAGATCGCCGAGCGCGTGGTGATGCGGGTGATCAGCCACTTGCAGTCGCTGCAGCTTCGCTAAATCAGGGCTGAAGGGTCAGAAGTCGAGCGGCAAC
This sequence comes from Archangium sp., assembly GCA_043758715.1. Lineage (GTDB taxonomy): Bacteria > Myxococcota > Myxococcia > Myxococcales > Myxococcaceae > Archangium_A. Next base: position 3,661 of record JAYVNA010000380.1, read on the forward strand.
ACGAACGCGGTGCCGTTGGCGGTGCCCGTGCGATAGCTGAGCGGCGCTCCGATGCCGATCGCCGCGGGAGCAGCGCCCTTGGCCGCGGACAACGAGAGGTCCTGGCCGAACGCCGAACGTTCGCGATCATCGGCTGAGATCAGCAGCACCGGCAGGTTCGGCCCGGCGACCACCGTGCCCCCCTTGAAGACGAACACCGCGCCGGTGCCGTCGCCGTTGATCGAGGCGCCGGGCGAGGCGACCACGAGATCGCGCTTCCCATCACCGTCGACGTCGACGTTGCCGGCGAGCGCACGACCGAAGTTGAGCGCGCGATCGAACGGCACCACGGGCACCGCGACCAGGCCGTCGCCCAGAATGCTCACCAACTGCCCACCCGAGGCCGGCCGCTTGGCGACGATCTGCGAGACAGGCACCAACAGCACGGTGGGCTGCGCGGTGCCCCGGTACGGGTAGAGATCGGCGGTGATCGCCAACGCATCGACGCCACTGGCCAGCACGTCTTTCGCCCGCGCGATGGCGATGCCCAGCCGCATGGTGGCCACGCCCGTCTCGGTGTCACCTGAGATTCGCACCCACGACGCCTGGTCGTTCGCTCCGCACCGCACCCCGGCGGGATCGAAGCCGAACAGAATCACCACGCCCTGGCGGTTCGCGCCATCGGAGTAGCGGAAGCCGAGCTCGTCACACCCGTCGGCGTTCAAATCACCGAGCGCGGTGGGCATCGAGGTCGTCTGCCCGATGAAGGGAAAGCTGTAGAGCGGATCGCACGCCATCGACGGCTTGGTCAGCTGCGCGTCGTCCGGCGCGCGCCCCCCGAAGATCTCCAGGCCGTTCGTGCGCGTGACGGCGAGGTCAGCCTTGGCGTCGCCATCGAAGTCGAACCCGCCCACGATCCCATTTCGGGTCAGCTGCGAACGCTGGCAGTTCGCGGCCGAGCCGCCATCGGTCACCGTGCAGCCGGGAATGTCGCGCACCGCCCACACGCGGAAACCTTCCTTGTACGTGCCGTCGGACTGGCCCAGGTGCACCAGCACCGCACCGGGCGACTGGGCCGCGCTGGTCGCGCACTCGGGCCGGGAGAGCGCGTACTCAGGGGTCGAGATGCCGCCGTCCGCGACCCTGGTGGGAATGGTGAAGTTCGGAGCCGCGACCGCGAGGTCGAGCCGGCCATCACCATCGAAGTCGGTCATCGCGACATCGACGCCCAGCCCACGCCCACCGAATGCGCGCAGCCCTGCGTCGGTCACGTAGGGCGTGTTCGCGCCCTCCGCGACCAGCTGCGGCGCGTCGGGAGCCCTCACCTTCCACGAAGCGGCCTGCCCCGCGCCGACTTCATTCCCGGAGAAGTCACCTGCCGCCCCCGACCACCCGGGAATTCCGACCACCGCGTGCAGTCCGGCGCCGTGAGGTCCCACCTCGACGCCCAGCCCGCATTGCT
>JAYVNA010000381.1:0-5091 GCA_043758715.1 Archangium sp.
GTCTTGATGCCGTGCCCGTGGTCGATCACGATCACGTTGCCGTAGCCACCCTCGAGCGCGGCGAACACCACCACGCCATTCGAGGGCGCGACGATCTCCTTGCCCATCGGTCCGCCGATATCGAGACCGGCGTGGTTCCACGCCTGAAAGGTGAACGGGTCGGAGCGGGTGCCGAAGGTGCTGGTGACGCCGTCGCCGCGGAGGGGCCAGATGGAAGGGGTCGAGGCCAGCAGCGAGCTCTGCTCCTGGAAGTACGCCTGCAGCTGCTGGAGGCTGTTTTCGGTTTCCTGCGCTTCCCGCGCGTAGGCATCGGCGGTGAGCGACAGCGCCTCGAGGCTCTCGGGGACCTGCCGGCGAGCGGCGTCATCGAACGGCGCATCACTGGGCCGCGAAGCTTCGGTGGGGCCGACTGCCAGCGTGCGCTCGGGATCAGAGAGCGACGTGCTGCCGCGCAGGCGCTGATCAAAGCGGGCCACGCGCGAGAGGCTGGTGTCGAGGTGTTGCACGCGCTCGCGCAGCCCGCCCAGCTCCGCCCGCATCGCCTGGTTCCGTTTGCGCAGCAGCGCGTTCTCACCCACCGCGTCGCTCAGCGACCCGAGGTGCACGACGGCCGCTGCAGCACCCAGCATCAGCACCACGCAGAACGAGATCGCACGCTTGAGCTGGCGCGGGTGGCCGCGATAGCGCCTGATCTCACCCTCAGGGCCAGGCACCACGATGAGCGTGAAGGGTTCGTTGGCCAAGGGGGAAACTCAACCCCGGCGTTTTGCACACTCCAGAGGCCGAGTGAACAGGTGACTACAGCAGCCGGAGCCGATGAACGGCTGGCGGTTGAAGGCAAGTAGGATCGTCGACGCTCAGCGTGTGGCAGCGAGTTCGGCGATCCTCGCGCGGAGCTGCGCGTTCTCCTCGCGCTCTCGGTCCAACTCGGCCTTGGCCTCGCTCAGCTCCATGAGCAGACCCCGGATCTGCAGCATCAAGCGCGTGCCCTCGACCGGAGCTGCAGCGGCGTTGTCGACGGGCGGCAGCGGCAGCGCCGGGAGAGTCGGGGGGGCATCGCTCTCTTCGGAAAGGTTTTCGAGTGAGCCGAAGCCGAAGTCGAAGACAGATCGGCGGCTGAGATCCACCTGCGTGGGGGGGATTGCCGCGATCGGTTCAACCGGAGCGCCCATGGAGCCGACCAGCTCCTTGAGGCGCTGGAGCACCTCAGCGGTCATGGGCTCGAAGCGAATCCCCATGCCCGCCGTCAGCCCACGCCGCTGGGCCTCTGCGGGCCACACCGCCGTGATCACGTGGCCCACGAGCTTGAGTGGCGTCAGAGAGCCCGGCGGGACCAGCTCGAGCACCAACGGGGTGGCTCGCGGGAACGGCTTGTCACTGCGCACGAACAGCCCACCCAACGAGATGTTCTCGACCCGCATCCCCAGCTCCAGCTCCTCGCCGGCCCGGAAATGAGTGAAAATGCCTCTCGCTGGAACCCGGGGGTGCTTGCGCTTGTTGGTCGACACGGAAAGCCCAATGTACAGCGCCTGCGGCTTCAAAGCAGGCCTACAGCAACCTCAACTGCTGCACCAACGGCGGAGCGAGACACTCGGGATCATCAAATGCGACCGAGTTCACGTGCGGGGAGACCGCCGTCACCTCGAGCTTCGATCGATGCCACGGATGCAGCAGTTCCTCGAGCCCGGCGAAGTCGTGCGAGGACTTAGACAACCAGCGCTGCCGGCCGTCCTCGTCGAGGATCACCGGCATGCGATCGTGCAGTGACTGCAACTCGCCGTTCGCGCGCGTGGTGATGATCACGAACGTCGTGAGGTCCATTCCCTCGGGGGAATGCCAGCGGCTCCACAGGCCGGCCATCGCCAGGGGCCGCCCATCAGGTTCGTGCACGAAGTGAGGCAGGCGCTGCTTGCCCTCGTGACGCCACTCGTAGAACCCATCGGCAGGCACCAGGCAGCGATGTGAGGCGAGCAGTTCCTTGAACACGCCCTTCTTCTCGAGCGTCTCAGACCGGGCGTTGATGAACTGGTTTGCGATCTTCGGATCTTTCGCCCAGTGCGGCACCAGCCCCCACTGCGCGACCACCAGCTTGCGCGGCGCCGCATCGAGAATGATCGGCGCGGCCTGCATGGGCGCGATGTTGTAGCGGGCAGAGAGCTGCGGCACCTCGTTGAGGTGAAATTCCTTCGCCAGATCGAGCGTGCTCGCTTTGAGGACGTACCGGCCACACATGGCGTTGAGTCTAACGCCCACGGGCCGTACCGTCGGTGCACTCGCCAGAAAGCCAGGTGCCATGCGTCTCACGCGACGGCTGTTCTTCATCGGGCTGGGGCTGAGCGCGATCGTCGCGGTGGGGAGCTATTGGTGGCAGCTGCCGGGGCTGGCGGGCTCGCACGGCATCGCGCCGATCGGCGCCGACTTCGAGTCGCTCCGGGGCCGCTTCGGCTTCTTCGACGTGCCCACGCTGCTGTGGCTCTCGTCGTCGGACGTGATGCTTCACCTGCTCTGCGCGGTCGGGCTGATCAGCGGGGTGCTGATGATCTTCGGAGTCGCCACCCGCGTCGCGTGCTTCACCTTGTGGGCGAGCTGGCTCTCGTTGGTGTCGGTCGGGCAACCCTTCCTCTCATTTCAGTGGGACGTGCTGCTGGTGGAAGCAGCGTTCTGGGCCGCCTTCTTCGCGCCGCCCATTCGAGGGCCCGAGACCGCGCCGCACCCTGCGTTCCGGTACGTGATGATCGCACTGGCCTGCAAGGTGACGCTCGAGTCGGGCCTCGTGAAGCTCGCCGCCGGAGATCCGACGTGGCTCGATTTCACCGCGCTCACGTATCACTGGTGGTCGCAGCCGCTGCCCACGTGGACGAGCGTGCTGATCGCGCAGCTGCCGATGTGGTGTCAGCGGGCGATGTGCGCGGTGATGTTCGTGCTCGAGCTGGTGATACCCCTGATGGCGTTCGGGCCGCGGCGGATGAGGCTCACGTCGGCCGTGGGGTTGATGGTGTTGCAGGCAGGGTTGTTCGCCGCGGGGAACTACAGCTTCTACAACCTGCTCGCGTTCGTGCTCGCGATCCCTTTGCTGGATGATCAGTTCCTGCGCGCAGCGCCCAGCGAGCTCGCGCGAAGGGAACGCTGGCCCTGGTCCATTCCCGTGATCTACGCCGCGTTCAGCCTCGCGATGTTCCTGCGCGTCGATTCCCCGGTCCTCCGCGGGCTGCGCCGCTTCGACACCCTCAACGCGTACGGCGCCTTCGCGGTGATGACCAAGAGCCGCGCCGAGATCATCATCGAGGGCAGCACCGATGGTGAGATGTGGCTTGCGTACGAGTTCCCCTGGAAGCCCGGCGACGTCACCCGGCGTCCCGTGTTCGTCGCGCCGTGGCAACCGCGACTCGATTGGCAGATGTGGTTCGCGGCCCTGGGAAACTGCGAGAGCAACCCCTGGGTGCTCGAGCTGCAGCAACGCCTGCTCACCCACACGCCCGAGGTGCTGCGCCTCTTCGAGAAGAATCCCTTTCCCAACGCACCACCTCGTTTCATGCGCACCCGCACCTTCGAGTACCGCTTCGCCCCCTGGTCCGAGCGCGGGGTGTGGTGGACGCGCACCGAGACCGGCGTTTACTGCCCATCCGTCATGCTCGATTCTGGAGGAGCGCTCCGGCGGGCCTTGTGACGGCTGGGAGAGAACGGTACAGCTCGGGTGGTGATGGCAAACACGCGAATCGCGGGTTGGGGTCGGCAATTCGTCGAAGGCGAAGAGCTCCAGCCGGAAACCCTCGAGGGCGCGCCGCCCGTGCTCTTCCGGGGCATGGGTCGCAGCTACGGTGACTCGTCGTTGCCCGCGGCCTCGAGCCCGATCGTGGTCAACACCACGCGCGCCAACCGCATCATTCATTTCGACGCCGCCACCGGCGTGCTGCGCGCTGAAGCCGGCCTCTCGCTGGCCGACATGAACCGCACCTTCCTCGCGCGGGGCTGGTTCACGCCCGTCACGCCGGGCACCTCGCAGGTGACCCTGGGCGGGATGGTGGCGGCCGACGTTCACGGAAAGAACCACCACGTCGAGGGCTGCTTCGGCTCGCACGTCACCCGCCTGAAGATGCGCGTCGCCGACGGCCGGCTGATCGAGTGCGGCCCTGATCTCGAGCGCGAGCTCTTCCTCGCCACGGTCGCGGGCATGGGCCTGACCGGGCAGATCCTCGAAGTGGAGTTCGGCCTGCGCCGCATTCCCACTCCGTGGATCTGGCAGGAGAGCGAGCGCGTTCGCGACATCGACGAATACATCACCTGCCTCAAAGAATCGGCGAAGGACTGGCCGATGACCGTGGGGTGGATCGATTGCCTGTCGACCGGCAAGAACCTCGGCCGCGGCTTCTTGATGAAGGGGCGCTGGGCCCAGGCGCACGAAGCCCCCGCGCGGTTTCCCAGGGAGCTGCCGAACATTCGCATGCCCTTCACCGCGCCGGAATTCGCGCTCTCCCGTTTCGCGGTGCAGGCGTTCAACTTCGCGCTCTACAACTCGCACTTCCGCAAGGTGAAGGTCGGCCTCACCGATCCTTTCCGCTTCTTCTACCCGCTCGACTTCGTTCAGGACTGGAACCGCGGCTACGGCAAGCGCGGGCTCACGCAGTATCAATGCGTGCTTCCTGATTCGGCGGGCACGGGCGCGGCACGGCGGTTCCTCGAGATCTTGAGCAAGCGGGGCGGCGCGAGCTTCCTGTGCGTGATCAAGGACTGTGGCCCCGAGAGCCCGGCCTATCTCTCGTTCCCCAAGTCAGGCATCTCGATCGCGCTCGACATCGCGGTGCGCGACGACACCCAGTCGCTGATCGATGCGCTCAACGAGCACGTGCTGCGCGAAGGCGGCCGCATCTATCTGGCGAAGGATCAATTCACCCGCCCCGAACACTTCAGGGCCATGGAGACGCGCCTGCCTTCTTTCCAGGCGGTGCGCGCGAAGTGGGATCCCGAAAAGCGTTTCAAGAGCGCGCAGTCCGTTCGCCTCTTCGGCGACTGAGAGTCAGCCAATGCGTCGAGTCGCAATTCTCGGTGGTACCCGCGGCATGGGCCGCTCCCTGGCGCGCCGCTTCGTCGAGC
>JAYVNA010000382.1:0-5086 GCA_043758715.1 Archangium sp.
CATCGCCTGGCGCTGGTGCAGCTGAAGGTTGAGCGGGTCGATCTGGAGCGCGTTCTCGCAGGCGTCGAGCGCTTCCTTGAATTGCCCGTTGGCCTCGTAACCCTTCGAGGCGAGGAACTTCACGTGCGCCGAGCCCGCCGCGCTCGGGTGCTCCACCAGGAACTCCTGGCGATAGCGCTCGAGGTCGATGGGGCCCAGGCCTCCGAGAATGCAGCGCGCGATGCCTCGCCAGTTGCCGCGATTGGCGTCGTAACGGGCGCGGGGGCCGGCGTTCGAGAGCGCGTCTCGGGCGGCGCGCACCCGCGCGATGGCGGCGTCGAGTTGCGCGGTTTCGGCCATCTTCTTGGTCTTCTTCTTGAGCTCGCTGAGCTGCGCTTCGGACTCGGCGCATCGCACGCGAATTTCGGTCAGCTCTGCCGTTTGCGGGAGCGCGAGCACGATGTAGTGGTCGCCGTTCATGCGGTCGCGGTACTTCGCCAGCAGCGCCTCGATGCTCTGGCTGTTGAGGCCCGAGGCCGAGGTGCGCGGCTGGAGCGGTAGCCCCTGCACCAGCCGGTTGATGTCGTCGCGCAGGCCCGCGGTCACGTCGAGAAACTGCACCCCGAAGCCCGGTGACATCGCCCAGGCCCGCGCTTGATCGGCCGGCACGTGGCGCACCACCTCGGCCAGCAGGTCGAGGTTCCCCGCGGAAGGAATGGTGATCTTCACCTTGCTGAAGACCGCGGGCAACTCGCCGGTGGTCGACAGGAACATGCCGCCCTTCGAGATGTCGTTGCAGTGCAGCGTGCCGAGGCTGGTGCCGTCGAGCTTGACCACCAGCGCGTCGAAGCGGGCCGTGTGGCGTTGGAGAGGCGGGGCGGTGGGTGAGGGCTCCCCGGTGGGCGAGATGGGCGCCACCGCGGGCGGCGGCCTCGACTGCATCGGCGCGGGCGGAATGAGCACCTTGTCACCAGGCGCGTTGTGCAGCGCCTGCTCGAGGGCCGCCGCGAACTCGTTGGCGCTCTGGTACCGATCGCCCGGCGCCTTCGACATCGCCTTCATGATCACCGCGCTCAGCTCGAGCGGCACGCCGGGGACCACCTCGTGGGGCGGCTTGGGGTTCGCGCTGCGGTGCGCCATCAGCAGGTCGGTGAGTCCGCGCTGGGGGAAGGGCAGCCGCGCGGTGGCCAACAGCCAGGCGATGCAGCCCAGCGAATAGATGTCGCTGCGGCCGTCGACGGGCGTGGAGTTCGCCTGCTCCGGCGACATGAACTCGGGCGTGCCGACGATGAGGCCGACCGCGGTGTTGGTCGAGCTGCGCTCGGTGTCGAGCAGCTTCGCGAGGCCGAAGTCGAGCACCTTGACGAAGTTCTCGGTGCGACCACGCTTGATGAGGAAAATGTTCTCGGGCTTGAGATCTCGATGAACGATGCCCGCGTCGTGAGCCGCCTGAAGGGCGTCACACACCTGCACCAGGATCGCCACCGAGGTCGCCGCGGGAACGGGAGCGGTGAGGATGTAGTTGAGCGGCTTTCCCTCGAGGTACTCCATCACGAGGTAGTAGCGGTGCGGCGGCACCACGTTCATGTCGAAGATGTTGACGATGTTCTCGTGGCCGATCAGGTTGACCGCGCGCGCTTCAGCGTAGAACCGCGCGACCAGGCCCTCGTCTGAGGCCAGCTTGTCCTGCAGCACCTTGATGGCCACCCGGCTGCCGATCACCGAGTGCTCGCCGAGGTAGACGGTGCCCATCCCACCCCTTCCGATCACCTTGGTGATCTTGAAGGGGCCCAGGGTTGAGCCCACTACGCCGTCGGCCGTCTTCGTCGTCATCTTGCTCGGGGTGACTGTAGACGAGGGAATCGGGGCGAGCCTCAATGAAAAACGTCAGCGACGCGCCAGCCCTTCTCGGAACGCTTTGACGTCTCGGGTGTTGAGCACGTCGCCCTTGCGCGCCCACCCTCGCCGCGCGGTGGTGACGGCGTAGGGGAGGTGGGACTCGAGCTCGTGGACCGAGTGCGCGTCGGTGCTGACGACCAGCTTGAGACCGCGTTCCAGGGCCTTGCGGACGTTCTCGGCGGCGAGATCCATTCGGTCGGGGCAGCCATTGACCTCGATCGTGATTCCCTTCTTCGCCGCCTTGTCGAGGATCTCGTCCATGCGCATCGCGGCGGGCTCCCGCTTGAGCAGCAACCGCCCGGTGGGGTGACCCCAAACGTGGAGGTAGGGGTTGTCGAAGGCGTTGAGCACCCGGCGGGTCATCGCGTCTTCATCCTGCGAGTAACGTTGGTGAATGGAGCCGATCACGATGTCGAGCTGCTCCAGCACCGAGTCGGGGTAGTCGAGCCTGCCGTCTTCCAGAATGTCGCTCTCGATACCCTTGAGCAGGGTGATGCCCTTCACCTTGTCTTGAACCGAGTCGATTTCGCCCCACTGGGCCTTGAGGCGCTCGAGCGAGAGGCCTCCGGCGTAGTTCGAGGTCTGCGAGTGCTCGGTGACCGTGAGGTATTTGTAACCCAGCGCCTTGGCGGCCAGCACCATGGCCTCGAGGGTGTCGCGGCCGTCGCTCCAGACGGTGTGCATGTGCACATTGCCCCTGATGTCGGCGGCGGTGATCAGATCGTCAGGCAACGACTTCGCGAGCGCGGCTTCGATCTCGCCCCAGTCTTCGCGCAGCTCGGGCGGCACGTACTGCATGCCCAGCAGGGCGTAGAGATCCTTCTCTTCCTTGATGGGCAGCTTCTCTTTCGCGCCCTCGTGTTTCGCTGTTCTCTTCTTGGGCGCGGCTGCGTCTTCGTCCATGCGGAAGACGCCCCATTCCGAGATGGTGAGGCCCTTGTCGTTCGCGATGCCGCGCAGGCGAATGTGATGCGCCTTCGAGCCGGTGAAGTGGTGCAGCGCCGAGGCGAAGTCTTCGTCGGGGAGCACGCGCAGGTCGACCTGCAGATCGGTCTCCTTGAGGCGCACGCTCGCCTTCGAGTCACCTGAGCCCAGGCTCTCGGCCACCTGCGGAAACTTGAGGAAGTGTTCGAACACCGGCGCAGCGTCGGCAGCGCTGGCGATGATGTCGACGTCGGCGACGGTCTCCTTGCGTCTTCTGACGGAGCCACCCAGCTCGGCGCGAAGCACGCCAGGGGCGGCCTTGATCCACGCGAGCAAAGTGTCGGCCTGTTCCTTCACGTCGCCCAGGCGCTTGCGGCTGCCGGACGACATGGTGCGTCGGGCGTGGGCCACCGAGGCGAGCAGCTTCTCTTCGGTCTTCAGCCCGAAGCCCTTCAAGTCGCGCACCTGGTGCTGAAGGCACGCCTTCTCGAGATCATCGATCGAGCCCACGCCGAGCAGCTCGAACAGGGCTTTTGCTTTCTTCGGCCCGAGGTCCTGCACCTGCAGCAGTTCGAGAATGCGGGGCGGCCAGGTGGACTTGAGCTCTTCGAGCGCCTGCATCTTGCCGTGCAGCACCAGATCTTCGATCTTGGCGCCGATGCTCTCGCCGATGTTCGGCAGCTTGGTGAGCCGCTTCTGCTCGACGATGGTCTGCAGATCTTCGGTCAGCCCGGCGATGCGCTCGGCGGCGAGATCGTACGCCCGGGTCTTGAAGGCGTTTTCACCCTTGAGCTGCAGGTACACGCTCATGTCCTTCAGCGCCTTCACCACGGTGCTCTTGTCGACGGGCGTCATGGGGCTCTCATAACGGTGATTCTGCGCTAGGTGGAGAGCCGTGAAGCGAATCAAGCTCGGCCCCGCGGACCTGCTGGAAGGTGAGCTGCGGGGCTACGCAATCGGCAAACGAAACGTGCTGATTGCCTGCGTCGGCGGCAAGTTCAAGGCGCTCGACGATTGGTGCAATCACGCGGGCTGCCTGCTCTCCGGGGGCCATCTGGAGAAGAACATGGTGATCTGCCCCTGCCATGAGGTGGGGTTCGATCTCGACTCGGGAAAGAACGTCACTTCTCCGGGCGTGGCTGACGATCAACCTGCATACGCGACGCACCTCGAAGACGGGCAGCTCCACGTCGACGACTTCCCCACGGAGTAACCCATGGCCCACGAAGGTCACGACCATCATCACGACGAGCACGATCACGAATACCCCCGTTCATCCCGAGCGGAGTCGAGGGAGGCAGAGACCGCGGTCGGGTGCTGGGTGGTGACCTGCTCCGACACGCGTACCAGCACGACTGACGAGGGCGGGCCCCTGGCGCAGCGGCTGCTGAAGGAAGCAGGGCACTCGCTGCTCGGTTCAGAACTCGTGAAAGACGACGCCAAAGCGATCGAACATTCGCTCGAGCACGCGCTGGCGCATGGCGCGCGCTGCATCATCTTCACCGGCGGCACGGGCATCGGCCGGCGTGACGTCACGGTTCAGACGCTGGAAGCGAAGTTCGACAAGCGGCTCGAGGGGTTCGGCGAGTTGTTCCGTTCGCTCTCGTTTCACCAGGTGGGGAGCGCGGCGTGGCTGTCGAACGCGACGGCCGGGGTGGTGAAGGGCGCGTTGGTGTTCGCGTTGCCGGGCAGCCCCAAGGCCGTCGAACTCGCGTTGAAGCAGCTGATCATTCCTGAGCTCGCGCACGCCGTGAGGGAGATGCTGCGCTGAAGAAGGAACGCGCCGAGCGGCTCAAGTCGCTGCTCGACACCTTCGTGGAGTCGCGCCCGTGGCAGGCGAGGGTGATGGCCGATCCGGTGGAGTTCCCGCATCGGTACACCGATCCGCGTGACGTCGAGACGGTCGCGCTGTTGGCCGCGTCGCTCGCATATGGCCGGGCTGATCTGTTCAAGCCGAAGGTGGCGGGCATTCTCGAAGGTCTGGGCCCGCGGCCGGCCCGCGCGCTCGCCTCGCTCGACGTTGCCGGTGCGAAGGAGCTTCTCAACGGCTTCGTGTATCGATTCAACCTGCCCGCCGACGTCGCGGTGCTGTTGTTGGGCATGGGGCGCAGCCTCGAGAAGTTCGGCTCGCTCGAGAACGCGTTCGTCGCCGGGAAATCAGACTCGTGGCAGACGACGATCGCGCGCTTCGCGAAGGGGCTGCGAGCGGCGGCTCCTGAGAAGGAGATCGTCAAGAAGCTCGGTCCCATTCGCGGGCTCCACCATCTGCTGCCCTTCGCGGAAG
>JAYVNA010000383.1:0-15024 GCA_043758715.1 Archangium sp.
AGGCTCAACTTGTCCATGCCAGGCGATCAGCAGGCACGCCCACTCAGCTTCACGCTGGCGCAATCTTCATGAGACAGCTCCACACGAAGTCTGGTGCCCTTCGCGGTCCGTACCCGCACCAGGTGCGATCTCTCGACGCCGAGCGCGCGCGCCGCTTCAGAACCATCGCTGACGGCCTTCTTGTCGACCTCGATGATCACCTCGCCCTGCTGCAGCCCCGCCTTCGCGGCCAGCCCATCGGCGGCCACGTCGCTCACCACCACGCCCTTGAGCTTCGGGTCGACGCCCAACGCGCCGGCGAGATCGGGCGTCAGCGTCTGCAGCCACACCCCGTACCGCTCGACCAGCTGCGGCCCGCTCGCTTCAGCCTGTTCCTCGTCGTCGGCCGGCATCTCCGCGAGGACCACGGGCACCGTGCGCTCCTTGCCTTCACGAAGCAGGTGCACCCCCACCTTCGCGCCGATCGCCCGCGCGCTGACGTAGTCGACCACGTCGGCACCGCTCTCGATCTTCTGGTCATCGAGCTGCGTGATGATGTCGCCGGGCTTGATGCCCGCCTTCTCGGCGGGGCTGTTGGCGGTGATGTCGCTGGCGAACGCGCCCTTCTCAGGCACGCCCTTGCCCAGCTCGGCGCGCTTGGCCGGCTCGAGTGCGTCGAGGTCACCGACCATCACGCCCAGGTAAGGCCAGGCGACGCGGCCGTCCTTGATCAACTTGCCCGACACCCCGCGCACCTCGTTGATGGGAATGGCGAAGCCGTAACTTCCGCCCGGGCCCGCGCTGATCAACGTGTTGATGCCGATGACCTCGCCGTCGAGGTTGCAGAGCGGGCCGCCCGAGTTGCCCGGGTTGATCTTCGCGTCGGTCTGCAAATAGTGCCGCACGCGATCGCCCGACATCTGAATGCGCGCGCCGACCCGGCCCTTGCCGCTCAAAATGCCCGCGGTCACCGTCTGTTCCATACCCAGCGGGCTGCCCACCGCGAGCACCCATTCCCCGACCTCGGCGCGATCCGAGTCACCCAGGCGCGCGGCCACCAAATCGTTGGGCGGGTTGTCGATTCTCAGCACCGCCACGTCGGTTCGGGGGTCCTTGCCGATCACTTTCGCGCTCACCTCTTTGCCGCTCGCCAGGGTCACCGTGAGCTTGCGCATGTTGGCCACCACGTGCCGGTTGGTGACGATGAGGCCGCTGGTGTCGATGATGATGCCCGAGCCGGTGCCCCGCATCGGCTGGTTGCGTTGTTCCGGATCGCCGAAGAAGCGATCGAAGAAGTCGGGAAGCTCGGGGTGGGCGCGGCGTTGCTGCATGGGCACCGGCGCCTGTTCCACGTCGATGCGCACCACGCTGGGCCGCAGCGCCTTGGCAGTGTCCGCGAAGGCCCGTGACAACGCGCGCGCCTCGGCGGGTTGGCTGACCTTCGGGGTCAGTGGCGCCGACTCCGAAGGGGCCGCGGCGATGCTCGGCAGCGCCAGGAGAAATGCTGCGACTCGTACGGCTCTGCCTTCGACCTTCATGACCGCTCCCTGTGAAGTTCCCGCGCGCGGCCGTGCATCACCCGCACGGTGCTCGCTTGGGGCCCTTCGTCGCCTGCTTCCTCGGCGAACGCGACGCGCGCGCCCAGGTCGAGCCGGTTCCACCCGTCGTGCAGCACCGCGTTGCGATGAAAATAGATTTCCCGCCCGTCACCCGCGCGCAGGAACCCGAAGTCTGGAAAGAGTTGAGAGACGACCGCGGTCTGCTGGTGCTGGTGGCGCTTGATGCGCCCGTGCATCACGCGCGCGTACTCACGCAGCTGTCGGCGCACCATGTCGAAGGCCTCGTTGAGGGCGGCGTAGGCGTCTTCGAAGCTCTCGTGTTCCGGGGGATCGCGACCGACCACCAGCACCTTTCCGGGCACGAACAGCTCGATGCGCGTCAGGAAGTGATCGCCGTGGTGCTTGCGGCGGTGCGGGCGCTCCAGTGAGACCCGGCAGGCCGTGATGCGAACCCAGATGCGTTCGAGATCAGCCACCTCTTCGTCGATGCGCGCCGCCAGTGCCGGGCTCGCCGAGAAGCCCCGGAACACCACGTGAAGTTGCGTCTTCATCGGGCCGAAGCGCTGCAAGCACCCTGCCTGCAGTGAGGGCCCCCGACCATTCAGCGTGTGTTCAGGCCGGGGCCGCGCGGCGTACCAATCTTGCGCCGCTTTCACCGGACGCACCTTCGCGGCGAAGTCGCGTCAAAGGAAATGGAGTGAAGACCCAGAACGAAATCGAAACCCCCAACGCCCCATTCATGGCGCTCAAGCCCAACCCCGTTCAGCTCGAGAGCCCGCTGCGCGGCGAGGCCGACATCGCGCAGCACCGGCGGCTCTACTGCGGCCACTACAGCCGTTGCCTCGACGTCTCAGTGCGCGAAGGCTGGTCTGGTTTTACCTGCCTGCACTGCCCGCTGCGCGACTTCGCCAGCGGCGGGCCCCGAAGCGAATCGTTTGCACGCCAGCGCCGCGACCTCAGTCCAGACTGACGGCATCGTCCTTGCTCGTCACCTCCACTGAAGTCCGGAAGGAGCGAGCCATGACCACCGCTGCTGGAGTGTCACCATCCCCCCACCGGAGGAGCTCGTCGGGTCTGCTCTTTTCGCTGGTGGTCGTTGCGGGCTTCGCGCTGTTGGCGATCAGCTGGGCGGTGAGCTCATACAACCGGCTCGTCTCCTCTGACCAGGAAGTGAGGTCGCGCTGGGCGCAGGTGGAGAACGCCTACCAGCGCCGCGCCGACCTGGTGCCGAACCTGGTCGAGACGGTGAAGGGCGCGGCCAACTTCGAGCAGAAGACCTTCACCGACGTCACCGAGGCGCGCGCGCGGGTGGGCCAGGTCTCGCAAGGCGATCTCTCGAAGGCGCTGGAAAACCCCGAGGCGTTTCAGCGCTTCCAGCAGGCGCAGCAAGGCCTGGGCGCGTCGCTCTCGCGGCTGCTGGCAGTGAGCGAGGCCTACCCAGACTTGAAGGCCACCGCGAACTTCCGCGAGCTGCAGGCCCAGCTCGAGGGCACCGAGAATCGCATCGCCGTCGAGCGCATGCGCTTCAACGAATCGGCCCGCGACTACAACACCCTGCTCAGCCGCTTTCCCACGGTGTTCCTCGCCCGCGCGTTCTCAGACCGGTTCACCGCCCGGCCGTACTTCGAGGCCACGCCTGATGCGCAGAAGGCGCCCGCGGTGCGGTTCTAGAAGGCGCCCGTGCTCCCGCTCGCGCTGATCAGCCTGCTGGCCGCCGCGCCCCTCACCCCGGCGGCGCCATCGCGCTGGGTGACCGATGAAGCGCGGCTGCTCACGCCGGGCGTCAGGGACGCGCTCGACCGCCGCCTCGAGGGCTACCAGCAGCAGACCGGCCACCAGGTGCTGGTGTGGATCGGGAAGACCACCGGCGGCGAGCCCATCGAGATGTTCGCTGAGCGTACGTTTCGCGAATGGAAGGTCGGGCGCGCCGGTCTCGACGACGGGGTGGTGCTCTTCGTGCTGGCCAGCGATCGCTCTGTGCGCATCGAGGTCGGCTACGGGCTCGAGCCGGTGCTCACCGACGCGCTCAGCTCGCGCATCATCGCCGAGCGCATCACGCCGCTGCTGGCCGCGGGCGACAGCGACGGCGCGATCTCCTCGGGCGTCGACGCGCTCATCACCACCATCGGAGGTTCGCCCCTGGCACCGGTGCCCGTCACCGAGCGGCTGACCCCCGCGCAATGGGTGATGATGGCGGTGGCGGCGACCGGCTTCTTCTTGCTGTTGATCCTGCGGCCTGATCTCGCGCTGTGGCTGCTGATGATCTTCATGCGCCGCGGCGGAGGCGGGCGCGGCCGGGGCGGTTTCTCCGGCGGGGGCGGGCGGTCGGGCGGGGGCGGTGCGTCAGGAGGCTGGTGATGCGCGCGCAATTGGCGTGACCGCAAACTTCGCTGCGTGCGCCGTCCAGCTCGGGAGTCATCAGTGACGTCGTCCCGGTGCCGAAGTCGTTCGCTCCAGGGTTACGCCTGCGCAACGGCGGCAATGGATCAGCATCACCCCAGATCCCGCGATTGCCCTGTGAGTCTGGTCCCCCCGATTCTCCGCGCGCGTCAGGGGGAGATCCGATGAACTTCGAGCAGATGTCGAAAGAGGAACTCGTAGAGCGGCTCAAGCTGCTCGAGGGTGGCAGAACGATGTCGCGTGCGGCCGACGGCTCGGAAGCGCAGCAGAAGCTGCTGACCTCGTTGCAGCTGCACGAGGTCGAGCTCGAGCTGAAGAACCGCAGCCTGCGTGAGATGCAGAACAGCCTCGAGGAATCGCGCCAGCGGTACGCCGAGCTGTTCGATTCGGCCCCGCTTGCCTGCTTCACCTTCGACGAGAACGGCTGCGTGCTCGAGGCGAACCTCGCCGGCGCAACGCTGGTGGGGGGCGATCGCCATCGGCTGGTGGGCGCGCCCTTCATTTCTGTGCTTCCGCTGCGGCAGCCGCACGACTTCTGGGCACACTTGCACCGCTGCGCCGAGGCCGCGGGGCCCAGCACCTGCGAGCTGAGCCTCGCGCCGCGGGCGGGTGAAGTGGGCGCCCGGCTCGCGCTCCAGGTGGTGACCACGCCGGTGCTGAGCGCCGCCGGGCGGGTGGTCGCGTTTCGCAGCGCCTTCACCGACGTCACCGCGCACCGGCGCGCCGAGGCGGAAGAGCGCGATGCCCGCTCGGCCGAAGAAGAACTTCGGGCCCGGCTGGAGTGCGTCGACAGCGCCGCGCTGCGGGTGACCCACGCGCTCGCCACCCCTCACGAGCCGACCGAGGCGGTGCTGCAGACCATCACCGAGCAGGCCACCATGCTCACCCTGGCCGACTACGGCGCGCTCGCGCTGGGAGATCGGCTGATCACCGTGCCGCCTTGCCCCGCGCTCGAAGGGTTGCTCGCCATCGCCGGCGAGCTCGATGGCCGCCGCCTGTTGCCCGGGCTCACCTTCACCGACCCGCCGTTGACCAGCTTGCTGGGCGTGCCGCTGCACTTCGGAGAGCCGCGCCTGGGCACCCTCTACGTGGCCAACAAGCGCGGGGCCGGCGAGTTCACGCTCGACGATCAACACTGCCTCGAGATGTTCGCCGAGCGGGTCTCGCACGCGATCGAGCTGGCGAGAACGAACGACGAACAACGGCGCGACCGCGAGCGGCTGCAATTGCTCTCTGACACCAGCCGGGCGCTCGCCAGCACGCTGGACTCCGACGAGACCCTCAGCCGGGTCGCCCGCTCCGCGGTCCCGCACGTCGCTGACTGGGTGGTGCTGCATCGCTGGCAAGACGACCGCCTCGTCTTCTCGTGCACGGCCCACCGGGAGCCCGAGGTGGGCGCGCGCCTGGTGCGCTTTTACGAGCGCTTCACGCCCCCGCTGCAGGGCCCCACCGGCCTCCTGGCCCAGGTGGCGAACACCCGCGCGCCGGTGCTGCTGGCGGACTCAGGGCGCAATCACCCCGTCGAGGGCATCGACGACGCGCCCTTTCGCGAGCCGCTCGCAGGGCTGGAGGTGGGTTCGTGCCTGGGCGTGCCGGTGATCATCGGGCAGCGCCTGCTGGGCACCATCTTCTTTCACTACCGCAAGGGCGGCCGCGCCTATGAGCCGCGCGACGTCTCGCTGGCCCAGGAACTCGCCTTTCGCACCGCGCTCGCGCTCGACAACGCGCGGCTGTACCAGGAAGCGCAGGCCGCGGTGCGCTCGCGCGACAACGTGATGGCGATCGTCTCGCACGACCTGCGAAACCCGCTCAACGCCATCGCCCTCAACTTGAGCCTGCTGACGCGGCCGTGGAACGAGGAACGTGAAGGCGGTGATCGCCGGCGCGGCCGCAGCCAGCTCGAATCGATCAAACGTTCGGTGCAGCGGGTGGGGCGCATCACCGAAGACCTGCTCGCCGCTTCCACCATTCACGCGGGCCACTTCGCGGTGCGCGCAGGCCCCGAGAGCCTCGAGGTGTTGCTGGCCGATCTCACCCAGGCCCTCGAGCCCATGGCCGCGGAACAGGGCACCACGCTCGAGGCCAGCTTCCCCGAGGGCATCCCTCCGGTGTGGTGCGATCGCGACCGGGTGCTGCAGGTGTTCGGCAACCTGTGTGGCAACGCGCTTCACGTCACCCCGCGCGGAGGTTTCATTCGGGTCAGCGCGAAACATGTGGGCGGCTTCGTCTGCTTCCGGGTCAGCGATACGGGTCCCGGCCTGCCGGCCTCGCAGCTGGGTTCGGTGTTCGACCGCTACTGGCAAGCCGAGCCCGGCAGCTCTTCAGGCGTGGGCCTGGGGCTCTACATCGTCAAGGGCATCGTCGAGGCGCACGGCGGCCAGGTGTGGGCCGAAAGCCCCCCCGGTGAAGGCGCGAGCTTCTATTTCACGCTGCCGGTTGCGAGCTGACGTGCGGGCGCACCGGTGACTGGAACAGCTTGAGCCATCGGGTGGCGAGATCACGGGTGGCGCAGAGGTATTCCTGGCTGCGGCCCCCTGCCTGAACCAGCACCACGTACTGCTCGCCCACCTGCAATATGAAAGTCTTCATGACTTGGCCTCCGCGCTGCTGGGAGATGAGCAAGCGGTGCGCCACCGGTAACGCACTGAAGCCGGGTGGAAGTGCGAGGCGCTTGCGCAAGGCGCGCGCGCGAGCAGCACCGCTTGCGGCGTTTCATTGCCGCACGATTGACATGAGCTGCCGGCGGGTCATCTCGCGCAGCAACCTTCCCGTGCGGGTGGCCGAGGGCTCCCGCTGAGCGATGTCGGAGAGGGTGATGACCCCCATCAACGAGCCGTCGGGCTCGTGCACCAGCGCGCGCGACTTCTTCGATTCGGCCATGCGCTGTTCGAGCTCATGAAGATCGTCGTCGGGCAGACAGGTGAGAAACGGCCCCCGCGTCATCACCTTGCACGCCGGCGTCGAAGGCGGCAGCTCCTCGGCGAGCACGCGCATCGCCAGGTCGCGATCGGTCAACACGCCCACCACCCGGTGTTCGGCGTCGAGCACGGGCAGAAAGCCGAGCTCCTCTTCGCGCATCAGCCAGGCACAGTGCGCGACCGTCGTCTGTTCGTCGCACTTGAAGACCAGCGTCCACATCACCTCTTCACATTTCATTGGCAGCCCCCCCGGGAAGTCAGCGCTGCGGCTGCAAGGCAGCGCCCGTGGGCTCACGGAGCCGAGCCAGGGCGGTCTTGCTGTAACGCATGGAAGTGGGCCGCGAGTTGATTGCGCAGCTCGGCGGCCGCGCTGAAGACCCCGCTCCGGCTGCCGCTCGCCACCGCCTCCTTCACCCGGCTCAACGCGGCATCAAGCCGCCCGATGGGGAACTCTGGCGAGGCCGCTGCGAAGCGGCCGGTGAGCGCGAGGTAGCGATCGAGCCGGGTCTGCAGCCGCGCCACCCAGCCCTCGGCACCGGCGAAGGCGTCGTTCGAGCTGAGCGCCTCCAGCTCAGCCAGGGCGTTGAGCACACGGATGAAAGACTTCTCGACCCTCACCGAAGTCATACCGGCCCTCTCGGGGCTTCGATGAAGCAGCGCGCATGCCAAACCTCAGTCTTCGCGGGCGAGCGAGGCGACGCGGTAGATCGCCTGCGCCAGGCGCGCGGGGTCGACGGGTTTCTGCAGGTAGAGCGCGTTGCCCAGCTGGGCCACCCGGGCGCGCACCTCGGGGCTGCTGTCGCCGGTCACCACGAAGATGGGCGCCGCTATTCCTTTACTGCGCGCGGCTTCCAATCCTTCGAGGCCCGAGCGGCCCGGCATGTTGAGGTCGGCGATGATGACGTCGGCCGCGCGGCCTCCGGAGATCTCGAAAAAGTCGAGCAGCTCGGCGCCGTCTTCGAACGAGAGCACCTCGAAGCCTTCGCCGGTCAGGGCCTGCTCCAACGCCCAGCGCTGTTCATCATCGTCTTCGGCGAGCGCCACCCGCAGAAGCCGGCGGGGTGCTGCTGTCAGCGCTTCGTCTTGCTGCATCGAGAAGCCACCTGCATCCCGCATGCCCCACTGACGCTTGAGGTCCGCGCGCGGGTGGGTTCAGCAACTCCGGTGGTCGCGGCCGCAGAACAGACACATCACCTGCGCGCACCCCTGCAACCATTTCTCAGGTGAGAGGGCTCAGGTCACTGGAGGAAGTTCGAGAAACCCCACAGGACACAGGCTGGTCGCCAGCGCGACCTCGTTGAGCTCGAGGTGCTCGGCCCAGGCGCTCGCTTCGCGGTGTTCGGGCTTGAGCCAGTACGCGTCGATCTGCGGGCCGAGCGGGATGGCCGGGCTCAACGCCTCGAGCAGCCGTGCCTCTTCGCGGGAAGCCCGGGCGTGCGGGCCCCGGCCTCGCTGCGGGTTCAAGCGGCCCAGGCGCTCGAGCGCATGCAGCCCCACCGACAGACCGAGCTCACGAAACGCCAACCGCGACCCCGCCGGCCGTGCCAGCCCGTTCTGGTCGGCGAAGTGCGCGAGGCCCTCGAGCGCGGCCGAGAGCAGGGTGCTCATCAGGTCGCCGTCGAAGCGCGCGCCTTCCAACTGCAGCTGCGCGATGCGGTAGGCGTCGGTGAGCAGCTCTCCCAGCCCGAGGGGATCGGTGGTGGCCCACCCGGCGCCCGCGGCCATCGTCTCGAAGCCGTTGCGTTCCTCGGTCAGCGAGGGCCCCTCGACGCTCACGTGCAGCGCGCTGGCGGTGCTCTGCAGCTGCACGCAGGTGACGAGGCCTTCGAGGGCGTCGTGTTGGCCCATCGAGTCGATGAGCGGGCGTGAGAGGTCGATGCTCATCTTCCAGACGAGCCGCCGCGGCGCGGTCCGGCTGGGCTGCACGCTGAACGCCGCGAAGGCGACCGCGGCCAGCTCGCGTGCCCAGAGGTTGTAGCGGGGCTGGCGGGTGTGCCGCGCGAGCTGATCGAGCGCGTGCATCCACTTGGTGAGGTAATGGAAGTACTGGCCGTCGCGTTCCCACTCGAGCTGCTCGTCGAGGGCGTCGTCCCACTTGCGCTCGGGCAGCGGCTTGCCGATGCGCAGCCCGCCCCAGGTGGGGTGAGTGCTGGCGCCGCGATCGCTCAGGCCACTGAGCCAGCCTGCTCTCCAGTCGTCAGGGCGATGCCTTCCCAGGGTGCCGTGCACGGCGGTGACGAGCTGGCCCGCGAGCTCGGCGTACCGCTCGTCTCCCGTCGCCTCGGCCAGCGAGAGAAAGTTGCAGACCGCGAACGCGTCGGTCCACAGGTAGCGCCGCGCCCGCTTCGCCTCAGGCGCGAGTGAACCGCCTTCACACACGCCCGTACGCTCGGCGAAGCACTCCATCAGCTGCCGGGCGCGATGGGTTCGCAGCTCGAGACTGGGGGTGCTCAGCGCAGGGGAGGCGTTCATATGCGCCGGGCGCGGTGCATTGGTTGAGCCAGTCGCGCGCAGCGCCGGAGTTCCCGGGAAAGCTGCGCGAACACTGCAGCTGCCGGGCTCTTCGCGCAGTCAGTCGCGCTCATCGCCCGCCCCGCCCTTCATCAGCCGGGCTTCGCGCCGCGCAACCGCCGCGTTGAAATGCAGGCGCGCGGCCGGGCTTCGCAACGCCGACGCACGACCTGCAGACGATGGTGCTGCTCGGTCATACGCCCGCCCGCTGGGAGAACGGGGGGCATGCAGCGTGCACCACCCGCCTGCATGGAGATTCAGCCGAGTGGTGGCGTGGAGCAGCTCATTCGCGAAGTGCACGTGCCCATCGACGGCATCGAGACCGCGGACCTCACCGGGTTTCTCGAGCGGGTCGGCGACGCGAGAGTGGTGCTGCTGGGGACGGCGACGCAGGGGACCTCCGAGTTCTACCGCTGGAGAGCACGCCTCACCCGCGAGCTGGTGATGCACAAGGGCTTCACCCTCATCGCCGCGGAAGCCGACTGGCCTGACGCCGCGCGCGTCGACCGCCACGTGCGGCACCTGCCCAAAGACCAGCGCACCTGGCGCGCCTTCGAGCACTTTCCCCAGTGGCTGTGGCGCAACTACGAGACCGTCGACCTGATGGAATGGCTGCGCGCGCACAACGCCGAGGTCCGCAGCCCCTCGGCGCGCACCGGCTTCTTCGGGCTCGACCTCTATGGCCTGTTCGGCAGCGCCGCCGAGGTGATTCGTTGCCTGCAGCGCCTCGACCCCGCCGCGGCCGAGGTGGCGCGCACCCGCTACGGCCTGCTCACGCAATGGCAGTTCGACCCCGCGGCGTACGGGCACGCGCCGCTGACGAGCAGTTATGAAGCCGCCGAAGGCGAGGTGGTGCACCAGTTGGAGGAACTGCTCGCGCGCCGCCTCGAGCAGGGCCGGCACGATCGCGACCGCTCCTTCGAGACGGTCGCCAACCCCAAGGTGGTGGCCGGCGCCGGGCGCTATTACCGCGCGATGTATTACGGCTCGGTCGAATCCTGGAACCTGCGCGAGCAGCACCTGTTCGACACGTTGCTCTCGTTGCTCAGCGCCGGCGGCTCTCATTCGAAGGCGGTGGTGTGGGCTCACAACTCGCACGTGGGCGACGCGTCCGCGACCGAACACGTGGGCAAGGGCGAGCTCAACTTCGGTCACCTCTGCCGCCGGCACTTCGGCGCCCGGGTGTACTCGGTGGGCTTCGGCACCGATCGCGGCACGCTGCTGGCCGCCCGGCAATGGAATGAAGAACCCGAGCGCATGCGGCTCAAGCCAGCGCAGCCAGGCAGCTTCGAGCAGCTCTTTCACGAGACCGGCACGCCAGCCTTCATGCTCCCGCTGCGCACGCCCAGGCGCCTGGCCCTGCGGGAGGAGCTGAGTCAGCGCAGGCTGGAGCGCGCCATCGGGCACGTCTACCGGCCCGCCAGCGAGTCGATGAGTCACTATCTCGAAGCGAGCCTCGCGACCCAGTTCGACGAGTACGTGTGGTTCGACGAGACGCGGGCCCTGAGCCCGCTCGACCCGCAACCTTCCATCGACGACGTGCCCGATACGTGGCCGTTCGGGGTGTAGGCGGCGGCCCGGCTCGAGGGCCCCCCCCAACAGCGGGCCCTCGAAGCAGACGACCTCACACCCAGTCAGGCAACGCGAAGATCGGGTCGAGCCAGTGCGCGAACCAGGCCGCGCTGAGGGTGGTGACGCGATCGAGCGCCTCACCTTCGAGAAACGAGCCGCCCGCCGAGGGCACCACGTCGAGCCTTCGATGCGGTGACAACCCACAGGCGGCGCGATTGGCCGCCAGCTCGTGGGCGTCGTTGCCGGTGACGATGAACAGCGACGGCACCCGGGTCAGCAGCAGGGAAGCGCCCGCGTAGTCAGGCCGCCCTCCGCGCGAGACCACCGCCAACACCCGGTTGGGCTCGATGGCCGTGGCCACCAACGCCGCGGCGGCGCCGTTGCCCACCCCCAGGTAGCCCAGCAGCCGATCGCCTGCGCCCCCTTCGGCCGAAAGCCACCGCCCCGCGCACAGCAAACGATCCGCGAGCAGCGGGACGTCGGCATGCGCGCCCTCGCGGACGGCGTCTTCTTCTTCCGTCAACAGGTCGACCAGCAAGGTGGTGAAGCCCACCCGCGCCAGGCTGCTGGCCACGAAGCGCTCGCGCCTCGAGAGCCGGCTGATGCCGCTGGGGTGCGCGACGATCACCGCCGCGCGCGGGTTGGGGGGCACGAACAACAGTCCCCCCAGGGTGCAGTGCGCCACGGGGATCTCGACGGGCCTGTCTTCGATCAGGCTCAGCGGGCTCTTCAGGGCGTGAGGGTGCTGCACGCTCCAGGTGTTCACGGGCGGGCTCCGACCGAGGCGGTGGCCGGCGGGATGAAGTCGGTCACGGGCGGCAACGACGCCACCAGGCGCAGCACCTTCTCGCACAACGAGGGCGCCACGAAGGGCTTGGCCACGAAGCCATTGGCCCCCGCTTCGATCGCCTCGACCACGCGCGCGGTGGTGACGTGGCCGGTCAGCACCAGCACCGGCGTCTCATTGCGCACCGGGCCGTTACGAATGGCGCGCAGCAGGTCGATGCCGCTCGATCGCGGCATGTACCAATCGGTGATCACCACGTCGTACGGCGTGCGCATGAACAGCTCGAGCGCCGCCGCGCCATCGGCCGCCTCATCGACCACCGGAAAGCCGAGTTCGTGCAGCAGGTCGCAGATGATGTGACGCATCGAGGCGCTGTCGTCGACGACGAGGAGACGGGTATTGGTTCGGTGCATGGATGATTTTTCCTGAAGAGAGAACGGAGGAAGGAAGGGACTCATGAGACGAACCGCTCGAGCTGAGCGCGGCCCTGGTCGGGCATCGTGCGCTTGCCGATGAAGATGCGGAGCACCTCCTCGAGCGTCTGGAAACCGAAGGGCCGCGGCAGGAAGGCGCTCACGCCCGCTTCCGCCGCTTCGGCCACCACTTCAGGTGTCACCGGGGTGGCGATCACCACGGGCGTGCCCGCCAGGCGGGGCGTGCTGCGCACCAGCTGCAGAATTTCGCGGCCTCCCAGGTCAGCCATCTTCCAATTGCTGATCACCAGGTCGTAGTGCTGACCGGTGAGCAGCTGCAGCGCGCGCGGACCGTGAGCGGCTTCGTCAATGACCCGGCACCCCAGCGCCCGAAGGGCATGGTGCGTCGCCACCCGGGACAAGGGAACGTCGTCGACCACGAGCAGCCTCGCGTCTCTTCTTTTCATGATGGCTCCAAAGTGAATGCGGGCCCCCACCACACCCGCACCATCAAAGTAGAGATCTGCGAGGACTTTCGGAATCTCGAACTGCACGTACGGGTTCGCCCGTACCCCACAACGAGAGCTGGGCGTTCAGCCCGTTCTCGCTCGGAAAATCGGGTGACGCGTCGGTCTTGCGCGAAGCGTTTCCACGGTGCGTTTCGACGGTGCGGGCGCTGATCGCCAACCGCGTGGCGATCGCCTTGTTCGTGAGCCCATCAGTCCCCAGTTGCAGAATCTCGCGCTCCCGATCAGTGAGCACTTCGGGGCGCTGCGCATCGGGACTGACGTGGTCCTCGCTCCACGCGCTGCCCACGAAGTGCGTGAGCTCGACGACGTTCGAGGTGCTTGTTTTTCGCATGGCGTTGCGCCGGTGCACCTCGACGGTGCGAAAGCTGATCGACAAGTGATTGGCGATGTCCTTGTTCGAGAGCCCGCTGGTCGCCAGCATCACCACCTCGAGCTCGCGCTGGGTGAGCCTTCCCAGTCGTTCCCGCGCGGCGCTCACGTGCGCTCGAGAGCGTTCCCCGGCCGCCAGCACCGCGTGCACCCGCCGGCGCAATTCGTCGGGGTCGACCGGCTTGACCAGCACGTCGACCGCGCCACTCTTCATCAGCGAGATCGCCAGCTCGACCTGGTGCGGGCCCACCGCGAACAACAGCGGCAAGCGCAGCCCCCGGCGAATGATCTCGGCCTGCAGCTGGGGGCCGGTCATGTCGCTCAAGCTGCCATCGACGAGCACGCAGGAAGGGCCAGGGGCCTGAACCTGCGACAGAAACGCCGAGGCTGAGGCGAAGCCCCGCACCTCGAGCCCGCTGGCGCCCAGGGCCCGCGCCGACATGCCTCTCGTTGCATCGTCGTGATCAATCAGCGCAACCGATGTCATCGCCCCCCCAGAGGGATGTCTGGTTTGAGATGAAATTAGCGCGGTTGGTCGTTCATTCGGCATCCCCCGGACCCGGGAGAGCGCGCGCCGAGTTTCGACGTCACCACCCGGTGGCCGCAAGCGGTTCGCCGTTCCAAAAGCAACCGTCAGTGGGACTCAAGTTCTCGATTTTCCGGGTCAACCGCGCGACAAGCCGGGGCGCAAGCACCCCACGAGCGCCGATTTGTGGGACCGCGACTTACCGGGTGACGAAAAAAAAAGCGGCCGCGAGGTCCCCAAATCAGGGGACCCGGGCCGCCAGAAAACGCCTACTCCAGCGTGGTGATGCCAGTCCGAATGGCGAACTTGGTGAGCTCAGCGACCGAGCGCAGTTCGAGCTTCGCCATGATCTGCTTGCGGTGGGTCTCGATAGTGGACACCGCGAGGTCCAGCCGGGCGGCGATTTCCTTGCTGGTCATGCCCTCGGCGAGCAGCTGCAGCACCTCGCGCTCGCGAGGGCTGAGCTCGCCGCGCGGATCACGCTGGGTCGCTTTGGGGCCCACCACGAAGGCATCGAGCACCGCGCTGGCCACCGTGGGGCTGACGTACTTCTCGTTATGCGACACCGCGCGAATGGCGCGAATGAGCTCTTCCGAAGCCGAGCTCTTCACCAGGTACGCCCAGGCGCCCGCCTCGAACATCGCGTGCACGTAACGGCGATCGGCGTTCATCGAGAGCGCGACCACCTTGGTGCGGGGGTGGTGGGTGGTCACCTGGCGGGTCGCCTCGATGCCGTTGAGACCCGGCATGCCGATGTCCATCACCACCACGTCGGGGTGCAGCGTCGAGCACAGCTCGAGGGCGGTCCGGCCATCGGCCGCCTCGCCACTCACGTGGAGATCGCTCTCGCGCTCCAGCACGGCCCGCAGGCCATCGCGCATCATCTGGTGGTCATCGACGAGGAGGATGTTCATGGTGTTGTGTCTCCGATTGCGTTTGTGATTACGGGTTTGACTGCTTTCTGGCTTTCAAGGGGATCTGCAGGGTGATTCGGGTACCGCGGCCGGGGGAGGAGTTCGCCTCGAAGATGCCACCGAGGCGTAATATTTGTTCGCGAACACTGAAGAGACCGAAGCCCTTGGCGGCCTCGTAGCTCTTGAGCCGCGCGGGGTCGAAGCCGCTGCCTTCATCGCTGATGACCACGGTGAGCTTGTCGTCGTGCCGGTGCAGCGACACGGCCGCCTCGTTCACCTTCGCGTGCTTCACCACGTTGGTGAGCATCTCGCGCACCGCGCGGAACAGCAGGCCGGCGGTCTCGTCTTCGAGCTTCTCGAAGGGCTGATCAGCCTCGACTTCGACGTGGAGGTGGTGCTGTCCCTCGAGCTGTTCGCCCAGCCAGCTCACCGCGGCGGGCAGGCCGAGATCGTAGAGCACCGGCGGGCTCAGCTCGAAGGTGAGCTCGCGGGTGTCGGTGATCGCGACGTTGATGAGCTTGATGCCTTCCCCCAGGTCCTTCGCGG
>JAYVNA010000384.1:0-5060 GCA_043758715.1 Archangium sp.
TCGGAAGCGCGTAGATGCGGGTGCGGGTGGCGGTGAGCGCGCGCACGCCGGCGCGGAAGACGATCAGGCTGCGCGCGCCGATGGCGGCTTTGAGCAGGGCGAGGGCGGCGGCATCCATCGGCTCGACCATCGCGACCATCAGCTGGGTG
Organism: Archangium sp.; assembly: GCA_043758715.1. Taxonomy (GTDB): domain Bacteria; phylum Myxococcota; class Myxococcia; order Myxococcales; family Myxococcaceae; genus Archangium_A. Next base: position 150 of record JAYVNA010000384.1, read on the forward strand.
CCGCCCTTGATGCCCAGGGGCACCGACTGGGTGGCGCGCGCCAGCTCGAGCGGCACCAGCGCGATGGCCTCGGACATGGGGAAGGTCTCGGCCAGCTTCTTCTCGCCGATGAACGGCGTGTGCGTCAGCTCGGCGGCGGCGCAAACGAAGGCGTCTTCGTCGAGAATGCCGCCTTCGATCAGCTGGGTGGCGATGTTTTTGCCGCCCGGCACCACCGCTTCCTGCACCGAGGCCAGCAGCGCGCGGGACAACTTGCCCTGGCTCACCAGCAGGTGCGCGGCCCGCAGATCCAACGGCGCGTCATCGGGGACCGGCACGAGCGGGGCTTCGCCCACAGCGATGGCCGAACGCACCACCGCCAGCATCTCGCGCGTCATCTTCTTGGTGGCGATGCGGGCCACCAGCGCGCCGGGCGGGGTGACCGCCGGCATTCCATCGGACGGGACCAGCGGGGTGAGGTTGAGATCGTGAGCGCCCAACGGCTCTCCCGTGAGCAAGGGCCGATGGGCGGTGGCGCGCGCGAAGAGCCGGGCGATGTCGGCGTCGGTGACGGCCCACTGGTGCTGGGTCACCGCCTGATCGAGCACCGCCACCACTTCTTCCATGGTGGGGCGCGCAACGGGATCGATCGCCAGCATGGTGACCAGCAAGGTGAGCCAGGGCTCGGGCACCTGCTGCACCCGGGTCCTCGAGAGCCCGGGCCAGCTGCGCACCGACTGGCACAGCTGTGCGCCCGAAGATCCGCTCCACAGGGGGCGCCCGACCGCGAGCTCGTAGAGCACCAGCCCCAGCCGAAAGACGTCGGTCGCCATCGTGGCCGGGCCGGTCAGCTGCTCGGGGGCCAGCGCGTTGAGCTCGCTGCGCCACGGCCCGGCGTCACCCGGGGGCGCGAGCGTGGTGGCGATGCAGCCGTCGTGCAGCTTCACTTCGCCGCGGGAGGTCAGCACGATGGTGGCGGGCGCCACGTCGCCGTGCACCAGCTTCTGCTTGTGCAGCGCCTGAAGCGAAGCGGCGACCCGCGCCACCACCGCGAGGCCTTCGTTGGGGGCGATGAACCCGGCAGCGCGCGCCAGCGTCGACATCACCCAGCGCAGGGGCTCCCCTTCGGTTCCTTCGACCACCAGCCAGACGGTCTCTCCGTCGCTGCCCACCTCGAGCACGGAAGGGCACAGCCCCGCCATGGCCCGCAGGTTTTCGAGCAACCGTTCCGCGGGGGGCGCGGGGGCGTTGAGGCGCTTGAGGAGGACCGGTCGATCTGCGCTGGCCTGCTTGCCCGCCCACGTCTCGAGGTAGGCCCCCGGGGGGCTCACGCGCCGCAAGACTCGATAGGCGCCCACTCAAGACCTCGGACTTCCCCGGCTCACCCTTCGGACGTTACGACCGGAACGCAAAAAGTTGCCACCGGAGTGTAGAGCTTGGGCGCCATTCAAGCCATGCTTTGCTGTGAAACGCGCCGGCCGAGGCGCCCCCCCAAAGGAAACACATGACGATGGTGCGCTTTGCAGTGCTCGCGGTGGTGGTCTTCAGTGTGACCGCCTGTGGCCCGGTCGAGGTGCGCATCGACGAGACGAAGGGCGTGCCGTCGGTGAAGGGTCAGACGGAGATCTCCCTCAGCTCGTTTACCTGCGGCCAGCCGATCGCCGCAGGCAACAAGACGGTCGCCACGCGGGTGGTGCCCAATGGCTGCGAGTTCACCTTCGATGACAGCGTCGATGTGCTCTCGCCCTCTGACTACGAGGGAATTCCCGAGCTGAAGACGGCGACCAACCTGGTGCAGCGCATCGAGCTGAGCATCAACAAGCTCGCCTTCGTCGACGCGACCACGGGCATGGCGCTCGACCTCTCGACCCGCATCACCTCGCTGGTGCTCTTCGTCAACGGGCAGCAGGTGGCCGACAAGGCCGCGCTCAGCAAGCTCCCCGCGGTGGTCAAGCTGTCCGGCACCGCGCTGACCTCGCTCAAGGCGCAGATTGACGCCCGGAAGACGGCCTCGGTGGGCATCAAGTCGGTGGCGGTCATTCCCACCACCCCGGCCCCTCCGGACCGCCTCAAGCTCGATTACGAGGCCCAGCCGGCCATCATCGTGGGCCCCGGCGAAGTGAAGGTGTTCTGAAGGGCGGAACCTGCGACGGGGTCGTTCCGAAAACCCCTTTGTGACCCTTTCCATCGGTTCCCGCGGCGACTCAGTTCGGACCCTTCAGCAGCAGCTTCAGCGCGCGGGCTTCAACCCGGGGGGCGTCGACGGTTCATTTGGGGCCCGCACCGACCAGTCGGTACGGGCCTTTCAGCGCGCCAAGGGCCTGGAGGTCGATGGCCAGGTCGGCCCGCTCACCCTGCGCGCCCTGCAGGACGGTTTCGAGCCTTCGCGGCCTTCGCCTTCCGCTCCGGCCCGTCCGGTCGAGCCCTCGGCGCCCCGCCCCAGCTCAGGCGCCGATCGCACCGCCAGCTTCGATCGCGTACGCGGGCCCGGCAGCCGCTCTCAGATGGTGAGCGGCCGGGTGACGGTCAACGGCCACACCTACGACTTCCGCAGTGGTGGCCACGGCCGCGGCAGCCTGCCTCCCGGCGCCTACACGGTCACTCCGCACATGTGGAGCCGCAGCACCCGCGGCATGACCGTCGATGGCGTCGGCTACAGCTTCGCGCTCAGCAACAAGTTCGACGCGCGCGTGGGCGGCACCCGCACCGAGCTTCGCATTCACCCTGACGGCGGCACGCCCGGCACCAACGGCTGCGTGGGCATCGTGGGGAACGGGTCGGTGCAGCGCCAGTTCCGCGAAGACATGCGCGCAGAGCTGAGCCGCAACGGCGGGCGCTTCACCCTGAACGTCGGGTGAGACACTCAGTCTTCCTTTCCTTCGAACTGCTCAGCGCTGTGAGTCGATCAGCTTGAGCAGCGTGGCCGCGTCGTCTTTGCGGCCGAGGTGGTTGAGGCACCGCACCTGCTGGAGCCGCACGTTGCGGTTCATGGTGGGCTCGCTGATCGCACCGGTGATCGGCTCGCTCAGCCAGCGATCGGCCAGCTGCAGGGCGAACAGGCAATCACCGGCGTCGGCGGCCTTCACGATGTTGCGAACGCCCGCCTCGCGCATGGTGTGAGAGGTGATGACCGAGCCCACCTCGCGCAGCTTCCGCTCGAGGTTTTTGAGCGAGAAGGTCTTCTCGGTTGCGGTCACGGCGCGGCGCGGCGGAACGAGGGCCGGCGTGTAGCCGAGCGGCTGCGGGGGCGGCGCTTTCTCTGGCAGCCCTGCCCACTGCTCGTCGGCGGCCACCGGGGTGCGATCGGGCGGCAGCTGTTCCTGCACGTCTTCGGGCGGCGGCGGGCTGCTGTCGTCCTCTTCTTCGGTCTCCGAGAGCCTCGCGATGCTGTTGGGCTGACCCTCTTCGGGCAGCACCACCTGCGCGGGCGTGTTGGTGGCGACGGGCAGGGGCGCCACGGCGGGCGCGCTCGCTTCCCAGGGCATCTCGACCAGCTGTCCACCGCTCCAGGTGACGGCATGATTCGCGGTCACCTCGCGCGTGCCGGTCGGGGTCTTCACTTCGACCTTGCCCTCTTCGACCGCGACGAGCGTGCGGTTCGCGTCACGGGAGACGAGGAAGCGGGTGCCGAGATCCTTCACCTCGAGATCGCCCGCGCGCACGGTGAGCACGCGATCGAGCCGGTGCGGCACCACCATCGCCAGGTTGCCCTTGGTCAAGTCGAGCGTGAGCTGCTTTGCCTCGAGGGTGGACAGCTTCACCTCGGAGGCGGCGGTGAGGCCGGCGCGCGAGCCATCGGGCAGCTTCATCCACACGCTGCCGCCGCTCTGGGTCGTGACGGTCGAACCCTCGGCGAGCACCTGCGACTTGCTTGCGGTGGACTTCTTCGCGCTGGCGACGGTGGCCGAGAGCTTCCGGGCGGGCGGCTTGGGGTTGAGCTGCGGCGCAGGCGTGAGCGGCGCCGGCGTGGGCGTGGCGAGGGGCGAGACCGGGTCGGGCGCGTTGACCGACGCGAGCAGCCACGCTCCGGCGATGACGAGCACGGTGGCGAGCGCGGCCGCGAAGACGAAGCGGGGCGCAAAGAGCGACTGCCACCACGAGGTGAAGTTCTTCGCCGCCCGCGCATCGGCCGCTTCGGCCAGGCGAGTGCCCACGCGGCGCGCCATCTGCTCGGGCATCGGCGGCACTTCGGGCAGCACGCTCAAGACGTTCTGCGCCAGCTGGACGTCTTCGAAGCTGACCCGGCACTCGGCGCATTGCGCGAGGTGCGCCTTCGCGTCGTGCGTTTCGGTCGCGGGCAGCTCTGAGCGAGAAAGCGCCCACAAGGTGTCGTGTTCGAGATGACTCATGACTGGCCCCGCTTCAATTTCACGACGACCTCGGTGAAGTCCTGGCGGGCGCGGTTGAGGCGCGAGCGCACGGTGTTCACCGGACAGTCGACCAGCTCGGAAATCTCCTCGGGCTTCATGCCCAGGAGCTCGTGGTACACGAACACCGACGCCTTCTCTTCGCTGAGCGTCGCGAGCGCCTTCTGCACCAGCACCGCGGCCTGCTTCACCTGCGCCGCGCGTTCCGGATCGTGCCGTTCGTCGGTCGCGTGCTCCGGCACTTCATCGGTCGTCTCTTCCTTGCGGCGGCGCTTGCTGCGCAGGTGCATCAGCCCGACGTTGACGCACACCCGGTGCAGGAAGGTCGAGACCCGCGAGTCGCCCCGGTAGGTCTTCAGGGCCCGCATCAGCTGGATGTAGGACTCCTGAACCAGGTCTTCCAGGTCGGGGCTGTGGCCGACGACCTTGTACAGAACCCGCCAGGCCTGCTCGTGGGTACGCTCGTAAAGCTGTGTAAAGGCGAGGCTTTCGCCATCTCGCGCAGCGAGGGCGAGCGTCCGGAGAGGGTCAGCCACCGCGGCGAGGTCGTTCGACATGTACCTGG
>JAYVNA010000385.1:0-5055 GCA_043758715.1 Archangium sp.
GGGTCGCTCGCGGTCATCCCGCTGCTGATGGTGATGGTCTCGCAGACCGATCTCACCGACTACTTCATGTACACGATTGGGCCGATGACCCTGCTGTACGTCGGGTACGAGATGTTCAAGAGCACGCCCGACGAGCGCAAGAAGCTCGCGGCGGCGATGGTGTTCATCATCTTCTCCATCGTGTTCTGGGCGTTCTTCGAGCAGTCGGGCGGCTCGCTGAGCCTGTTCGCGGCCAACAACCTCGACGACACCTTGCTGGGCTTCATCAAGCTCGACCCCAACGGAGTGAACAACTCGTCGAACTCGTTGTTCGTGATCATCTTCGCGCCGGTGTTCGGGCTGATCTGGATCGCGCTGGCGAAGAAGAAGCTCGAGCCGAACACGGTGGTGAAGTTTGGCCTGGGGTTCCTGTTCCTGGGCGGTGCGTTCTTCGTGCTCTACGCCACCCGCTTCTTCGCGAACGACAAGGGCATCACCTCACTCGACGTCTTCACCCTGGCCACCCTGGTGATGACCTTCGGAGAGCTGTGCCTCTCGCCCATCGGGTTGTCGATCATGACCAAGCTCTCGCCCAAGAAGTTGCAGGGCGTGATGATGGGCATGTGGTTCCTCGCGAGCGCCTACGGGCAGTACGCCGCCGGCATTCTGGGCGCGGGCATGTCGCTGCCCGATCCGAAGGCGACCGCGTCGGAGAAGTTGATCTCGTACACCGCGGGCTACGAGCAGCTGGCGATCTACGCGGTCATCGCGGGCGTGGCGCTGCTGATCATCTCGCCGCTGGTGCGCAAGCTGATGGGCGAGGTGAAGTAGTCACAAGTCGTCGCACGGGCTGCCCAACCGCTGCCCCGCGTACACGCCGAGCTCGGCGTAGATGACGTGCAGGTTCTCCGCGGGGTCGAGGTAGCGCAGCGGCAGCCGCTTCTTCGGTGAGATCCACTCCGAGCTCTTCTCGCGATCGATGAGCAGCCGAAGCGCTCCCGACTTCGTGCTGAAGATGTCGCCCGCGGAGTCACTCACCACGTTCGTCATCTTCTGCAGCACCATCGCGCCCTTCGGCCCCACCCAGAGCCGGAAGTTCTTCTCGGAGCCCTCGGTGCGCCCGCGGTCGACGAAGTAGTACACCCCGCGATCATCTCGTAACAGCGCATGGGGCTCGCGTTGGTGCGGGTTCGCGACGTACTTGGCCCCGAGCAGCAGCGCCCCCACTCGCTCTTCCGGCACGCGCGGTAACTTCACCAAGCGCTGGCCACACTCGACCTCGCACTCCTGCGCCTTCTCGTTGAAGGACGCGCTCGCCTTGTCTCCCGGCTGCCGGGGATCGAAGACCGACGACATGTCCGAGTTCACCGCGGTCAACGTCTGCGCATCGCCGTAATAGAGCCAGTGCTGGTGATCGACCGCGAGCACCCGGCCCTTCGGGTCCTGGCAGACGCGCGCGCGCTCGAGCTCGATCTTGTCACCGAGCGTCTTCCCTTCGCGCCACACCGGAGGAATCGGCGCGTCGTCGGCCGCGGCCCCGGTTGCGATCAACAGCACCACCGCCGCCGCTCTCACAACGCCTCCTTCAGGTAGCGGTCCAGAGAGCCTTCCATGCTCACCGTCTCGGGGCTGTACGTCACCACCAACGACTTGCCGCTGAGCGTGAACGCCGGGTCACGCGCGTCGCCCAGCGTGCAGCGCAGTTCGCTCAACTTCTCCGCGAAGGTGGCGCGCGCGATCTTCCATTTGCACAGGCCCTCAATGGTCTCGATCGCCAGGCGGCACCCTTGATGCGCCCGGGAAGAGATCATCGCTTCGTCTGCGATCGCCGAGAAGTCGATGGTGACGGTGAACTTCGTGCCGCACGCGCGGTTGAGCGGTTCCATCAGGTCGGCCAGCTCACGCGAGCGCAGCGCGACCTCTTTCGCGCGATCGAACTCGGACGCCGCCGCCAGCTTGCCCGCGGCCTGCTGTGACTGGTGCTTCGCCCACAGCGCCGCGAGGCCTTCCTTCTTCGACTCTGCGTCGCTGTACTCGAGCACCGCCTCACCGCGGGCGAGCGAGGCCTTGCCGGTCACTTCGGAGCGCAACGCCAGCTGTTCACTGCCGTGAAAGCGCACGAGGTACGAGGTGCGGCCGTCCTCTCGCCGCACGCGGCAATCGAGCACCAGCCCGTCGAGCTCACCCTCGAGCCCCGACACCATCAACACGCAGCGCTCTCCTCCTGCCGACGCAGTGACCGCGCGCACGCCGTCGCCGGACAGGTAGACCTTCGCGTCAGTGAGCGGTTGATCTGCGAACGCGGCCGCCGACCACAGCAGCGCGAACGCCAACGCACGAACTCTCATGGCCGGGAACCTACTCATGGTCACGCGCTCCCTGTGCACTCGCGAGGCCAACCCGCAGGCCCGCTGACTTCCGGCAACTTCGGCGGCCGGGGCGGCTTCCTGTCAGGGACAGTCTCAGGACAGCTGCCTAGAGTGCGCACGCGAATGTCCGAACCACTGCTCAGCGTCGGCCTGCTCGTCGGTGAGACCTGGGAGATCATCGAACCCATCGGCCGCGGCGGCATGGGCGAGGTGTGGCGCGCGAAACACGTGCGGGTGGAAGGCAAGATGGCCGCCATCAAGGTGCTGCGCCGCACGACCGACGGCATGCCTGATCAGGTCGCGCGTTTCCGCCGTGAGGCCGAGATCGCCGCCAGGCTCGAGCACCCGAACATCGTGCAGCTGTTCGACTTCAGCTCGCTGCCCAATGGCGCTGCGTATCTCGTGATGGAGTTGCTGCGCGGCGAGAGCCTCGGCAAACGGCTCGAGCGGGGCCCGGTGCCTCTGGCCGAGTGGCAGGCGCTGCTGGTGCAGATCGGCTCGGCGCTGCACGTCGCGCACGGGGCCGGCGTGGTGCACCGCGATCTCAAACCCGAGAACATCTTCCTGGTCTCCACGCCCACGGGTACCGCGGTGAAGGTGCTCGACTTCGGCATCTCGAAGCTCGTCGACTCCGATTCGTTGATGACCAGCGAGTCGGTGGTGCTGGGCACGCCGCAATACATGTCACCCGAGCAGGCGATGGCCGAGCACCAGACCATCACCGCGCAGAGCGATCTGTTCTCGCTGGGCACCATCTGCTTCGAGGTGCTCACCGGTCATCGGCCGTTCGAGGCGAACACGCTGGCGCGCACGGTCTACCTGGTGGCGATGGAGCCCTCGCCGTCGTTGCGAACGTTCGGGCCCGAGCTGCCGGAACAAATCATCGCGGCCGTCGACCACGCGCTCGCCAAGCACGCGCAGGAGCGTACGCCCGACATCGCCACCTTCATCTGGGAGATGTGCGGCGTCAGCCTCACCTCCTCGGCGACGAAGAAGCTCGAGGCCCCGAAGAACCCCAGCGCGCAAACCATTTCGTCGCGCGCGCCTGCGCCTTCTCGCGCAGCCTGGCCCTTCGCAGCGCTTGCGGCCGCGGGTCTGGTGGTGGCGATGGTGGTGCTCGCTTCCAACGCAGAGACCCCCGTCCCCGCGGCGCGGGTGGTCGAGCAGCCGCCACCTCGGAAGACGGTGGTCGATGCGGGGCCTGAGCCCGTCGCGCCCATGGTCGAAGTCGCCGTCGATGCGGGTGTGGCTCCCTCGCCCGCGCCCCGAGTGCTGGCCGTCAAAGCGCAGCCGCTGACGGCCGAGCAGCAGGAGCTGTTCGATGCGGCCCACGCCGCCGCCACGAAGAACGAGTGGAACCAGGTGATCGAATGGACGCTCAAGCCCGCGATCGCCGAGCGCGCCGACGCCATCAGCCTGCGCGTGCTGGCCTGGTGTCACCTGGGAAACCTGCCGCTGGTCACCGCGTACAGGGGCCGCATCATGGCCTCGGAGCGCGCAGCGATCGTGAAGGCGTGCCAGGCGCAGGGCATCGACCTCTGATCAGAGCAGCACCGAGAAGTTGATCAGCACGCTGAACTGGTGCCGCCACGGCGCGTTCAACCTGATGAACACGTCGTACGAGCTGAGCACGCCGATCGCGAACGAAGGATTGAACACCCAGTCGAGGCCTGCGCTCACTCCGGGGCCGGCGAACCAGGTCACTTCGGGTCTGGTGATCAGGAACGACGCGCCGAGCTGCAGCCCCACCCACGGTCGCCAGGTGTCCTCGAGAAAAAGGTAGCGCACCCCCAGCGTGAGGCCGGTTCCCGCGACGTTGCCTTCCCCGGTCGAGGTGTCAGCGCCCACCAGCACGTGGCTGATCAACACCGGCGCGCGCGCGAAGAACTCGAAGCCGCTCTCGAGGTAGCGCGTATAGCCGAGGGAGACGCCCCACTGCGGCCCGTCTCCCAGCACGGTGCTCGCCTGGGGGCCGAGGCTCAGGGTGCTGAGGTTGTATTGCGCGTGGGCCGCCGGTGCCAGGAGCAGCAGCCCGATGATCAGTCGTCTTGCGTCCATGTTCGTCTCCGTGGCTCGCAGGAAAGGGGGCGAGCACGGGGAACGGACGAGGAGCACCACTCAGAAACGGAAAAGACGATGCGGCTGGTGCGAAGCGGCGTCGCGGCGACTGCGGTCAACGTGAGCGGCGCCACCGACGGGAAGGTCACGAAGACTATATCGGCGCGGGTGCCTGCCGAGTTGTCACCCCCACGTCGTTCGTCACGCGCGCGCGCGAGCCTGACCAGGGTGGGGCGGCGCGAACCGAGTACATTCGCCAAAGCATGCGCTGGCTGATTCTCGTCACGGTGTCGTCGCTGGCCGCGCGCGCGGAAGACCCCGCGAAGCTCGTCGACGAGATGCTGCCGCGCGTGCTCGAGGTGATGCGCCTGCCCGGCCCGAAGAACCTGAAGGTGAAGGTCCTCTCCCGCGAGCAGGCCGAGAGGTGGCTGCGCCGCGACGTCGACGTCGAGCGGCAACAGCGGCTGGGAGAGGCGTTGCGCGCGCTGGGTCTGCTCCCCGCGGGCGCGAAGCTCGAGTCTCTCGCCCCCGACTTCAATCGCCAGAACGTCGCCGGCTTCTATGATCTGCACGCGCACACGCTGATCCTCCTCGCTGATCAATCCGACGAAGCGCAGCGGCCCATCGTCGCGCACGAGCTCGCCCACGC
>JAYVNA010000386.1:0-5033 GCA_043758715.1 Archangium sp.
CATGCATGCCACAGTGCTGCTTGCATCAGCGCAACTCAATTCGCCATTTTGCAAGGTCAGGTTGCATTTATGCAAGACCATCCACTCCCCTGGGACGACGTGCAGCTCTTCCTCTCGCTGGTGCGCACGCGCCGGCTCGCGGTGACCGGGCGCGCCCTGGCCTGCGACACCTCGACCGTGTCGCGCCGGCTCGGAAAGTTGGAGGCGCTGCTCGACGTGGCCTTGTTCGATCGCACGCGCGAGGGCCTGGTGCCGACGGCGGCCTCCCAACGATTGCTGGCCGCTGCTGAAGAAATGGAACGCGCCTCGCACGTCTTTCGCCGCGAACTCGATGGTCTCGAGCGCGAAGTGGAAGGCGCGGTGAAGCTCTCGGTGCCTCCGGGCGTGGCCGAGAGCTTCGTGACGCCGATGCTGGTCGGGTTGCGCGCGCGGCATCCCCGGTTGCGTTTCGAGGTCGACGCCAACGTGCGCCAGGCCGATCTCACCCGCCGCGAAGCAGACCTCGCCATTCGCACCATTCGCCCGACCGGTGGGCCGCTGGTTCGGAAGATGCTTGCGCGCGTGCGCTGGGTGCCGATGGGCCTGCCCGAGCTCGCCGCCCGCGGGCCGCTGGAGTCCTGGAGCGACGTGCCCTGGCTCGGCTGGGGCTTCGGCCTGGAGCAGCTGCACGCCGCGAAGTGGCTGGCGAAGCGCGGGGTGGAGCCGGTGCTGCGAACGAACAGCTTCGTGATGCAGGTCAGCTCGATGCAGCAGGGGCTCGGAGTGGCGCTGGTGCCTGAACCCTACGCGCCGGTGTATCGCCTCGAGCCGCTGCGGCTCTCGCGCAAGCTGCAGGCCGATGCAGGCTCATTGCCGGTCGATGAGCTGTGGTTGGCGACGCACGAAGCGCTGCGGCAGGTTCCGCGCGTCGCCGCGGTCTGGGACTTCATCGTCAACTCGATGTTCACCTCACCGGCTGCGCGCCGTGCACCGGCTGAACCGGGCGCGCGGACCCCGCGGACCCCGCGCTCGCTGCGACGTTGAACATGAACTGGAACAGCGCGGGGACCATCACGACCGCGGCCGGCTGCACCACCTCGACTTGCGCCGGCTGGGTCTCGAACACGACCGGGTCGGAGCGAGGCTGATACGGCTGAGAGCAGGTCTCTTCGGTGGCGATGACACGCGTCTCGGTGCTGACGGCGACAGTGTCCAGGCGCGGTTGGTACGGCTGCGACCAGGTCTGTTCGGCGGCGACGGCCGGCTGGGCGGTCGGCGTGCGCAGACTCATTTCGGAAGGCTGGTTCCACTCGGCAGGCGAACTGACCGCGACGGAGGCGGTGGCGTGTGTCGAGACCACTGTCTCGGCGGGAACGCCAGTGCCGAGGCAGGTCGGTGCGGACTGAGCAATGCCATCAGAAGAAGCCACCGAAGCGCCCACCGCGACGCCACCGCAGGAACCAGCCGCGCAGGAAGGAGTCGCGATTTCCGGGGAAGCGATCATCACCTCACCCTGACCCTCTCCCCCGGAGGGGAGAGGGGAATGGGATAATTCCCACTGCGCGTAGTGCTGCTGGCGAATCACTTCGGCCTGCGCGACGACTTCGGCCGAGCCCTCGACGTGCTGACGGGCTTCCCACGTCGCGTAGTGCGCCTGCCGCCGCGCCTCGGCTTGCACCCGCGCCGCCTCACGCCGCGCCGCGAGCTCGGGCCCACCGCGACGCTCGAGCTCAGCGACCCACGAGCGCTCATCGATCGACGGCACCAGCACGCCGTGCTCGATGGTGAACACCGAGCCCTCGCAGCTGCCTTCGAGCCCCGTGAGCGTCACGTCGATGGGCCGCTCCCGCTCGAGCACGAAGCGGCGATTTGGATCCTCGTTGGGGAAACGCGCTTCGACCACCAGCGCTCCGGTGGTGTCCGTGCTCCACGAGACCGGCTCGAGCGCGACGCCGCCAGCGTGGACCAGCGCCGTACCCCTCAGCGCACCCGGCGTGGCGACGGTCACGCGCACGTATTCACCCCAACGCGCCTGCAGCGGAATCTTGCGGAAGCCGATGGGGCCGCAGACCACGGGCGCCTGCACGACTTCCAACTGCGCTGCCGCCGAAAGCAGATGCGCGTGGGGAAACGAGACGCACCCTGAAAACGCGAGCAGCACCAGTGCGAAGCGAACCATGGGTGCATGTACGGAAGAACCCCGGCTGAAATTCACCCCCGAGGGCCCGCAAAAACGAACGGCGCGACCCCCCCACAAGGTCCGCGCCGCTCCAATTTCCCGCCCAGTTGTTCATGAGGGGGATGCCTGCGTCAGTTCGGCAAGCCGTACTTGTCGGCGGCCACGTAAACCTTGAGGTGCAACTCGCCATCGGCGGTCATCACCGTGACGTCCGTGCTGCCGGTGCTCAGGCCCACGATCATGATCTGCCGGCCCCGGCGGCTGACTTCCACCAGCGCAGGGTTTTCCACGGTGATCTTCGAAACCGGCGCGGGCATCGAGAGCGTGGTCGTCTGACCAACGGGCATCGCGAGCTGCTTGGGGTTCGCCGCGAAGGCCAGGGCTGAGAGGGTCAGAAGTCCGAGGATGGTGATCCGCATGACGGCCACCTATCCACGCGCTGTGCCATGCCAAATGCGTCGGGGCGGCAGGTACTTACGGGCGTTGCGCAACCCGTCCGCAAGCGCATGCGCAATCCATTGGAGCGGCCCTGCTCCAGTTCAGACTACCTCCGCAGCAGCCCGTACTTGCCGATCGCGTAGATGGCCCGAATGCCGTCCTTCCAGGTGATCTTCTTGCCCTCTTCGTAGGTGCGCCCGAAGTAGCTGATGGGGACCTCGTAGACGCGCACGTTGGCGCGGCCCACCTTCGCGGTGAGCTCAGGCTCGATGCCGAAGCGATCTTCTTCGAGGGTGAACGAGAGCAGCACCTCGCGGCGAAACGCTTTGTAACAAGTCTCCATGTCCGTGAGGTTGAGCCCCGAGGTCATGTTGGAGAGGGTGGTGAGCAGCCCGTTCATCAGCGCGTGCCAGTAATAGAGAACCCGGCGGGTCTCGCCCGTGAAGCGGCTGCCGAACACCACGTCGGCGTTGCCATCGAGGATCGGCTTGAGCAGCCGGGGAATGTCGCGCGGGTCGTACTCGAGGTCTGCGTCTTGAATGACGATGAGCTCGCCCGTCGCTTCCTGGAAACCGCGTCGCAGCGCAGCGCCCTTGCCCTGGTTCTTCGGCTGAAACTGCACGGAGAAGCGATTGACGTTCTGGGGCTTCGCGCCCTCGAGCGCGCCCATGCCCTTTTGCAGCAATTCCTCGAGCCACTCGCGGCTGCCGTCGGTGCTGCAGTCGTCGACGATCACCAGCTCCTTGGGAAAATCGACGGCCACCACGCGCTTGATCAGCTCCGCGATGGTGCGGACCTCGTTGAACACGGGAATCACGACGCTGACGGTGGGAGTGCTCAAGCGAACCGAACCCTACCTTTCAGCGGTTCACGACCAACTCGAAAAACGAGGTTCACGTTTCCCTCGCCTGCCGATGGTTTCGTGAACATCATTTTCCGGAAAGCGCAGCCGCACGCGCTTGCGCTCGCCTTCGAGGGATGGTTTGGGGCCCTGTTCCGAAACATTCCGAAGCCTCTGGAGTTCCCATGCGCCGCCTGCTCGCCTCTCTCTGCCTGCTCCCCCTCGCCTGCGCGGCGCCTGAAGGCAGCGGCCTGATGCTCACGCCCGAAGGCGCAGGCACGAAGGTGAAGTTCGACGTCTTCCACAAGCCGCTGCCCGACATCCCGCTGCCGAACGACTTTGCCAGCCGCTACGACGCGACCAGCTTCACCAAGAAGCGCATCAACGCCAGCCAGGTCTCGCCCACCGAATGGGAAACGAAGACGCGGCACGAGCTCGACGCGCTCGATGGCTGGGGAACGCTGGGAGCGATCTCCGTTTCCTTCGAGAAGGACCTCGACACCGAGAACATCATTCGCCGGCACTGGGGCGATCGGTTCGACAGCAGCGACGACGTCATCCTGGTGGTCGACGTGACGAAGGGCTCGCCGGACTACTGCAAGGCCTCTCCTCTCGATCTCGGCGAGGGCCACTTCCCCGCGCGGCTCGATCGCCCGGAGTACTACCCCGACGATCCGCGCGCCTCGCTGCAGAGCCTGCTGTTCGAAGAGGTCGAAGAAGATCTCAACGGCAACGGCGTGCTCGACCCGGGCGAAGACACCGACATGGACGGCGTGCTCGACCACCCGAACACGCGCAGCGCCGCCGACAACTCGCTCATCACCTTCTACGAGCGGGAAACGAAGACGCTGATCGCGCGGCCCATCTACCCGCTGCGCGAAGCGACCACCTACGCGGTGGTGCTGACGAAGAACCTCGTCGACACCGAGGGCAACCCCATCCGCTCGCCGTTCAAATACGTGAACCACGCGGCGCAGACCAGGGCGTTGCAGCCGCTGGCCGACGACTGCCTGGGTCAGCTCGGGTTCACCATGGACCAGGTGGCCTTCTCCTGGAGCTTCACCACCCAGGCGTGGACGCGCCCGATGGTGGCGGTGCGTGATGGTTTGTACGGCCTGGGGAAACTCGCCCGTCTCGCGACCGACTTCCCCGCCGAGATGACCATTCGTGACGCGCGCGCCCGCGGCTCAGCCGTGAACACGCACATCGTGCCGAACACCATCTTCCTCGACATGGCCAAGAGCCTCTATTCGCAGTTCGGCTCGGGCAACTCGGCCGCGCAGGAAGATCTTTTCTTCGACAACTTCGGGTTCATCGACTTTCACGCGGTGGGCACGATCGACTCGCCTCAGTTCTTCCCGCGTTTCGAAGACGACGGGGTGACGCAGAAGAAGCTCACCGACCAGGTGTGGCAGCTCAACCCCGAGACCGGCGAGGCCTTCACCCGGCACGAGGGCGTGAACTACTGGCTGATGGTGCCGAAGAACCGCGCCGCTGGCCCCGCGCCGGTGGCGATCTTCATTCACGGCCACGGCAGCACGAAGTTCGACGCGATGAACGTGGCGGGCTTTCTCGCGCGCATGGGCATCGCCACGC